>JAFGHM010000105.1 GCA_016930135.1 Thermoplasmatota archaeon | reverse complement strand
TGCTCCTCATGGAGGAACTCGTGCCTTGCCGCATCTGCGATCGCCTCGGAGATCGTACTGTAGACCCCTTCGTTCACCAGCTGTCTCACGGTCTCCAGTACAAGAGGCGGTATCTGCACGAGGACTTCGTTCGGCCTGCTCGTCGTACCTTGTCCGCCACCCGCGCGTATTTCTATGTACGCGCGGACGGCGGCGCGGGCTAGTTGCGACCTGTTGGAGAACTCGTTGCTGTTTGCGATGAACTCGTCTATCAGCTTGAGGTCATCGGCATCCAGCCGCAGTGTTATCCTCTCGCTCTCCAATGGGTCGGACATGTGTGCATCCCATCCCGATTTGTTGACGCGAAGAGAACATATGTCAGCCGACTGTATATATAATGTTGCAAAATGTCACATTTCGGCGGAAAAAGTCATACCCGTCTTACTGGCTCTCTTGCAGTGGGTCGCCCGGAGTCGCTGCTGGCACCACATGTCCACGAGTCGGCGGCGAGGTGCATTGAGGCTCACATTCATTCAGGAACCTTTATCACTGCATTGCTTCTTGGCGCTACATCAAGGGGCTACCGGGTAATCAGATGGGCGCATCAGACGCTGAGGCAGAAGCCTCAGACAAACGGGAGACAAACAGGCCGGTTCTCGTGTCCGTAGGCATCGCGTTGTTCGTCGTGGGCTTTGTGATCACGGTCGTCTTCTCTGCTGCGGGTTCGATGGACGGAACGGTCTCCTCGACTGAGGGCGCCTCCGATTCCGAAGGCCGTACCTTGTCCCCCTCCGACAACCTCATGGCGTTCCTCGGTGTCTTCCTCGGTCTGCTAGGAGTCGTGACGGCGACCATCGGTCCTCTGACGACCGTGGTGATTGCGAAGGGTCGCAGATGAGCGCATCGGACAGGGCCGCCTCAAAAGCTTTTAGAGGTCACAGGCGTTCTCTGCCTCCGCTGGCTTGAAACAATGGCTCTGGACTTCTCGGCCATCGAAGCGAAATGGCGCAAGGCCTGGTACGAGGCGAAGGTGAACGAGTCCGTACCCGTCCCGGGCAAGAAGAAGTTCTTCATGATATTCGCCTACCCTGGTGTCACCGGATACCTTCATGTGGGCCATATGCGGGGCTACACGTTTTCCGATGCGGTCGTGAGGTACAAGATGATGACCGGCCACCAGGTGCTGTTCCCCGTGGGCACGCACGCCACGGGCAACGGCGCCATAACATTCGCAAGGAGGGTCGAGCGGGGCGATCCCGTCGCAGTCGATGTGCTGAGGGCAAACGGGGTTCCAGAGGAGACCATTGCCAAGCTCAAGGATCCGATGGAGGTCGTGAAGTTCCTCAACGATGTCTTCATAAACGACTACTGGAAACGCTTCGGGTTCATGTCGGACTGGCGGAGATTCACCTGCACCATCTACCCAGACTACTCTAAGTTCATCGAGTGGCAGATGCGCAAGCTGATGTCTGAAGGCCTTCTGATCCAGAAGCCATACTTCGCGCCCGCGTGTCTCGAGCACGGCCCGGTGGCTATAGACGCTTCGGAGACGGACATATCCAAGGGCGGGAACGCGGAGGTGCTCGAGTACACGGTCCTCAAGTTCGACCTCGAGGACGGCAGGAAGCTCGTGGCTGCGACCCTGAGGCCCGAGACGGTCTTCGGACTGACCAACTTCTGGGTCAACCCGGAGGTCGAGTACGTCGACGCTCAGGTCGATGGGGAGATTTGGGTCGTGAGCCGGGAGGCGGCCGAGAAGCTCGCCCTGCAGAAGGACAAGGTCCTGGTGAAGGGCTCCGCGGACGGCGCCTCACTTATGGCCAAGCGATGCAGGGCGCCGTACACGGGCAAGATGATACCCATATTCCCTTCGGTCCTCTGTGACCCGAACGTGGGCACAGGGTTGGTCATGAGCGTGCCCTCGGACGCTCCGGTCGACTGGATCGGGCTGGTGGAGCTCAGGAAGGACACGGCCCAAAGGGAGAGGTACGGCATAACCGACCAGATGATGGATGAGGCCGCACCGATACCGATCATCGATACCCCGGGTTGGGGGTCGTTGCCGGCGATCGAGATAACTGAGAGGATGGGGATAGACTCGCTGGCAGACCCGAAGCTCGAGGAGGCCACGAAGGAGATCTACAAGACAGGTTTCCACAAGGGGGTGATGAACGAGATCTGCGGCGGGTTCGCCGGCCAGCCCGTCGAGCGGGCGAAGGACGCCATGCGCGACGAGATGCTCTCCTCTGGCCAGGCGGACCTCTTCTACGACCTTTCGGAAGAGGTCCTGTGCAGGTGCGGCGGGAAGGTCCTTGTGAAGAAGATCCCGGACCAGTGGTTCATCGACTATGCGAGCCCCACGCTCACGGAACGTGCGAAGGAGCACGCGCTCACGATGAAGATCCTGCCCAGGGAATACTACGAGAACATGCAGGCGGTCCTGGAATGGTACAGGGAGAGGGCCTGCGTCAGGCTGGGCAACTGGCTGGGCACGCGCTTCCCGTTCGACCAGAAGTGGATCATAGAGGCCATCGCGGACAGCACGCTCTATCCGGCATACTACATCGTGTCGAGATATGCGAACGAAGGGCTTGTGAGGCCCGATGGCATGACCGAGGAGTTCTTCGACTTCGTGATGCTCGGCAAGGGGAACTCGGAAGCCGTGGCGACAAGTACCGGAGTGCCCAGGGAAACCCTCGATGCCATCAGGTCCGAGTTCGAGTACTGGCATCCGCTAGACATCAACCTGGGCGGCAAAGAGCACATGACCGTGCACTTCCCCGTCTTCCTCATGAACCACGTCGCGATCCTGAGGCCAGAGCACTGGCCTCGGGGGATCATAGTCAACTGGTACATAACCGCAACCGGGGGTAAGATATCGAAATCAAAGGGCGGGGCACAGCCTATTCCCGACGCTGCGGAGCGGTTCGGCGTGGATGCGATGCGTCTATTCTACGCGCACATCGCTTCGTTGTACGTGGATGTCCCTTGGGACGACGAAAAAGTCGAGGGATACAGGGACAGGCTGGAACGGCTCTGGAGCCAGGTCCAGGAGCTCTTGGAGGTTCGTGCCGACGAAGAGTCCGGGATCGATGCATGGCTAGCAGCCAGGATGCAGACCCGGCTCTTCACGCTTCACAGGTACATGGACACCTACGACCTCAGATCATATGTCAACGACGTCTACTTCGAGATGCCCCGGGACTTCAAGTGGTATCTTCGCAGGTACGGCAAGAACAAATCTGTCGTCTCCAAGGCACTTGAGACCTGGATCGCGCTGATGGCGCCCGTCACACCGCACATCGCCGAGGAGATGTGGCAGTTGTCCGGGAGGGAACAGTTTGTCTCGACGTACCAGATACAGCCGGGGAGCGTCGACGAACACATCATCATCGAGGAGGCGAAAGAGCGCCTCATCGAGAGACTGATGGCTGATGTGGCTGAAATCGTCAAGGTCACTGGGCTCGAGCCGAAGAGAACCGTCGTGATGGTGGCCCCGAAGTGGAAGCAGGAAATGCTGGCCATGGCCCTCTCCGACCCCAAGGGCAAGCCGGACGTTCCGGCGCTGATCAAGGGAGCCATTTCCACGGTCGAGAGCCCTGCGGCCAAGAAGGAGGTTCCGGCATATGCAAAGGACGTCAGCACAGAGGTCATGAAGGCCTCCGCCGAGGACAGGCAGATGCTGGGCGCCTTGATCGATGAGATGTCCGTGTTGTCCGCGGCCAAGGGTTTCCTTGAGTCGGAACTCGGCTGCGCCGTCGAGATATTCGCTGCGGACGACCCTGGCAGAGCGGATCCAAAGGGGAAGGCCAGGCTCGCGAAGCCGGGAAGGCCCGCGATATATCTCGAATGAGGATGTTCTCAAGATCCGCAGAGATGGCAAGCCAATCGAAAGACATATACCGAACTAGGATTTACAGGGGGACGCGACCCTGGACCCCCTGCATCCCGAGAATTCGCTGACCGACATTCATGTAGGCAGGAAAAAAACCGCCGCCCTGGAGATGCTGACATGATATTCGAGAAGCTAGCCAATACTGTAGTCCGTCACCACAAGCTCATCATCGTCATCTGGATCGTCGCTCTTCTGTACATCGCCCCCGCGATTACGAAGGTCAACGACGTTCTAGTCTACCAGGAATCGGAGATGGTCGAGGGCGACATCGAGTCGCTGATCGCCCAGAAGATAATCGACGAGCAGTTCCCCACCTCACTCGCCAACAGCACCCTCATGATCGTCCTACAGGGACAGGATGTGGGCTCCGCGGAGGTCAGGGACTTCTGCCTGGAGCTCGAGGACCAGGCGACTGCGCCTGGCAGACTCGCGTATCTCGAGGACTTCAGCTCCGTATACTCAGCATATCAGGGGATGGTCTACACACTGGCGGCCGAGCTCGGGCCCGCCTTGGTCGAGACGGAATACGAGGTCAATATGACCGCCTCTTTGCTGTATGGGATACCATCGATATACCTCGGAAGCTGGCTCTCGACGGATCCCGTACTCAGCATCCCGGAGAGGGACTACGTTGCGTATCAGACCACCATGGCGTCGATGCCCTATCTGTTGGCAGATGCAGACGAGGCCTCTAGACAGCTCTCGTATCAGTACCTCGAGGAGTTCTGCTATGCGTGGAATCTGACCTACAACGACCCTGGCCTGACCTCGAACCCACAGGCACGAGCGGAGACGGCCATCGGTGTTGCAGCACCGCAGTTCATCGAGAGCCTCCCATATCCAGACGACCAGAAAGCCGTCATGTACGCGGTACTGGCATCGTTCGGGCTGTCCTCGTTCTCCAATCAGAGCCTCTTGCACGGGTTCTCGGTCTCGACGGTCGCGGCCTTTGCCAGCGTCAGCGACTTGGTTTTCATGGAAGAGGTCTACGCGCTCGGCCCGGAGTACACCCCAACGGAGCTCGCGGTGTTCTCTCGTACCGTCGTCTCAACCAGGACCCTTTCCGAGCTGCCCGCCCAGCTGCCACCTGAGTATCTCTCCAGCCTTGTGAGCCCTGATGGGACTACGACCCTGATCATCCTGAGCTTCTCGAAGGACTCCGGCTACGTGGAAGGCGGCAGGAAGCTGATCGTCGATAACGTCTTCGTGCTCAGGGAGATGGTTTCGGAGTTGAAGTCGGTCCACCTGTCATCGGACTACAGGACATACGTGACGGGCGACTCCGCTCTGACCGCGGACATGGAGGAGTCCATGATGGATGAGCTCGCGCTAATCGAGCCCGTCACCATCGTGATAATCATCGTTCTCATGGGCATCTTCTTCCGATCGGTGGTGGCACAGTTCCTGCCACTCGGAGGCGTCATGGTCGCGCTGGGATTCAGCCAGGCGCTCGTGTTCTTCGTGGGTTCGGTGGTTGCGGACATACACTATTCCGTCATCACGCTGCTATTCAGCATCCTGATGGGGGTCGGCACAGACTACGCCATCTTCATTGTCGCGAGGTACAGGGAGGAGCGCATCAAGGGACACAATCGAGAGGAGTCAGTGAGGACCTCGGTCACGTGGGCCGGCGAGAGCATCTCGACTAGTGGCGCCACCGTCATGATATCCTTCTTCGCCCTCTCCGTCGCTGAGTTCTCGATGATTCGGACCATGGGGATGATCCTCGGCCTGGCAATCGCCATATCCCTTCTCGTCGCGCTCACCCTTGTCCCATCGATAATAATGCTGCTGGGGAACAGGATATTCTGGCCCACAAGAGGGGCGCGCTGGTACAGGTTCGCGAAGAAGGTCATGGAGAAGAGGTCCCAAGGGCACCGTGGGTACTTCTACAAGGCGGCGAACTTCTCAATCAGACACTCGAAGACGGTGATTGTGGTTGCACTCCTCATCTCAATCCCGACTACGTATGTTTTCCTGAACGCGGAGACGAGCTTCGACTTCATCGGGGGAATGGCGTCAGGAGTCGAGAGCAACGAAGGCATCGTCGCGATGTCGGAGGCGTTCGGAGCGGGGCGCATAATGCCCACGGAGGTGGTTGTGGTATTCGACACCCCCGTGTATTCCGAGGGCAACTTCAGCATGGATAACCTGGGATCGATCGACGACGTCGCCGCCGTCCTGGCTGCCACGGAAAACGTCAAACAGGTCACAGGTCCGACGAACCCTAGGGGCGACCACATCGACTACGTCAACCTGAGCGCGATGAGCCCGGAACTGAGGGCGAGCTACGAGGCCACGATGCTGCAGCTGGTGGGCGTCGATGGGCGCACAGCTCTGTTCACAGTCATCCTGGAGGAGGGACCAATGACGCCCGAGTCGCTCGATACTGTGAGGGTGATCAGGGATGAGCTGGCGGCCTTGAAGGCGTCGGACGGTGCGATATCGTCCGCTGGAGTATATGTCGGCGGCTCTTCAGCCATCATATACGACCTCAAGATCGACCTGGACCAGCAGTTCACCACGATGAGGATCATCGTGGTCATTGGGATATTCGTCGTGTTGCTGATAGTCCTCGGGGCGCTCCTGCTTTCTCTGTTCGCGATACTCTCGATCATGCTCAGCATCACCTGGGCGTTCGCGGCGACAGTCGGCCTGTTCGGCTATGTCCTGGGCGAACCCATACTGTGGATCGTACCTCTGATCCTCTTCATCATGCTCATGGGGATAGGGATGGACTACAACGTGTTCATTCTCACCAGGATACGAGAGGAGATCCACAAGGGCAAGAGCGACAAAGAGGCGATCGTGGATTCGCTTGACTGGACAGGCGGGATCATCACTGCGCTGGCCGTCATCATGGGCTCTGCGTTCAGCATGATGATGATCTCGGGCACAATGATGTTGAAGGAGATCGGGTTTGCGCTCGCCTTCGCAATACTCCTGGATGCCATGCTGGTCAGGACCTACATCGTTCCGGCAATGATGACCGTCCTCGGCAAGTGGGGTTGGTGGGCGCCCGGTCCTCTTCAGAGAGAGCGGAGAGAGACGAAGTGATGTTGGGGTGGAGACTGCATACTCCATCCGGAGCGGCTCATCAAAGACAAGCGCCAAGTGTCCCTATGACCATGTTGCTCCCGCGGTGACGGGGCCAACTGGCTACTGGGGGTCTTCAGAGTGCCGGGCGCGACAAATAGGCGCGAAAGCATTAAGATTCCGCTGGAGGCTTATCACTGGTCGATACCATGTCGGCTCTCAGGTCCTTTTCGGCCGCCGTGCTCGTGTTCCTGCTTCTCGCGTGCTCCTCGGCCCCAGCCTCCTCGGCCCAGGACGAGGACGACGTGATGGCCGTGAAGAGCCATATGCTGCTCAGCGGGATAGGCTCGCTGAGCGGGTCCGTGGACATTCAGGTCACCTTCTCGGGCTCCGCAGCCGAGTTTTTCAGGGATGACATCTTCCAGACATTCGACGTGGGATCTCACGCCAATAACTTGCTCAATGTAGCTGAGACCAGGATGTTCCTGCAGAACGTGTCCGCCGCCATGCATGGCAGGATCTACTGGGGCATCCAGATAGAGTCGATGACCGATTTCACCAGTGTTGACGAATCCGACATCCTCTCTATGACATCGGGGTTGGTCAGTTCGACCCGCAGCGACCCTTCGCCGATCATGTTCTCGCTATCGTTCGAGGGCTCTGGCCTGTCCACCACAAAGGAGATTGAGACGGCCCAGAGCGTGTACTCGACCCTCGCCGATTCGATCGAGGCGGTCACAGGGTTTCGATTCGAAGGGACCATGCAGCTAGACCACCGGGTAACCACTCTGGTGCTCGGAAGCTTCACGGACCCTGAGATAACTGAAGGCGACTTCACATCCGTCAGGCTGCCGACGGGGAGCATTCTGTGGTACTCATACGACGGCGACGTCGGCCCCACTTTCAGAGCGCGCGGCATGATCACATACCGGGACTTCTCGGTCATGGAGAACCAGGTCATAGGCTTCCTGGTGCTCTTGCTGGGCGGAATCATGATCATGAAAGCGCCCGGGAAGTACTTCGACAAGTTCGAGAAGCTTCACCCCAAGAAGTTCAGGAAGCACGCGAGGCCTTTGACATCAGTCCGCCTGTCCGCATATGTCCTCACAGCGGTCATTGCAGTCCTCTACTTCCTGCCCTTCATCTTCGACTTCGTCTCGCCCAACGCCCTCGTATACGTGTGGTTCCTTTACTTCCTGGTGCCCCTGGCGGTCATAGGCGAGCATTTCTTCTCCAGGTTCATGTACAACCGGGCAGCCCTTTCGATCCCCGATGAGTCGGTAATCGAGATGAAGCAGGCCGTCCTCGAGCCTGAAAAGGGCCAGGGCGAGATGATGTGCAGGGTCTGCTTCAGGCCCATCGAGGCGGGACTGGATCTGTTCCAGAGCACGTGCGGCGCCACCATGCACGTCGACTGCGCAGAGAAGGTCCAGAACTGCCCAGTGTGCGGCGAGCTGCTCTTCCCCCAGCGGACGAGGTCGATACAGTGCAGGTCCTGCGGCGAGACCTTCCTCTACACCGGGTCGGAGGACTCGTACTCGATCCAGTGCCCCAAGTGTGGCATGTTCCAGGAGGAGATCGCCCCAGGCAAGAACTACCTCGTCGTCGCCGAGGACCCCAGAAACGCCTTCATGATGATCAGGGCGATCTCCCTGAGCGAGAGGCCGACCATGGTCATGACCTCCCAGTTCCCCGGGAAGCTGAGGTCGGACTATGACCTCGGCGAGATGGAGATAAAGTGGTTCTCGGACAGCGAGACGGACATCGACAACTTGGACCCGAAAGCACTGGACGAAGGCGCAATGGAGGTCGCCTCGACCTTTCTGATGACGACGAAGAAGGCGGGGATACTGCTCGAGGGTCTCGACGCCCTGATCGACGCGAGCGGATTCGATAAAGTCCTGTCGTTCATGAAGAAGCTGAACGACCTCGCATCGATACACGGGTCCACGGTCATCCTGGCCGTGGACAAGAACGAGCTGACAGAGGGACAGTACAGAGCGATCAGCGAGGATTTCGACGAGATCCACGACTTCGGGGCCTAGGTGCCGAGCCACCGGTCCAGCGCTCGTACAATCGGTTTTCGACGTCGAGGGCGTCTAGTATTCTGCCGACCACGAAATCGACCATCTCCTCGACGCTCTTCGGCTTAGGATAGAATGCCGGGCAGGCAGGCATCACAACGGCGCCCGCGTTGGCGAGTCGTTCCATGTTGCCCAAGTGTATGGACGAGAGAGGTGTCTCTCGGATCAAAAGGACCAGTCTCCTGCGTTCCTTGAGCGCAACTGAGGCGATGCGAGAGATGAGGTTGTCCCCGATACCGCAGGCGATTTTCGACATGGTGGAGACGCTGCAAGGCGCTATCACCATCGCGTCGAACCTGACAGAGCCGGAGGCCAGGGGTGAGAAGAGGTCGCTGTTGCTGTAATGCGCCTGCGCGAGCGCATGAAGGTCGGCAGGGACAAGCCCGAGCTCCTCCTCAGCGATTGCGGCGCCTTCTTCGGACACGACGACGGTGGTCTTCCCCGGAAGGGCCTTGAGCAGCCTCACGCCGTAGACTATGCCCGAGGCGCCCGTGATCCCGACCACTGTGTGCATGTCCGAGGCAAGGTGGAGGCGCAAGAAAAAGCCTTCCACGGACCGGGTCCCCATCATGCACATGCTGCACCTCTGGCCTTATGTCTGGCCCATCGCGGCAGTGAGAAGCATTTAAATACGGGCAGCATCTTATCCGCGTTTTGCCACCTCGTGTGGCACCGTTCCAGCCGTCCAGATTTCGATTCACAGGGGAGTGTAGATGGCCACTGCATATGATGTGCCCGCGGACAAGCTCATAAGGAAGCTAGCGGAGGAGCTGAAGAAGGTTGAGACGATGGCGCCTCCTGACTGGGCCCCCTTCGTCAAGACCGGCAGGCACAGGGAGAAGAGCCCGGCCGAGAACGATTGGTGGCACGTCCGTGCGGCCGCTGTGCTCAGGAAGATATACATCGATGGTCCGATGGGCACCACGCGGCTCGCCGCTGAGTACGGTGGTAAGGCGGACAGAGGCTCAAAGCCCAACAAGGCGGTCAGGGGCTCACGGTCCATTTCCAGAGTCACAGTCCAGCAGCTGGAGAAGAGCCAGCTGGTTCAGAAGCAGAAGGACGGCGGA
>JAFGHM010000104.1 GCA_016930135.1 Thermoplasmatota archaeon | reverse complement strand
TGCTCCTCTTCCATCATGGCCGAAATACCCTTGTTCATTATATAACTAATCGAACGAGCTCCGCAATACAGCCGCCAGCCCAGGGCGAAAGGTCAAGGGAATGACCTTCTCCTCGAGCGACTCACGAAGGCGACCACGAGCATCAATAACAAGAACACGGGCGGCAGGATGGTGCCGAACTCCGGTATCTTGTCGAATATCACCTGAATCGGAGCAGTCGTATTCTGAGTCCACTGCCAGCACACCAGGTAATCCGCGGGCGCCGAGTAGATGGACGTGAGGTACTGCTTCGCATCTGCGGTCTGCCCGGTCAAGGTCATGCTCTGCCAGCTTCCGCTGACTTTCTTCTTGCACATTATGGTTATCGGCACAGCTCCGGTATCCGTCTGGATCCAGAACGCATAGACGACGCCCGTGGACTCGTCAAGAGATATGGTCGGGTACATGTTGCCCAGGGTGTTCCCAACTGAGTCCAGTCGGTAAGGCACTGACCACGAGGAGCCGGCGTTGCTCACATAGTAGATGAAGGGCTTGGAGATTCCGATCTGCTGGTGGCCGTTGCCATACACGACATGAATCACGCCGTTGCCATCGACAACAGCCGATGGGGGCGCGTTTTCCGTGCATTCCGGGTTGTCCGCCCCTACCAGATATATGGTCGACTCCGCAGACCACGTCCCGTTGTACTTCCTCGCAGCAACGTTGCCCTCGTAGGCATACACCGTCCAGGCATCACTGCCGGTGCCCGCAGGCAGGATGACGCCCTTCATAGTGCCTTGGACCGGGTCGGGATCGTCCTTCATGTTCCCCGTGTAGGTCCATGACGACATATCGTCGGCCGAGACGCTCCTGAATGCGGACAGGTCGTATCTCACCGGGGAGGCCGGCCTCGTGCAGTTGCTGGAGAGCACCCACAGATGGCCCGAAGCATCCTTGCTGATGAATGCGTTCTTGCTCGGCATCGGGTTGGCGGAAACCGGGGCTACATAGTCGCTGGCCGCCCACGAGATCGTCTTGAGCGCGGGATCTACCACGCCGCGCTGGAGCCTGACATACACAGATTGAATCGATATATCTCCTACCGCGTAGACTATGCCGTTGGCACTATCCCACCATACTGACACTTGGGCCACGCCGGCCGTCTTGAATGCGTTCGAGGAGCTTGACCACGTCTTGCCGTAGTCCGCGCTGTACCTGTAGACGGTGTCGGCCCCGTCCCAGTAGAAGCTCCAGAAGTTGACACCATCATAGAACAGCTTCCTCTGATAGGACATCGCGGTAGCGAGCGCTGAGCTGGTCGGGTCCTCGATGTACCATCCCTCAGGGTTGACCGCAGACACGAACATGGAGTCGACTGCACGGGTCCCGATCGGCACCGCCGTGGCCCTGTCCGTGAGCTGCTGCCAGTCAGTGGTCTCGACTATGAAGTCGACGGACGAAGAGCCCCCGATGTGCGATGAACCGACCCCCAGCTCAATCCTCTGCATGTCCTTTGCCGCCTCTGGGGTGGCTCCGAGAACCTCGGTCCATTCGCCGGCGGCATATTGCAGAAGGGTCTTCGAGATTATGCGCCCGTACAGGCCGGTGATCTCAACCATGAAGTCCGCGCCTATGGTCTTCGAGGGCAACGAATACGGGAACCCCGTCAAGGCTGAAGTGTCCGAATCGACGTACACCCTCAGCAGATCCTCGCCCGTCTTTCTGGTTGCGGGGACGGGGGTGCCTCCTCCTCCGCCCGTGGGCTTGCCTACTATGATGGGGACGTAGGAGCCAGCACACATCTCACCGGTTACGCTGACATAGAAGTAAGACGAGGTGCTCGTGCTCGCCGCAGCCACGCCCGTGATGTCTATGTTGGGATTGCCGACAGGTATGAGGTCAGTGTCCGAAGATACGAGGCCGACCCAGTCTCCGAAGGCGCCGTCAATCGTTATCTCCTCCGGAGGTGCGGCGACATACGCTCTCACACCATCTCCCACTATGACCGTGTTGGCGAACGATGAGCCGATGTCGCTGGCCGTGACGCTCGCGGCGACCATGCTTCCCGCAGACATCGCCGAAGTGTCCACGGTGATGTCCACAGAGTGCGTCTGACCGGGCGAGATGCTGAATGCCTCGAAGGACCACGCCAGCGTGGCCCCGTAGACGGAGGGAGACACTGAGCTCACCTCGCCATCAACGCCTTCGCATGAGAAGCTGAGGGTCATGAACGCTACACTGCTGCCAGCTGGAACGTAACCGGTCGTCGGCGAGACTGCAAGGCCGAACTGCTGGCGCACTATCAACACGCCCCCGCTCTCCGGCACCGGGTACGTTGCTGAATTCCGCGCGTTCTCGTCCTGAGAGACGAGCATGTACCGCGCGCTCTGGTCCACCTCATAAGGAAGAACGGCCTTGGCCTCAAGCTCGCTCTGCCCACGGGCTGATTCCAGTGTCTCGATGTAGTACCACTCACTCCAGTCGTAGTCCGGGAAGGGGCCGTACTCGCTGAGTGATGCCGATCTGATCTCGTTGTCCCAGCCATCTAGCTGAAGCATGAAGTCTGCTCCGATGCCCTCGATCACGTATCCAGTCTCGGACTCGCCGTCGGAATCGACGAACAGGAAGAAACTCTCGACGACATCTGTGCTCATCAGAGAGCCCTGGACTCTCAGATACATGTAGAGCGATTCGCCCTCTGCCTTCACGGACCACTCCTCTATGTCGATCGAGGAGGACCCGGATGCAACGTGGGCGCCGAACTTGAGAACATCTGCCCAGTCATCGAAATCACCGTCGACCGTCAGGCCCTCGGGAGCTCTGTAGTAGGAGAGGTACACGAATGCGGGGACTATGATCACGAGAGCTACGAGCACCGCCAGGAACTGCCAGCGTGTCAAGAAGGACCGCTGCCTCGCCTCGGCATGGGACAACCTGACCTCGGACCTCGCGCCGTTGGTCAGTCCCGTCCCGTTCACAAGGCCAGTTCCGTTAACGAAGCCTCGGTCCCCTGCGGTCCCCCTTCCATTGATGAAGCCCTTGTCAGCCGTAGGAGGTGGAGAAGGGACGGAGACCGTGACTCCTCGCTCCGGCTCGGGCTTGGGTTCCTGCGGCGGCTCTGGAATCGGTTCCTGAACCGGTAGCTCCGCGATTGGCTCAGGAACGGGCACGGGAGGGGGAGGCAACTCCTCCTTCGGAGCGGGAGCTAGGACTTCCTCGGGGCCCCGTTCAAATCCGACGCCGCAGTTGGGGCATTTCTTGGAGCCGATGGGAGCGAGCTTGCCGCACTCTGGGCACTCGAGCATCTCCTCTGCAGCTACTTGAGCAGGCATCGATGGGGCAGACGAAAGCGGAACAGCACATCTGGGACACTTGGACTCCCCGCCCTGCAGTTCCATCGCGCACAGGGGGCAGGTCAGCTTCTTCTTTGGGACCCGCAGCTCGGGCAGCTCCTTCCTCAGGAGCTCGCCCGAAGGCCGGGCACCGGCCGGGCGCTCACGAATCCTCCTCTGCCTTACCTTGCGCAACTCCGTTCCGCAGACCGGACAGTTGACAGTTCCCACTGGTGATTTGTTGCCGCAAAGAGGACATGTGATATCGTCATCGGCCAAGCTGTAAGCACCTCGTCGGGGGACATCGAAGCGATTCCAGCGATCGCAGTTAGTCACGCCAGTTCTCGAAATCTCTGTCAGGAAGCTATTGTTTCTGCCCTATATATATAATTAAGGAGCTGACGACTTGGCACGGCCCTGCCAAGGCCCTCCAGCCTGCGGTTGTGGTCTCTATGCCCGCGCAATACGCGCGCGTGCCAGCACCTCCGGCTGTTCGGAAGATTAATATAGTCTTGACATTCTGGCTCAGAATGGTCGAGCAGATGGCGTGGAACGGGCCTCTGAACAAGCTGGATGAGTTCAGATTTGAGATACCCAGGTCATACAAGTCCTGCATGACCACTTCTGCGGTCATATATGCGGACGACAAGATGATGCAGTCTGTGAAGCAGGACAATGCACCCGAGCAGGCTGCGAACGTCGCATGCCTCCCCGGCATCGTTGGCAGGTCGATGGCGATGCCTGACATCCACTGGGGATATGGCTTCCCCATAGGAGGCGTGGCCGCGTTCGACGCGGAGAACGGCGTTATCTCCCCAGGGGGCATCGGCTACGATGTCAACTGTGGGGTGAGACTCGTGAGGACCGACCTCACCGTCAAAGACATCGGCGACCACATCAAAGACATCGTGGACACGATATTCCAGAATGTCCCCTCCGGCGTGGGTGAGAAGGGGAAGGTCCGGCTCAGTAGCTCGCAGATAGACGATGTCCTATATGGCGGCGCCGAATGGGCGGTGTCCCAGGGTTACGGATGGAAAGAGGATCTCACGGCCTGCGAGGAGAACGGCAGGATGAAGACCGCAGACGCATCCAAAGTAGACCAGAGGGCCAAGCAGAGAGGGGCGCCACAGCTGGGCACACTCGGGGCTGGCAACCATTTCCTGGAAGTTCAGAGGGTGGAGAGAATCTTCGACCAGGAGGCAGCCAAGGCATTCGGGATCGAGGCCGTGGACCAGGTCGTATTCTCCATCCACTCGGGTTCCAGGGGATGCGGACACCAGATAGCCAGCGACTACATACGCATCATGGAGTCCGCCATCCGCAAGTACTCGATCGCAGTGCCCGACCGACAGCTGGCCTGCGCTCCGGTGAACTCGCAGGAGGGCCAGGACTGCTTCAAGGCGATGTCTGCGGCCGCGAACTACGCGTGGGCGAACAGGCAACTGATACTGCACTGGGCCAGGGAGTCCTTCGAGAAGGCCCTTGGCCGAAGGGCGGAGGACATGGGCATGGAATGCGTGTACGACGTCGCCCACAACATATGCAAGCTTGAGGAGCACATGGTTGACGGGAAGAAGAGGATGCTGTACGTCCACAGGAAGGGGGCGACCAGGGCGTTCGACAACACAAGACCGGAGGTGCCGGAGAGGTACAGGAAGGTCGGCCAGCCTGTCCTAATACCTGGAGACATGGGCAGCGCCAGCTATGTGCTCGTGGGGACTCAGGGCGCAATGAAGGAGACCTTCGGTTCGACATGTCACGGGGCTGGAAGGCTCATGTCCAGGACGAGCGCGACGAGGAGGTTCTCTGCCAACGATGTGGTTTCCCTCCTGCACAGCAGAGGCGTGTACATCAGGGCCGCCTCGAAGGACGGCATCGTCGAGGAGGCGCCCGGGGCCTACAAGGACATCGACGATGTGGTCAGGGTCGCTCACGGAGCGGGTATATCCAAGATGGTCGCGAGGCTGAAGCCGATGGGGGTCATGAAGGGCTAGCTACCCAAGACCTTGGCCGCGGCCTTGGCGACAACTTCTCTATTGGCTGCAGGACATGCTACCATGACCGCCCACTCGTGGGCCCTTCTGACCTGAAGTGAGGCCGCGATAGAGCTCATCCGGGAGAGCAGTCTCACCTTCCCTTTGTCGAGGATGCGGGCATCGGTGAGGGAGAGGCGGGGCTCCGAGACCGAGAGCTCCCTGGACGGGACGTCGATGACCACGTGGCCAGGGTCCACGCCCGCTCTCTGGGCAATCTCCTGCTCGAGAGAGCGCCTGCGCTTCACAGCGCCCATCGCATCTATCTCGTCCCATCCGTCCCGATCGATGTCCTCTATCGGCACGGCGTAGGCTTTCTTGAACAGCCGGCGATATTTGATCAGAGCTGCGATCTCCTGGTAATAACCACCCTTTGACACGAGGTGCGAGAGCAATGTGGCGTCGGTCATGCTGTGTATTCTCCCGACCTCGTCCCTCCCGAGCTGCTCGACTGCCTTGGCCAGCATGAGCTCGGAGATCCTGACGGTCTTGTGGAAGTACACGGCCGAGAACATGAGCGCCCTGGCGACGAGCATCCCTTCGATCGCGCTCAGGCCCCCCTTCTCGACCACGAGATCGCCGTTGAACACCTGGATCGTCTCCATCAACCTGTCGAGATCTATGACACCGTATGCGACCCCGGTATAATGTGCGTCGCGCTTCAGGTAGTCGAGTTGATCAGCGTCCACGGGGCCCGACACCATCTGCGGAAGGTATCGTCTGGAATTGAAATGCGCTTGCCCAGCATGCCTCGGAAGTCTCCTCTGGCCCGACGGGTCCCCGCCCTTTCCTTCGAGGAGAGACGCGACCTCCTTGGGGTCGATGTCAAACCGCTCGAGTGTCTCCGCTATGCTCGGGCATTTGCCGAGAGCGACCTTCTCTGCCTCGGACACGACGCTCTCCTCGCCTCGTATCAGCCTCCGGGATATCTCGACGTGGTCCATTCCGAACCTGTCGTGAAGGATGAACTCAAGAGTGTGGGAATATGGCAGATGGCCGACATCGTGGAGGAGCGCAGCCGCCTGAACGGTCGCTGCCTCTCCCTCGGAGAGGCGGAGAGCGCCGCTCAATCGCTTCGCCACGGCGAAGGTCCCGAGCGAGTGCTCGAACCTGGTGTGGTTCGCCCCGGGGTAAACAAGATATGCTAGGCCCAGCTGATGTATGCTGTGGAGTCTCTGCAGCTCGGGGGCCTCCAGCAGCTGAAGGGCGAACCCTTCTGCCCTTATGCTCCCGTGGACCGAGTCGTGGACTATCTTGTAGTCGTTCAACGCGAGATGGCAGGGTTTGACGGCATATAAGCGTATTGAGCAGATGCCGTCCGGCCGGCCAGGGCGGCCAGACAACCCACCTTGTTCCCATTATTGGCTTTGATAACGATGCACAAAGCCTTTTAAAAAGACAGACGAATCCATGTCTAGTCCCCGAGTCGCAGGAGACCCTCCAATGGAGTCAGCTAGCAACGTTCAGTCTGACAGGATACAGACATACATAGACGGCTTTGACAGCAAGATCGGGGGAGGAGTCAGGAAGGGCCATGTCGTCCTTCTTGCCGGAACTCCGGGGACCATGAAGTCCTCGATAGCCCTGAACATACTCTACAACAACGTCACGAAGAAGGGCGTCAACGTCCTCTACGTCAGCATAGAAGAGAGCAAGGAGAGTCTCCTGACAGCCATGACGCAACTCGGCTTCGGGACCATAGACGAGAACAAGTTCTTCATAGTGGACATCGGCCGGCTGAGACTGGAGCACTCGGACGCCGATGTTGGACGCGACTGGTTCAAGATACTCAAGGAGTACCTGAGGAAGAAAGTGGAGAACGAGGGCGTCGAGATAGTCGTCGTCGATTCGCTGACCGCTGTGTACTCCCTCGCAGCCATCCAGAACCCCAGACAGGAGCTCTTCCACTTTTTCGGTTTCTTGAAGAGGCTCGGAGTGACGACCTTCCTGATATCGGAGACTCAGGCCAACGGGAGCGCTTTCGGGCCCTACCACGAGGACTACCTAGCAGATGGCACCATACTGCTCAAGTTCGTGGACGTCGGGGAGACCGATGTCCAGCTCAGGATAAGGGCAGTCAAGATGAGGCACTCGAAGATACACCACAGCTACCTCACCCTCATCTTCCGTGATGGGCAGTTCATGGCGACCACGCCGATCGCAGAGTAGGCCAGGAACAGCTTGTCACAGTCCGAGCTCTGCTGACGCGCTACCAATGCGCAGAGGAAGACACACCAGACCTAGAAGCCGCCCTTGATCTTATTTCGGTCTATCTTGACGCCTCGGGGCGTGACCATGAGCAGGTTCTTGCCGACGCCCGCAACATCGCCGTCCACGTCGCGAGCGACGCTCTTCAGCTCTGCGGTCACCCTCTTCATCGTGAGGTCGTCGTTGGCGATCGAGGTGAAGTCGACTATCACGATGTTGTCCTGATAGACCTCCTTGGTGAGTGTCGTGAGGTCGTCGTACCTGAACAGCTCGCCGACCTTCACGACGGTCCTCGCGCCCTCCGGCCCCATCACGGACTCGTCCTCGAAGACCATATCCGTGAGGTCGATGTACTGTTCTGCCGCCATGGCCTGCTTGGCAGCGCTCTCGTCAGCACCGGCGAATGATTTCTTCTTCAGAATCGTCACTGTGCATCCCTCTGGTTCAGTAATAATCGTGTCTGGATATAAAACCTCTTATAGGAGCCAGCAGCCACTTTTCTCTGCGCAATTCCTGCGGAATTGAAAACGCGAGCGCATCTGCGTGCCGCGAACCCC
>JAFGHM010000016.1 GCA_016930135.1 Thermoplasmatota archaeon | reverse complement strand
TTCTCCTTGCCTCGAGCGCATTCTTAGTCCTCGACAGACTCGAAGTGGTCGCTAAGCATATCGACAGACCCCCATGCATTGAGCTTGAGCCGACTGAGGACATTAGTGTGCAGGCCTCCTCAGGGCGGCAGATGAAATCCGGCGAGCCCATGTGAGGCGCATGGTATCGCGATGCAGTCCCGTGATGGTCTTGTCCGAGATATCATGAGAGAGTCGGGGTTCCTACCATGTTCAGGAACATCAAGGCGTGGTGTGCTAGGCTCATGTTCAATCGGGATTTCATTCCGAGTACCTGAACAGAACATAGTAGCAGAATGTCTTCTGACTTCTCCAAACCCTCGAAGTGTGTAGCACCCAGCTAGACCCGAATGGGCTCGCGAAGAGCGTACTTCCCATGCGGAATGCAGACCTCGAACCTGGTGCCCTTGCCAGGCACGCCGGTCTCCATGACGGTGATACCCGTCGACCTCAGAATCTCTCTCGCCAGGAACAAGTCGAACCCGTCGGATCTGCCGTACCGATAGCCACACTCGAAGATACGGGCCTTGAAGTTTTGGGGAACCCCTTTGCCCGAATGCTCGATCGACAAGAGGCCCCTGTCCCCCACCTCGGAGAACTTCAAGACGACCTTGTCTCCCTCCCTGTCAAGGTCGGGCACGTTCACTATCAGGGACTCGAGCGCTCTCTCGAAAAGCCCGTTCGCGTACACGCGAACGACACCGACCGGCATCTCGAAGTGTATCCCGTCCATGCTTACCTTCTGGTAGACCCGTTCGAGGACCTCCCTGAGGTCCAACCAGTTAGGCCCCACCTCGCCGATCATCTGGTACGACCTAATGAAATCCAGGCGGCGCTGTATGCCGGAGCAGGTCGCCGACATCTTGGCGAGATAATCCTTGACAGAAGGATCCTGGACCACCTCCTGAGCGAGCTCGGCATAGAAGCTGAGTATCATGACTTGACTCTGAATGTCTTCCAGTGCAGGACCACCCATCACGGCCATCCTCTTGTTGACCTGCCTCATGTCGTGGAGTTCGAGCCTATGTATCTCGCTGAACCTCGTCCTCTTGAGTATGTCGCTGCACATCCTCTCCAAGACGCTCTTCTGGACGACCCCCTTCATGCCCAATAGGAAGTCCTCTGGCGGGACGTAGTACGGATTGGCACAAACATCTCCTCTCATCACCACCCTGGGGTGCGTCTTGACGGCATCGAGAAGCAGGCCAGCGTCGAAGACCGATTCATCATATTGACACAAGAGGTCCATTGTGCTCTTGGGGTACCGCTGGTTCAACCGCGCCTCATATTCCAGAAGCGCTCCAGCGCCCGGCTTGTTCGGGGAGTACCAGGTCATCTCTCCAGTGGCGCGCAGACCCGCGAAGCCCGCTGCGAGTGCAGTGCTCTCAGCAGAGTCCAACAGGGCAATCATCCGGTCTGGGTCAAATCTACCGCTCTTCATGTAGGTCTCATCGGCGGTCAGGAATTCGATCCTGTGCGCATCCAAAGCCCCCTGAACGTCCCGGACCTTCATCAGGGACTCGACCACGTCATCTCTTGTGTGTCCGTCCAGGATGTAGATTGTCTTCTCGTCCCTGTCCAGACCGCTCAGTATGAATGGCACAGCCGCGTCGAATTGCTCGGCTTCACTCTTGAACACGCTGGCCATGTGAGTGCTGCTCATCGCCCTCATGGCCGTATCGATGATTCCCATGTGCCCAACCCCTGGAGTCCGCATTTCGATATGCAGGCTTGGCCGACAAAGACGCGGTCCCGGCTCCACTGTGCGCTGCCAGTCAGCTCTCGGATCAGAATATGGCTGTTACTATATAAATAAAATCGCGAACACAGGCTAGAATTGGGACGGAGATCAATGGACAGCCGATTGCAGGACCGACACGCTGGGCCCCCGAGGGTGCGCGCAATTCTGTAATACATCAGTAAACCATCACCCGCCCTAGGAAAGAGGGGGGGGTTGCTTCATGACCAGCAGTTATGCAGTGAATGCTCTGTGTCTATTGTCTCTTCTTGTGTTGACCGCTCCCCTGTTCGTCGGCGACGTATCATCAGCGCCGAAGAACAAACCAGCCGTCTACAATCTCTAATTCGGAGACCTGCACATCCACACATCGTATTCGGACGCATAGGAGGGCACGCCGTGGGACGCCTACCAAGCCGCCATCGACGCTGGTGCGGACTTCATGGCCGTGACGGACCACGTTTCGATCTGGAACGCGTACAAAGGTCTGACCATGGACCAGGAGGAGTGGGAGGACACCCTGGCGGCGGCGGAATACTTCACATCTGAGGACTTGGTGGCGATGGCGGGGTATGAGACCTGGATGCTGGGGCATCTCGGGGAGATCAACGTATACAACGTGCGGGAGCTATCCCCGGCGAAACCGCTGGGCTACAAGTTCGACAGGCATCCCAACCTGTACGACTGGATTGCACAACAGCCCGGCGCAATCGGCCAGTTCAACCACCCGTACTACATGACCAACAACTACGAGGACTATGGGTACTACACCGAGAGCAGAGATGGCGCCATCAACATCATCGAGGTCTTTAACGCGAAGCTCACTGAGGCGAACTACGTCATGGCGTTGGATGCAGGCTGGCATCTGATGCCCTCTGCCAACTCCGACACGCACAACCCCGATTGGATCTCGGGCCACGAAATGAGGACGGTACTGCTCGCAGAGGAGATCACGCCAGAGGACCTGTATCCAGCCATGAGCGCCTGCCGTGGCTACGGCACACTGGACAAGAACCTTCGGGTTTGCCACACGCTCGATGGCGCTGTGATGGGCTCGACGCCGTCCGACGCGGACGGGACCTATACGGCATCGATACAGATATCCGACCCGGACGGGCTGATGGACGAGATAACACTGGTCGAGGTCATCTCTGACGGCGGGGTTGTAGTGGCGAGCATTCCCACGAGCGGGGCCTCGGTCGATCTCACGATAGAACTGAGCTCTGAGGGCGCGAACTTCTTCTACGTGAGGGTGTCCACCGCGTCGCCCCTGAACGGGGAGCCTGGCCTAACCGTGTGGACGGCTCCCGTCTGGACAGGTTGACAGTGCTCAGCAGCAGACGGGCGTCCATTCCTGCCCGCGTCCCGGCCAAGATGATCGCGTCGCTAGCGATTCAGCGGAGCGAACGCCGGGGTTGCAGGGGAAAAACCTTTAGAGCGTGGTAGACAGAATACCGGCACTCGCAGGACAGCGGGACTGAGGGGACCGCATAGATGCAGTACCGCAATTTCGGAAGGACCGGGTGGAAGGTCTCCGCCCTTGGGTTCGGATGCATGAGGCTTCCCACAACCGATGGAAAGCCCATGAGCGAGAAGATAGACCGCAAGAAAGCAACGCACATGATACGCTACGCGATCGACCATGGGGTCAACTATGTCGATACCGCATATCCATATCATGGCGGCAAGAGCGAGACGCTATTGACGAGCGCGCTCAAGGACGGATATCGGGACAAGGTCAAGATCGCGACCAAGTCTCCCGTGTGGCTGATCAAGAAGCAGAGGGACTTCGACAGGTACTTGGACGAACAGTTGAAGAAGCTGAAGACAGACCAGATCGACTTCTACCTCTTCCACGCACTGAATGGCAAAAGCTGGAAGGATAAGGTACTGAAGTTCGGTCTATTGGACCGGGCGGAGGCCGCGTTGGAGGATGGCAGGATAGGCAGGCTCGGGTTCTCGTTCCATGACTCCTACAAGGCATTCAAGGAGATAATCGACGGCTATGACGGTTGGTCGTTCTGCCAGATACAGTACAACTACCTCGACACGAACTACCAGGCGGGCACACGAGGTCTGAGATACGCAGCATCGAAAGGGCTCCCAGTGGTCATCATGGAGCCACTCCTTGGCGGAAGATTGGCGACTCCTCCGACACCCGTGAGGAAGCTGCTGGCTGGCCGGAAGGCGGACCGCACCCCCGCAGATCTGGCACTCCAATGGATCTGGAACCAGCCGGAGGTCTCAGTAGTGCTGAGTGGCATGTCCACGTTCGGACAGGTGAGAGGGAACATCAGATCTGCGGAATCCTCTGGCATCGACTCTCTCAAGAAGAACGACCTTCGCCTCATAGGGCGCCTCCAGCGCAAGTACAGGGATATGAGCCCGGTCCCGTGCACCAGATGCGGCTACTGCATGCCATGTCCGAACGGGGTGAACATACCCAGCAACTTCGAGATATTCATTGACGGGATCGTGAATGATGATCTCAAAGGGGCCAGACGTGCATATGGGAGGTTCTTGGGAGAGAAGGCCAGGGCGTCCGCTTGCATCGGGTGCAGGAAATGCGAGAAGAGGTGCCCTCAGGGAATCCACATAAGCGAGTGGATGCCGAAGATCCATGCGGCGCTCAAGGAGCGCACACCCGCATAGCTCCCATCAAGAACCGACATGCTAATCAAAGCGTATGCGAAAAGTATGTTAGACGTAGACGGCCATACCTTGATGGCGACGGCCGGACATCCGCAGTGTCCTGGCCAGGTCTTCGACGACTCTGGAGAAATGGAGAAGGAAGGACCTGCTAAGCCAGCGAGGTATGAGATGGACATCACCCCTGAAGAGACCCAACGCCCGGTCAGCCCTCAAGAAGTCGCGCACAAGATGAGGCTGGAGTACTCGCGGGGAGTGAAAAGCCGCACTGTGAGAACCCTACAGGGCGCGAACGAGTTGCTGGAGAGGCTAGACCGCCATGATTTCGACCTGGGCATGTTCCTGAAGGACGCAGCCGAGTTCCTGTCCAGGCAGGTCGGAATCGCGACAGTGACCATTGCCGTGTGGAACCCGACAATACAGCGTTACAGGTTCAGGGCGGCGGTTGGCCTCAGGGAAGAGGGCTTGAAGTCCTTAGAAAAGCTGTCCTTCACCAAGGACCAGGTCTTCGATGAGAAGAGGTATCCCAGCCACGAGATAAGCAGACATACGAGGCTGTACCTGGACGAGGAGCGCGCGTACGTAAGCGGCGAGGAGTCCTCCTTCGCCAGACCTAGCATGTTGAGCATGAAACGTACTTCGTCCACTGAGAGCCTCGAGGGGGACTACCTCTGTGTGTTCTTCTACGGACGCAACCGAGAGACCCTCGGCTGGATAGAGCTGTCTGGGACGAGGATGCGCATGCTCCCCGACACGGAAACCATTCTCTGGGCAGAACTGATTGCGAGGATCCTTGGCATGGCAGTCACATTGAAGGAGGACGCACTCGGCCCGGAACGAAGGTGACAACTGGCGACCCGAGGGACGACATCCCACACCGCGATCGGCATGCGAGAGCCTGGATGGCTGTGAGCCAGTCGCGAACTACTTCTTGTACGCCACGTAGATGTCTGCCTCGATCATCTCGGAGTCGGCCGAGTAGTAGTGATGGACGAAGTATATGTTGCCCTCCGAATCCATGGTCGACTCTCCGGCGAAGTTCGAGATGATTTCCTCCGGGGTGCCCCAAGTACCATCCGGCTGCTTCGACGACCTGAATATCGCTGGCCCCCGATACCCCTCTCCTCTCGTGCTCCAGGATGTGTACCAAAGCTCATTGCCGTCGGGTGTCACGAAAGGATAGCCTGCGAAGTTGGGCAGCGAGTTGATCTCAGATATCGCCACCGGTTCGCTCCAGCCCGTCGAGGTACGGTGCGTCACCCACAGGCCCATGGTACCGTCGTTGAGGTTGCCCTTGTGGAAGTACAAGGTGTTGCCATCAGGCATCATGTGGAACTCGCCCATGCCATACTGCACGTTGAGCGGCTCCCCCACATTCCTGACGTCGGTCCACTTGCCACCCGCGTACTCGGCCGCATATATGTCGATCTCACGGTAGTTGCCCGCTCTCACTGAGGCGAACCACATCGTCGTTCCCACAACGCACTCAGCTCCATCCAGAGAAACGTCGTCGTGCAGATCGATCTTCTCCGGCGAGGACCAGTTGTCGCCAACCCTCTTGGTCCACCAGATGCCCGTGACGCCGTCTATCAACTGCTTCTCAGCCGGAACTTTCACATCCGGGGTGAAGAAGAAGAAAAACCATGTCCCGTTTCCAGTTACATACGGGCTGTCCTCGGCGCCGGCCGTATTGACCGGCCCCGCAAAGGGCACGGGCTGCTCCCACAGATCTGAGTGAACAACCGGCTTGTTTATGTCTGTCTCTGGCGTCATCTTCACAGCGTCAGTCGGTATCGCTGCAAGGCGCTCCGCCTGCCCGACAACCGTCTCCTCGCCAGGTTGGGCAATGATTGTCACGGCCACAACCAGCACAAAAGCCAGCAAGATGGCCAATGCGATCTTGGTTCTTCTAGACATCCCATCCTCGACCTCCGAATGGGATGGATTTCATGGCATATTACCTCATGTGCTCGGATTCGCGCGGGAGAGACCGGGAAGGCAGTGGGCCTCTGGTTCGTACTCAGCGAGTTCAGCGCGAGACGCCTATGACGGCTATGACATCATTGGCTGCAAACGGCACCCCGTCGTTCATGACCCCCGAGACGTAAACGGTGACCCAATCTCCCGGGGCGAGAGTCGCCTTGGCATCCTCCTTGACGAACTTCAACATCAGCTCCTCAGTCCCGTCCCCATCAGTATCGAATGTCTGAACACCGAAGCATGTTTCGGCGTAGACAGCAGAGTTGAGTTTGACGCTGGGGACAAAGACCTCACGAACCGAATAGCCATCCGGCAGCTCGAGATATCCGGTCACGAACCTGCCTCCGCTCCTTAGATTCACCACATCTGGGTTGAAGTCCAGAGTCCCCACGACCACGGGCTGGAATCCCAGCAATGGAACTTCGGTGTCCGAACCATCTGGGCCATCGACCGGCGCGACAGGCGATAGGGCCTCCTCTCCGTTGATCGAGATGGCTCCTCCCAGCGCCAGGGCTGAGAGAACAACGAACACTGCGGCGCAAGAGAGGACTCCTGCCTGCATCTTCGCTGAGGGGGGTGTGCCCATGGCCAGTATCTCTGCAGATCCTCAACTAGCCTGGTCGAGGCTATAATAGGGTTATGTTTCTGGCGGGCATGGAGCGTCGCCTGCGTCTGCAACAGTTCAAATAGAAGGTAGCAGGGCGATGGGATCGGCCAAGGAGACCAGTCGCGCGCCCGCCCTCAGTGCATATCGCCCCAAGGTCATGCTCACAGCATGGGCCTCTGGAGCTCATGGCATCGACGCGAGCACGATGCCCAACAGGACGGCTGCGAGGATTGCCCACTCTCTCCTAGAGACCTTCTCTCGCAGGAGGAAGTGCGCGGCGACTATGGTCACCACGGGGTATGCCGATATGAGAGGATATACTATCGAAACCGCGCCCTCGGAGACCGCAGCAGTCTCAGCGAAGTACCCCAGCTGCCAAAGCTCAGCCACGATCACAGCTCCTATCACAGGCAGAGCCCACTTGGGGAACACAACTGACCTGCTAGCCCTTCTGTGCTTCAGATAGGCGAAGGCCAGAGGAGGAAGGATGAACACGTAGAGACTCAGGTATGCAATCAGCGGGAGTTCTGTCAGGGCAAGCTTGATGAAGACGCCTCCGATGCCCCAGATCAGGAGCACCGCTATGCTCAGGATCAGAGCTGCCCTCGGGAAATCGGAGACCTCGCTCGAGTTGCCATGGAAGTACGATAGGGCCACCATGCTGCCTATGATCGTGGCGACCCCGACTGCGTTCATCGGGTGTAGGCTCTCGCCAAGAAGGGTCACGGCGAGAACGGCCGTTATCGCTGGGAATGCCGCTGTGATGCTGCCCACCATCGTCACAGACCCCTTCTCAAGGGATTCGAGGAAGAGATAGTACCCTCCTCTCGCGGTGACGGCGCCTATGAGGCCATAAAAGATGTATTCCAGCGGGAAATCACCGATGTTGAGGGTGAGCAAGGTGCCCACGAGGAACACCATGTATATCGGGAACGTGACCCAGAGGTTCACTGCGACCATAGAGGTGGCGCTTATCGATGCGACCACCTTTTTGGATATCACCTGGGTCAGACCATATACCAGGAGCGAACAGAGAGCGAGCAACACGGATGTCTCGATCATGCGGTGCCTGTCGTCCCGTCATCTTCTAGGTCTATTAGATAGTTGCGTGGTCAGCGTGGGATACACGGCCGTTTTCGGGAGAACGAGCTCTCGTCCCGCTCCTTCGCCAAGCACTTTCGCCCTGGTCACTGTTAGGCATTTAGGGCGGGTGGGCTTGAGTGTTTTGGCTCATGCATCAAGACAAGAGAGTGACGGGCATGAAGAAGGAAGACGTAAAGACCGAGGAGGATGTCAGGCGGTACCTTGCGGACTGGTCTGAATTCGAGAAGGCTGTGTATCTCGAGACATACAAGATCCCCAAGGGAAAGGTCAGCACTTACGGCAAAATCGCAGCTAAGATAGGACGGCCGAAGGCCTGCAGAGCTGTTGCGAACGCACTCCACAACAACCCGCTTCACCCGATAGTCCCTTGCCAAAGGGTTGTCAAGGCGGACGGCAGCTTCGGCGGCAGAAAGGACCATGCTGAAGGGCGCAGGGCACAGGTCGTAGCCGAGGGAACCCCGGTCAGAGACGGAAAGGTCGTAATGACAGAGGATGTGCTGTACTAGGGGTCGCCGCTACCGCTGCGTGAGAGACTGGCGCAAACCAATCTGATGTACTACTGGCCTTCGAGGGACGCTCCATCTAGACCGCGCATGCAATCTGATGCACTTCAAGCCCTTTCTCGTGCATCTTATCCACGAACCTGCGGTGATTGAGCATCTCGGGGATGAAGAACCCGCTCTTCCTTATGTCGCCCGAGACCAGCATCTCGACCCCTATGGCCGCTCCGGTACCCACCATGTATCCGGTCGCACTGGTCTTGTACTTCGCGAAGGCCTCCTCGTGGGTCATCGCGATCCATGTCTTGACCATGCGCCTCTCGCCATCCTTGAGTCCCACAACTTCCACGATGATGCCTGCAGATCCTTTGATCTTCTCGACCAGGCGGACAGGGTCCGGCATGCACGCTGCCACCACATCCAGAGGCTTGACCTCCATGCCATCGACCCGCACGGGCTGCATGCTGTGCAGACCCATCTTCCGAATCATGTTGGCGAACTCCGCGAGCTTGTCGGGGACGACAATCATGAAGTCGACATACCTGACGTCCCTGAGGAACCTCGGAAGGAGGAAAGTCTCTTCGTGAGTTGTGTTGAATATCCTGTGAGAGCCTATCGGGTCCGGGAAACCATAGACCTCACTCCTGGAAAGCGGAGGAAGCCACTTGATCTCGCCACTCTCGTAGACGGCTGCGTTCATCGTGACCTCCTCGAGCATGTCATGTGGGCACCAAAGAGTGAAGACGTCATGGTCGGGAGAGATCGCATTGTCTGCATCCTTGATGTGTATCTCGTGGACGGCATCGAGCTTGCTCGCGCCGATCATTGCGAACACATCCGAGATGCCAGGGTCTGAGCCCATGGCTGTCAGCGCTGTGATGCCAGCGTTCTCACACGACCTCTGAATATCGTCGAACTTCGGAATCGTTTCCAGTGGAATCGTGAAATCCGCATAGTCCACGCCGAGCGCAAGTGCGACATCGAGCATCTTCGGGTTCATCTCGCTCGGGACCGAAGAAATGAGGAGGTCGCAGTCCTTAAGGAGCTTCTTCAGATCGGATGGCTTGCTGGCGTCTGCCTTCTGCAGGCTTGTCTTCTCGTTGCCAGCACGCTCGACGAACGACTCCGCCGGCCCAATCTGCTTGTCAGCTAGCACGATCTCGTCAACCTTGGGGTGCTTCTCCAAGTGCTCCGCGCAGACGAGTCCGGTGACACCGCATCCGAGCTGAACGACCTTCAATTCATCACCTCTGCTTATGCTATTCGTCCAAGGTAATAAAATAGTTTCCCGGATGGCAATCGTTTTTGATAACACCTCGGTCAGTCTCTCCGCATACTGTCGCGACTGTCGACACTGCGCCAAGTCCTCTGATGGCAAGCGCAGAAACGGTCCGAGCAACGACGGCGACAGAGCCGATCGGTGAACGATCAGTCGACTCCGTTATCCAAATACATCGGTGCGGTCGGGCAACAGCACCCCGCGAGACCGAAACACGCATATGTGCGAAGCGGATACGAGGTTCGGAAATCAAGCGAGCGAGAACCAGCTCCCATTGCGTTGGGTGAGACATTGAAGGTATTGGTGATTGGCGCGTCTGGACAGATGGGTGCGATGACTATTGAGGACCTCGTTGAATTCTACAGTGCGGAGGTCGTAGCGGCCGACAGGAGACTGGATCGCGTGAAGCAAGTCGTCTCAGCTCTAGGTCACGACAAGGTGACTGCGATCGAACTCGACGCCACCGATTCGAAGGCCCTGAAAGAAGCTGCGAAGGATGTGGATGTGGTGGTCAACTCTGCATGGTACGAACTCAACATCAAGATCATGCCCGTGGCAATCGACGTCGGGGCCAACTACACAGACCTTGGGGGCTTCTACGACCACACCTTCGAACAACTCAAGCACGACAAGGAGGCGAAGGACGCAGGTGTGACCTGTGTCCTGGGCATCGGGAGCTCGCCCGGGATTACGAACGTATGTGGGGCCGCAGGGGCGAGGAAACTCGACTCAGTGGACACGATCAGCATCTACTGCACATGGGGCACGAAGGAGCACACAGATGCTGCTGCGTTTCCTGCATATTCGGTAAGGACTGTCCTTGACGAGCTAACGCAGAACCCGCCAATCGTCGAGGGCGGCAAGCACAAGCGCATGCCTGTTCTCTCCGGCGAGACTGAGGTGCTCATGCCAGAACCAGCTGGGAAGGTCGTCGCATACTACATCAAGCACTCGGAACCAGCGACCATGGCGGAGTTCGTAGGAAAGGGAACAAAGAACGTCAGCTTCAGGATTGGCTTTCCTGCGAATGATTTCGCGACCTTCAAGACTCTCGCCCAGCTCGGGTTCTCGAGCGAGCAGAAAATCGATGTGGGCGGGGGAAAGATCTCGCCCAAGGACTTCATCACAGCGATGTACCTCGATGCGGTCGCGTCGTCGAGACAGTCGGCTGATGTGATTGACGAGTACGACTACTTCAGGATAGACGTCAGCGGCAAGAAGAACGGCATGCCCTCGACCGTGACCTACTTCGTGAGGACTTGGAACGACAGAGAAACAGGCGTATCCTCAGGCAGAGATACCGCCGTGCCCCCCTCAATCACGGCCAGCTGGCTTGCGAGCGGCAAGATCAAGAACAAGGGCACGCTTCCTCCGGAAGCGTGCATCGAGCCTGAACCGTTCTTCAAGGAGCTCGGAAGGCGCAAGATCTTGGTGGAAGAGGAGCTACAGTCGGGGACGAAGTATTACTGAGGCCCCGTAGCATTCTTGCAGAAGACTATTATGCACGTTGGATCCTAATGCCAAGACGATGCCGGACTCCGTCAAATGCCCTCACTGCGGGACACCCAACAAACCTGGTGCAGATACTTGTAGGCTGTGCGGACAGCCTTTGGAGACTGAACAAGTGACAGAAGAGGACTTGTCAGTCTGCATCTCATGCGGGGCGAAAGCGCACAAAGGCGCTGAGGTATGCAGCGCTTGCGGGAGACCCATGCGGGAAGTCATAAGAGACAACATCCCGGAGGACCTGCCTCCCGAGGAGTGCGTTCATTGGTCGGATAAACCGGCCTCAGCGGGCAGGACCGCAAAGATATCCGTCGCCGGCATCCTCGTGCTCATGGCTGGTTTCCTGGGGATCTCGCAGGCGCTGATTTCTCTGGCACCTGAGATCAGCGAGGGGTTCATCAGGACCTTGGAGGAAGTCGTTCCCGGGATGGAGACAGTTGACAACCTCATGGCGGACTACTTGCTTCTGCAGGCCGCCTTCTTCGTGTTCGGTGTCGTCGCGGTCTTCGGGAGCATGTACGCCCTTATGGGCTCCAGGTTCGACATGGCGGTCATTGGGGCCGTTTTCGGGATTCCTGCCTTTGGGTTCATGATTGGAGCGCTCTTCAGCGTCTTCGGGCTGATCATGATTGTCACTTCGAGGAAGGAGTTCCTCTCCGAGTGCGGCTAGACAGTATTCGACTCCCTGATACCATCGGGTACGCCGAATCTCCTCTGGAAAAGGCATAAGTACTGCCTGGTTCTTCATGAGGCCGGTTCGGGCGTCTGCAGGGATGGCCTCGAACATCGAGAGGGGGGATTGAACGAGCGTAAGGCGGAAGCTTGACTTCGGAGTGGCCGCCCCGTGGTTCTGCGCTGCATTAGTGCTCGGAGTGGAGGCCTCGCAGAAGTCCGCTGTCCTCGCGATCCTCGTTGCCATCTCCTCTTTGGCCCTGCTGATTCTGGTGCTCATTGGCGCCTCCCTGTGGGATCCCAAGCGGGAGCGGACCGGGAGAAGCACGAGTTCATCGATGCCAGCTCACACGACTGCCGATCCCTCGGGAAAGGGCAAGCTCTTCCGCGACCCGGCGCCGGGAATCGTGCGGACAAAGGTTGCCATGACGCGGTTCTCATCATAACCCTTAAGAAGATGGACGGCTAGTTCTCCAACGAAGGCTATCACGGTGATATGATGGCAGACGAGAAACCAGAGGAAAAGGGAAAGGCTGAGGCCGCCGCTGAGAAGACGGGCGAGGCAATCGGAAAAGGTGTCAAGAAGGGCTTCGGCGTCGTGAAGGCGTTCGGCAAAGGCACAAAGGACGCCCTGACAGACAAGGACAAGAAGAAAGAGGGCTGACCGGGGATTGGGCTAGCAGTCTGGACCGAATGACTGACATCACCTGACCAGCGGATGCAATATGTCTCCTTCTTGCGCTTGGCCCCAGTGAGAGACCGTCTCTCGGAGCCCGTCTACTTGGACTCTGGCCCTTCCTTCAATTCCATTCCGAGGTGTCTCATGGTCTTCTTGAACCCCATGATGACCTTCAGGTACTCTTTGGTCGGCCTTCTGGCGTCGGCATCCCAGCACTCATGCACCGTCTTGCCGAGGGGCGGGTCCCTAAGCCTATGCTCGTATCGCTTTAGGAGGCCTTGGCATATCTCGTTGGCCTCTTCCCGCTTCATGCCCGTCGCCGAATGGGCCACTTCGGCGGTCAGCCTGGGTTCCACCGGCGTCTCCCTGTCCTCGTACTTGTTCGTCGCATAACCACCCGATTCGATGGAGAGGCCCGAGGAGACGGCGGCAATCGCGGACGCCGAGGACTCCTGCAGACACATCTCAGTGCATGGCCCTGCAGCCGTGTAATTCAGGCTGAGGGAGAGCAGGTGCGTGTTCCTGCTGATCGCCTGCGCCATCGTGCTGATTATCCAGAGCATCTCCCTGCTGCTGTTGGACACATGGCGCAGATGCAACGGGAACGGGATCAGGTAACTGGCCCCGAGCGTCAGCACGGCCATCATATGAGTGGCGACCGTGCACACGGCGGTCCCTTCTGGACCGCCTGAATATCCTCCCATGAGAGGCGAGAAATCGCACCCGACTGCTCCGCCCATGGAATGTACCACGACCGATTTGTTCAGCCGCTGGAAGTCTATCTTCATGGGGTCCATGCTCGCGATCATGTACCCGTCCGAGGGGCGCATGCCGAAGCGTGGGTGAAGGGCGGCTGCGAAAGACACATCGCACTCGGCCGTCGCGAGCGAATTCATGAACGGCATTCCCTGCCTACCGGCCCTGTTACACGCCTCGCGACCCAAGACCGCGTTCCTCATGGCCGCGAGCACCTCGAGCGGCGAGCCTGGCCGTATGCGCATGCCACCCACGCGGGTGAGCGCGGGCGTGGTTATGGCATTCGCCTCGGGGATCTCCGCATAGCCCTCCATGAGCTTCAGGAACACAGGCTCGCCGGAGACCGCTCCGCCTCCGGCGCCAAGGAGGCACCAAGGAGGGGTCCTGTCGCCTATCTTCCTCGCAACGAACCTCTTCCTGTCTCTGCCCTCTCCGAAGTACATCTCGGAGGGGGCCTCTCTCAAGGCGTGCCTGATCTCCGAATCGGTGAAGGATATGACTCTGCCCGTGGTCATGCAGTATGCCCCGACCTCAGCCATTACATCGAAACCGGCCGCGAAGACATCATCGGCCATGGAGTCGTCGCTAGGGACAGGGTTCTCGGGGTCGCACTTGATGCCATACTCCTTGACCTTCTCTTGCACCTTGGATGAGAACCTCCTGAGCTGGTAGTCGTTCTCGCTCATAGGTATTCCATTCAGTGCTTTGTCCATGACGTCTAGGATCTCGACCATGCGAACCTCCCTCCTCTTCCAATGCGAGATTACCACAGCCTTGGGCTATGACCATTCTCGAATGGCCCCGCATTCCCCTGCGGCTATAAGAATGGATTCCTAGGATCTATGGAGCCCGCGAAGGCGATCAGCATCGACACCATTTCCGGCTGCGAACAGGACAGCGGCGATATCGGGGCACATAGTGCCCCTTCGCCGTACAGAACCCAGAAATCAAGTCTGATCGAACGGGCAAGGTCAGGCGTTGTCAGAAGAGCTGGCCTCACCCCGATGATTCAGACCTCGGACACGCCAGCCACGGGTCACAGCCATGGGTAACCATAAGAATCATGTCCATGCAAGCACTATTCATGCCGGCAAGGCAAAAATGAAGTGCCCGACGTGTGGAGCGGATAACCTGTCCGCCAGCGGTTCCTGTCACAACTGTGGCAAACCCTTGAATCCGCTGAGGGGAACGGTCAGAGCGGGAGCTACGGGGACCGGCCCAGGAGGGAGTGCGACCGCCACCAGGCCGGATGCCAGAGCCGGTGTCTCCTATGTGGACCACAGGGACATCCCGCTGAGGCTCAAGTTCGAGTACTCCCACACCCTGAAGGACCAGACCCAGAAGTCCCTTGAGTCGATCCAGCACATCTTGGAACAATTCACAAAGCCAGTCATTGACGTGAAGGGGCTGATGCAGCAGATAGCCGACAACATATCGAAGCAGTTCGGGATCGACAACGTGGCCATAGGCCTCAAGAGCCCAGAAGACGGGAAGTACAGGTATGTGATCCACTCCGGCGTGCGAGAAGAGGCGATCCAGATCCGATCGAAGATCGCCTACACGCTCGACGATTTCTACAAGGACGGGGACTTCAACGGCACATTCATCAGCAAGTACTCCAAGATCTACCTCGCAGAGGACAACGAGTACAAGGACATCGAGAGGATGGCCTACAACCGCCCGTTGCTCCTGGGCCTGAAGAGGCGCTCTCTCAACGACTCTCTGGAGGCGGACTACATAGACTCGTTCATACTCGGCCTCAACGACGAGCTGCTTGGCTGGATAGAGATCTCGGGCACGAGGACGGGCAAGCTCCCGGATGCTGCCACGGTCCGTTGGGTGGAGGCGGCAGCCGCCCTCATCGGCGTGGCCTTGAGATGCGAGAAGACGAAGCGTTTTGGCTGAGGGCCGTCACGAAACAGGCTTCACGTCCCTGAAGAAGTAGTAGAACAGGGCAATTCCGACCGCATAGCAGGCAGTGGCCAGGAAGAACGGCAGGGAGTAGCTCCCCTGGGAGAGCAGTATGCCGCCCACGATTGCCGTCGCCGAGTTCGGCAGGCGCCACACGACCGCGTTGACCGCGCTCGCGACCCCGCGCTCCTCCTTGTTCACGATGCCCATCAGATAGGCGTCCAGCAGCGGGATGCCCATGTTCATCAGGGCGGCCCTGACGAGATAAAGGGCAGCGGCTAGGATGGCCATATCCGCGAACGCCAGGCTGAACATGAACACGGTCGACAAGGACTGCGTCATGACTATCGCGAGGACTATGCCATGCTTCCTGGCGAGCGGGGAGCTCGCGAAGGCTGCCAGGCCCATGGCCACGCTGGACAGCATCAGGAGAGGGCCGCTGTAGTTGTCGCCCACACCGAACTTCAGGAACAGCCAGGTCGGTATCAGCGGGATTATGAACCCCGCGCCGAGACCTATCAGGCTGTTTATCCCAGAGAACTTGACCAGCAATCTGAGGCTCTCTCGCTTGATCACTCTCGCCCCTTGGTGCACTTCCTCGCGCAGATCCCTCAGGAGTAGCCACATTCCGACCGCTGATACGAAGCTCAGGCCCCCGAGGAGCATGAGCGTGCCCATGTGCACCGAGTAGGAGCTCCATCCTGTAGCCGTCTCCAACCACGGGAACAGACCGGGCAGGGCAAACCCCAGGCCAAATGTGATCGTGCCAACGACGAAGGACAGCGCGAACGCGGCCGGCCTCTTCTCCTGGCTCGTGAGGTCGGCTATGAGGGCGTTCCATGTCGTCATGAACGCTACCTCCACGGCCCCCATGGCCACTGAGGCCAGCAGAAGATGTGACATCTCCTGAGTGAGCGCGAAGACGAACAGTGGGGGTGATGTGCCCATCATGCCCGCTACTAGCAGCCACTTTCTACCCTTCCTGTCAACCAAGATGCCGATCGGTATAGCCAACAAAGCGAACGTTAGGCCGATGACCCCCAACAGGAGGCCCACGTCGGCACCTGTCAGACCTATCTCTGGTTCTACGAGGTACCCTGGGATGAGTATGAAGAGATATCCATAGCTAACGGAGCCGAACGAGGAGAGATATATCAGCCACTTGACGGTGGTGGGCACTTCGGAGAATGCCTTTCTTGGATCGAACCTGCCCCTCCTGGTCTCCATCCTAGTGATCAGCCCCGCAGCCGTCCCTCATCAGGACCCGGCCCGGGAGTTCGGCTGAGGCTGTCCGAACGAATGCCGCTTCATCCGCGACGTCCCTGTCCTTGGCGTGCCCATTGGTCGCAGCTCCCGCAAGCAGCCATGAGGGATTGCTGTCCCCGAACTCGGTTCTCACGTATTTCGCTGCTTCGGCTGGAGCTCGGTGAATGTGCTGCACCAGCAGTGACCTGTAGGGAGGGATCTGCATCATGCGTTCCACCTGCCCATTCGTATCTCTGCCTCCGCTCTGGCATAGCATAGGCGTTCAAATCGCCCCTTCGCAGAGAGCGCGCGTGCCCCACGGCCATTTCTGATGATCATCGCGGTCAACGTCAACAGAGCGGAAACGCTCTGGATGGATCTCTTCTCATTCATCTTTGTGTTTGGGATGTTCTTACTCATGTTTTCACCAACCAAACCTTAGTTTCAGTAATACACATCGAGGTTATTAAAGCTTCCGTTTGGTTAAGAGAAACAGTTATATTAGCGTTAAGTCATATGTTTCAACGGTGATGCGCATATGAAAGCAGTCAAGCTCATAAAGGACCCGCAGTCGTTCAACCTACTGGCCGATGACACGAGAAGGCGGATGATCCACCTCTTGAGGGCCAAGGAGAGGACGGTTAGTCAGATTGCGGAGGAGCTCGGACTGACTCCTCAGGCGATCTACCATCACATCAGGAAGATGAAGGAAGGCGACCTGGTGGAGGTGGCCAAGGAAGAGCGGGTCGATCACTTCATAGAGACCTACTACAGGGCGACTGCGGAGGTGTTCATCCACTCCCACGGTGAGGGGAGCGGAAGCCCCGACGAGGAAAGGGAGATAAGAAGCATACTCGAGAACATGCCGAAGATAGGATTGGACATCCCATCAGACAAGGAGACGATTTCCAAGGTGATTTCTGCCGCCTCGAAGCTGAAGGCCTGTTCACATGAGTCCGCTTGGTACGACAAGGTCTCCGAGCTGGAGGACGTGGACTTCTTCGCAAAGCAGGGCATGGCAGAGTACGCGTGCATCGCCACAATGAGCGACAAGGACTTCGAGGCCTTCCTGGAGAACTACAGGAACCTGAGGAAGGTCCTCAAGTCCGGCGTACAGGCCGGCATCAAGAAGAAGGGCTAGGGCTCATAGGCTCAGGAGAGGCTGCGCCCGCCCTCCCGTGCGGGCCGGGCAGCGTCAGGCATTACTGATACTGGCAGAGCCGGATCATCTCTCCTTCCACGACATGAGCTTGCTCCCGAGGATGAAGAACACGAGCCCCAGCACTCCCACTATGGCGAGATTGACGAGCGCGACCTCGACATCGCCCTCGAGCATCGTGGCCCTGAGCCCGTCGTTGAAATAGGTCAAGGGGAAGACCTTCGAGATGGCCTGGATGTAACCGGGCATAGACTCGAGCTCGAAGAATATGCCCGACAGGAACATCATCGGGAAGCCGACAGCGTTTGCCACCGCTGAGGCTGACTCCGGGTCCCTGACTATGGACCCCAGCAGCATACCCATCGACAGGAACAGGAAGACGCCGAAGGCTATGAAGACAACAGCCAGCGGGGTGATGGTCGCGGTCATGTCGAAGAGCGCCATGCCGACAGCGAACGTCAGGAGCAATGATGCGATCAGAAGGACCGTGTAGAACAGGAACTTAGAGAGCAGCCATTCGTGCTTCTTAAGCCTGGTCGTTGCGAGGAGCTTGAAGTAGCTCCTGGTCTTGTATTCCGCGCAGGTGGATGTTATCGTGTACAAGGTGTTGGTCATCACGACCAGTCCCACGACCCCCGGCAGGAAGAAGTCCATGAAGGTGAGGCCTCCGAGTTCCTCTGGAACCCGTGGCAAATACCCCACTACAGGCGTGGAGGCAGTCAGGGCGTTGCCCAGGTCCGTAAGGGAGAACTCCACGATCTCGACGAGGGTCGTGAAGGAGGAAGTGCTCGGGTCTCCATAGACTGTGACGAGACCCTTCGCGCCGTGGTCACCGGCGAGCGCGAGAGCTATCTGCTCGGAGAAGTTGCTGGGTATGAGGATCGCAGTATTGAGGTCATTGTCCTCGAAATACTGGTAGAAGTCCTCGTCGGAGGGGATCATCTTGACCTCCACGACAGTTATGTTTCTCAGTATGTCAACGTAGATATCCGAATATGGTCCGTCATCCAGGTCTTGGATAGGCATCGAGAACTTGACGTCCCCAGAACCGGAGAAGATGGCCCCGAAGATCAGTATCAGCAGTATCGGGAACGCGAATGCGAAGAACATCGCGACGCCCGACCGGATGTACTGCTTCCCGAAGGCGACCATGTCCGCTATGATCCTGCTCATTTCGCCAGCACCCCCTCGTCCATCTTCGTGCCGACGACATTGAGGAAGACGTCTTCGAGCGTCTGCTTCCTTGTGTACATGTCCGTGACCTTGAGCTCGATCGAGGCGAGCTTGGCGAGCACGACCCTCATCTCAGCCGGGCTGGAAACCGGCACGAGCACATCTCCCTCCTCCTCGGTCGCGGTGATGCCTCTCCTAGACACCTCGTAGAGGCCCTCCTTCCCAGCCCCTGCGAGCACGACCACGGTCATCTTGCCGTACTTGGCTATGAGTTCGCTGGGAGTTCCCCGCGCCACTATCTTGCCCTTCAACATTATCGCCACATCGTCCGAGAGTTGCTCGGCCTCGTCGAGATAGTGAGTGGTCAAGAGGACCGTGGTCCCCTTCTCCCTTATCTCCTCGATAAGCTTCCACAGATCCCTCCTAGCCTTCGGGTCAAGGCCGGTCGTGGGCTCGTCAAGAAAAAGGAGCTCAGGCTGGTTCACTATAGACAGTGCGATCCCTAGTTTCCGCTTCTCGCCACCCGAGAGCTTCTTCGACAGGGACGATTTTCTGTTGGATAGCCCTACCCTGTCGATGATGGCGTCGATGTCCTTCCTGTTGACGCTCATGTCGTACAGCTTCGCCCAGTACTCGATCGCCTCTGCAGGTCTGAGCATGTCAAAGGGCTCGAAGTTCTGGGGCAGAATGCCGACCCTGCCCCGGATTTGGTCGTAGTCCTTCGTAACGTCGACCCCGAAAACCCGCGCGGTCCCCGACGTCGGGCTCCTAAGGCCCTCCAGTATCTCCACAGCGGTGGTCTTACCCGCCCCGTTCGGCCCGAGCAGGGAGAATATCATCCCCTTGGGAATAGAGAAGTCGATTCCGTCAACGGCCTTTACGTCTGGCGGGTAATGCTTGACAAGTCCTGACACCTCAACAACATTCTCAGTCAACCGCTCCCTCCCTGCATGCTACGCAATGCCACGGACGCAAGGGCAAAGCGGGCTAAGTATCTTTCTGCTGGTGCCCTGAGTGAGGGCTGGCCGGAAGAACGGACCGCGAGTCGGATTCCGTCCTGGCGGAGTCCGAGCTGCCGAGAACGGGGCCCTGACGCGCGAGGAGATGCTCGATGGCGTCGGCGTTACTCGTCCCGAAAGGCAAAGGAATAGGCTAGATATACCCCTAGCTCCCCTTCCAGGGACAGGTGTTGCTGAGATGGAGGCCATCAAAGAACCCAAGTTCGTGAAGCTGAGACAGTTCAACCTCGCCATGGGATTTCTTCACCTGATACAAGGCGGGCTGATGCTCTGGCTGAGCAACGATTTCTCTTTGCCTGTGGAGACGAACTTCCTGACATACAACGATGTGACTGGCGAATTCTACTTCGTGACCGACGTGATTGCGAACCTGCACCTCGGTCCGATGATCGCGATGTTTCTGTTCGCGTCCGCGATCGCGCACTTCTCGCTCGCGTCGCCAAGGGGATACCCGTGGTACGTTGAGAACCTGCAGAAGGGTATGAACCGCGCGCGCTGGTATGAGTATGCCGTAAGCTCGTCGATCATGATTGTCGTCATCGCGATGCTCTCTGGAATCTACGAGCTATCGTCGCTCATCCTGATATTCGCCCTGAACGCCACCATGAACTTGTTCGGGTTCATGATGGAGCTGCACAACCAGACCACGCAGAGGACGGATTGGACCGCGTTCATATTCGGGTGCTTCGCGGGGATCGTCCCGTGGATAGTCATAGGCATCTACTTCTTCGGGGCCGTGTTCCAGGCCGGAGAAGACTTCCCGGAGTTCGTGATAGGCATATTCGTCTCGCTTGCCATCTTCTTCAACATATTCGCCATCAACATGGTGCTACAGTACAGGCGGAAGGGCAAGTGGGCGGACTACCTGTATGGCGAGAAGGTCTACATCATCCTGAGCCTTACGGCGAAGACGGCCCTGGCGTGGCAGGTGTTCTCGGGAACGCTGAGATAGACAGGTGGAGGCCGAGACATCACGCAAACCCCTTGTCTTCTATCATTTCCGTCGGTTCATACGTCAGTTCATGAGGCGGAGATCCCACTGACTTAGTAGCGTTCAGTCTATGCGACGATGACCT
>JAFGHM010000015.1 GCA_016930135.1 Thermoplasmatota archaeon | reverse complement strand
GAGCGTCCAGGGGTACGAATCCTTCGACCAGAAGAGACGCATATTGACGGTTGTGCTCGGCCACAACAAGGTCGAGTTGGAGCTAGACGGCACCGTTGAGTCCAGCTCCAGAAGATACTATGAGGCGGCCAAGAAGGCCAGGAAGAAGCTCGAAGGTGTTCTTACGGCCCTCGGGGAGACTAGGAGCGCACTCGAATCCGCCGTCGAGGGGGATGCCGAGCCCGAGAAGAAGAAGGCAGGACACGAGCACACCAAGCGCTTCTGGTTCGAGAGGTACAGGTGGTTCATATCGAGCGAGGGGGCGATAGTGCTCGGGGGCAAGGATGCCAAGAGCAACGATATGTTGGTCAAGAAGCATCTGAAGCCAGGCGACAGATACGCCCATGCCGACATACACGGCGCGCCGAGCGTCGTCGTGAAGACGCAGGCCGGCGTGACCGAGAAGACACTATACGAGGCCTGCGAGTTCGCAGTGGCGACTTCGAAGGCCTGGAACGCGAAGATAGGCTCCGCGGCAGGCTACTGGGTCATGCCCGAACAGGTCAGCAAGACCCCGCAAAGCGGAGAGTACCTCGCAAAGGGCGCGTTCGTCATACGAGGGAAGAGGAACTACTCGAACAAGCTGGAGATCAAGCTCGGCATCGGAGAGACTGAGTTCGAGGGGACGAGGAAGATCATGTGCGGGCCCGAGACCGCCATACGCTCACGATGCGGCCGCTATGTGATTTTCAGGCCTGGCGAGCGGGACAAGAACGAGTTCGCGAGGCTGCTCTCCGATGCGTTCGAGGTGCCCATCGAGGAGATCCAGAGCATTCTCCCGCCTGGGGATGTCGGCGTCACCGAGCAGGTCGGGATGTCTATTTCCTTCTGAGGGCCCTCAAGGTCTTGAGCTCGCTCCTGTAGCCCTTCTCCCCTTGAGGGGTCTCGAGGACCAGCGGTATGCTCTCCCAGCGCTTATCGTTCATGAAGTTCCTGAATCCGTCAAGCCCGATGAACCCCTTGCCTATCTGCTCGTGTCTGTCGATCCTAGAGCCCTGCTTCACCTTCGAGTCGTTGATGTGCATCGCCTTCATATGCTCGAGCCCTATCACATCTTCGAACGTCTGGAAGGTCCTCTCGTAGCCCTTCCTGGTCTTTACATCGTAGCCTGCTGCATAGGCGTGAGCGGTGTCGAAGCACACGCCAACGTTCTTCTGGTCATTGAGAAGGGTGATGATCTTTTCGATCTGCTCGAAAGAGTGACCCAGCACTGTCCCCTGGCCTGCGGTGATCTCTATCACGAAGGCGACATCACCTGAGCCGAACTCAGTCCTCGCCCAGTTGAGCGACTCAGCTATCTTCTTCAGGCCAGCCTGTTCGCCTGCGCCCATATGCGCTCCCGGATGAAAGATCAGGTTGCGAACGCCGAGGTGCTTAGCCCTAGCCATCTCGTCGAGGAAGGCCTCCCTCGACTGCCTGAGCAGCCTCTTGTCAGGGCTGCCGAGGTTGATCAGGTACGAATCATGGATGACCGTCTCCTTGATTGAGAACCTCTTGGAGTTCTCCTTGAACCTCTCGGCCTCCTCCAGGTCCAAGGGCTTCGCCTTCCACTGCATCTGGTTCTTCGAGAAGATCTGCATGCAGTCGCACGTGGCCTGGCGTGCCCGCTCAGGGGCCTTGTCCAAACCGCCTGAGATCGATACGTGCCCTCCCAGCATCATTTCCAGCTACCAAACCTGTATTCCCGCTCCCAATAGATAATCCTGTCAGAAGTCCATCGTGAAGACGTAGGAGCCGTCGACGATGTTGGACTTCGGCTCCACGCCCGCCTTGTGCATGAGGGCTATCATGGCCACATTGTCCCTGAGCACCTCGGCGGTGAAGCCCTTGATGTTCTTCGACTTCGCAATCCTGACCAGGGACTTCATCATGAACGTGCCTATGCCCTTGCCCTGCCACGCATCCGCGACCATGAAGGCTATCTCCGCCCTGTGCGTGGCCGGGTTGAGATGGTAGCTGCCGAGGCCGACGACCTTCTGCTTGACGCCCTCATTCGTGATGGCCACGAGGGACATCTCGCTCTGATAATCGATACAGCAGAACTGCTGCAGCCTCCTGTGAGGCATCGACTTGAGCATACTGAAGAACCTGTTTATGATGGTCTGATCGCTGAGGTCGTAGAACATGTCGCTGAGCATCTCCTCGTCCGTGGGCCTGATGGGCCTGACGATCAGCTCGGAACCGTCCTTTGTGGTCATGACGGTCTCGAGTTCCTCCGGATAGACGGCCTCCTCGTCTGGCAGTATCTGGTCCTTGTAGATGTAGTTGAGCTTCTTCGCACCCTCCATGAGGTCCTTCCTGAACTTGGGGTGCGCGATGCCTATCAGGGCCATCGCCCTCTCCCGGATGTTCTTCCCGTGGAGATATGCGATGCCCCACTCGGTCACCACGTAGTGCACATCGCCCCTGGTGGTGACAACTCCCGCGCCCTCCCGCAGGTTCACGCTTATTCTCGATATCTTGCCGTCCTTCGCCGTCGAGGGCAGGGCGATTATCGGCTTGCCTCCCTTAGACCTCGAAGCGCCCCTGACGAAGTCCACCTGGCCGCCTATGCCAGAGTAGAACATCGAGCCGAGGGAGTCTGCGCACACCTGGCCCGTGAGGTCCACCTCTATCGCCGAGTTTATCGAGACCATCTTGTCGTTCTGTGCGATTATGAAGGGGTCGTTGGTGTGCTCGGTCGGATGGAACTCTATGGCTGGGTTGTCATCCACGTATTCGTAGAGCTTCCTGCTTCCTATGCAGAACGAGGCGATGGTCTTCCCCGGGTGAAGCGTCTTCCTCCTGTTCGTTATGATGCCCTTGTCCACGAGCTCCATGAGCCCGTCCGAGAACATCTCGGTATGGATACCCAGGTCCTTCTTCCCCGTGAGGTGAAGAAGCACGGAATCGGGTATGGTGCCTATGCCCATCTGCATGGTCGAGCCGTCCTCAATCAGACTGGCGATGTTCCTGCCGATCCGCCTTGACACATCGTCCGCCTTGACATAGGCGGAGCAGAGCAGGGGCTCGTCCACCGGCACGGCTATGTCGATGTCGTTCAAGTTCACGAAGCAGTCCCCGAGCGCCCTGGGCATCTGCGGATTGATCTCCGCGATGACCTTCGCCGCCGACTCTGTGGCGGACTTGACGACATCCGTTGACACGCCGTAGCTACAGAACCCGAACTTGTCAGGCGGGGAGACCTGGATTATGGCGACGTCGATTGGCATCTGTCCGGACTTGAACAGGGCAGGGATCTCGGACAGAAACACGGGCGTGTAGTCCGCCCTGCCCTCCGCCACAGCCTGTCTCGTGTTAGCGCCTATGAAGAAGGCGTTATGCCTGAACTGGTCGGTGAACTTCTCCTCGGTATAAGGCGCCACGCCGAGGGTCATGATGTGCATTATCCTGGTGTCCGCGAGCCTCCCAGCAGTCTCGATTAGCGCCTTGACGATCGTCTGCGGCTCGGCCGCGCCAGAACCTATGAATACTTTGTCGCCTCGGCGTATCGTCGCGACCGCCTGTTCCGGCGTCCTCACCTTCTCCTTGTAGCGCTCTTGCCAATCCAGCATCATCTTCGAGCTTCCAGCAGGGGGCGCTGTTGAGGGTTCCTCGGACGCCGTTGATTTCGCGGCCATGGATGGTCAGCGACTCGAAGATTGTAGGCTGTAATAACAGTTTTGCAGTTACGGAGCCAGGTGCTGACAGCATCTGGATACGCTCGCAGAAGGCTCCATGGCTAGACGCGGCAAGGCGGAATGGAAACGCCGGGGCGATCACATCGTCAGCAGCATCGCTTTCATGACCTCGAGCTCCTTGCCGATCTTGAGTATTGCTTTGTTCTTGTCAGGGAAAACGAGCTCCGGGTGCTCCTCGCGGAAGGTGTCGAAGATCTCGCCCGGCGAGATCTGGTGGAGTTCTCGCAGCACCTGTGCCCTGTATCGAGACATCGCTCTCAACGGAGGTTCGAGCAAAGGGGCGAGGTCGAAATCGTCGCTGAGCCAGGCATCGAGTTCTGCCTGCTCCATCTGGCCGAGGTTGTTCAACAAGAACCTTCTGATCGCCTTCTTCCACTCAGCCTCCATGTTCATCACTCCTTCTCTGGTATCTTCTTCCCGGGGTTCATTATGTTGTCGGGATCGAGCAGGTGTTTGATCCCGCGCATAGCCTCCAAGGCCACGTCGGAGTACTCCAGCACCATGTTGTCTCTGTGTTGAATCCCCACGCCATGGCAGGCCTGGACCGAGCCGCCCAGGCCGGTCGCGAGCGCGGCTATCTCTTTGAGCACTTCCTGATACCTCTCCCAGACCCGGTCGCCCTTGGGCAAGCGGTACCTTCCGCCAGCCATCCTGTACTTACCGACGTCCAAGCTGTACTTCTCACCGGGAAGAGGCTCGATGCCATATTTCGGGGCTATCTCGTTCCACAGGGTGTCATAGTACTGACGCATCTTCTCCATAGGAACGTAGGTCGTCAGCACATCCTCGTAACCTGTCAGCGCCCGGGCTCCGCACCATTGCTTTGTATAGGTCGTGAGGAACTGATTGGCGACCTCGTGATCGGCTAGGATACCCCCTGATCCCTCGATCGTCCTCCTGAGGTTTTCTGACACTGCTTGCACCTCTTCCTTGGTGCCGTGAACCAGGGCGTAGAACAGGGCCTTCTTGTCAGGCGGGGCTCGCAGCTCCGAATGATCGACGATCTCGTACGCCTCGCCCCCGGAGAAGTCGACGCCCGACGCCATGACCCTCTTGGCAGCATCGATAGCGGCCCAGAAATCGTCGAAGAAGCCCAGCACCACCTCCTGCGCCTCTGGCAAGGGCTCGACCCTGAGGGTGGCCTCGGTGATTATCCCCAGAGTGCCCTCCGCGCCTATGAACAGCTGGTGGAGCCTATATCCCGTGGACGTGTAGAGCACCTTCGGGCCTGTCCTCAGGACGCTTCCGTCTGCAAGGACAACCTCGAGCGACATCACGCAGTCCGCCATGGCTCCATACTTCTGGTGCCGCCTGCTGAAGGCTGATGTGGAGATTGCTCCTCCGACGGTCGCCATCTTCAACGAGCCCTGCTCTTGTGTCAGCCAAAGCCCATGCTCAGCGAGCCCGTCACCAAGGTCCTTCAGAGTCATGCCTGGCTGGACCGTCACACACAGATCTGGCACACTGATCTCGATGAGCTTGTTCATCCTGATGGTGTCGACAACTATCCCGCCGTGAGTCGGTACCAACATCCCGGTCCTGTTGGAGCCGCCGCCCTTGGGAATCAGGGGGATCTTTCTGCTGGCTGCAATGCTGACGACCTTCTTCACTTCCTCGGTTGTCTCCGGCAGAACGACGAAATCGGGCATGTACCTGTACTCGTCCTCGAACCTGACCCTGTAGGTATCCTTGCAGTAAGGAAGAAGATCGGCCTTCTCCCAGAGAAGCCCTCTCTCCCCGAGAGCCTCCACGAGCTGCCTCTTGACTTCATCCTTCACGGAATCGGGCATCATCGCTGGTCCTCCTTCGGACACTCGACATATCTGTCGAGGAATACGCACAGCTCAACGACATCGATAGAGGATCCAACGCTTTGGGCGGCGTCCTTGAGGCTCTGCATGCAGAACGGACACGCGGTTACGAGCGCAGATGCGCCTGTCTTCTCAGCCTCTCTGATGCGCCTGACAGCTGCCTTCTGCGATATCTCCGGATATGCGGTCTTGACGCCCGCACCGCCTCCGCAACACCTTGCGAGCTCCCTGGATGTCTTCATCTCGACCAGCTCAAGTCCTGAGACCGAGTGCAGGAGCGTTCGAGGGGCATCGTAGACCTCTGCGTGCCTGCCGAGGTGGCACGGATCGTGATAAGTCACCTTGATATCCGCTCCCTTGAATGTCAATCTGCCCGAACCGACAAGCTCCGCCAGATACTCCGTTGAGTGCAGCACCTTCACATCCTGCGACAGTCCTTTGTAGTCCTGACTCAGGGTCTTGTAGCATCCGGCGCAGGCAGTGACTATCCTTCTGACCCCTGTAGCCCTGATTCTCTGCTCATTCTCCCTCCTGAGCTTCTGGAAGAGTTGGACATGGCCAAGCCTCTTCACTGTCGAGCCGCAACACAGCTCGTCCTCGAGCAGCAGGCCGAAATCCTCACCCGCGCATTCAAGAAGATGCGCCAGCGCTCGAGGGCTGTCCAGCAATGTCCTATCGAGCGAGAAGGTGCAGCCGACATAGAACAGGGTCTCGGTCTTGCCCGGCACGACCTTCTTGTCCTTCAGCCCCTTGGCCCATCGCTTCCTGGATGAGCGGGGCTCCTGCCAGGGGTTGCCGTAGTTCTCGAGGCTCTTGACAAGCAGCTGATGCTCGGGGAGCAGCGGCATGCCGACGGAGAGGAGATATTCTCTCAGAGTCTCCGTCGCTTCCGCGTTCCTCAGCTCTGCGGTGCATGAGTATTCATCTCTCTTGCAGAGGAGACAGGAGTAGGCGATCCTGACAGCACGCTCGTCAGGCTCGAGGAGGCCGGTGAGGAGCGCATGCACGAGCTGATTCCTGCCCTTGGGGGATATGCTCTCCTCGAGGATCTCAGAATACATAGGACACTCGTCCTTGCAGCAGCCGCATCTGCAGAGAATGCACATCTCAGCGACTTTCAGCATACCGTCATATTCAGAGGTCATATGGGCGGTCTCCGCAGCTGGCACTGGCATCTCGCGCAACCACATCGGGATTGAGGGACGCGTATTTTACCGTTTGGACAGACAAATGAGAAGACGCGGAAGCGGGATTCATCAGTGCAGTGACACCCCATCCCGGAGTTGCGCAGCCTGCGTTTCGGAGCACTTCCTGAGGATGACTCGTCCTTCTCAGACAATGAAGAAGGCGCTCTGGGCAACTCAGCTGCTCCTACTCGGCATCGGCCCTCTTCTAGTGCGGTATCTTCTGCTCCCCTTCCTTGATGATCGCTGCGAACTCCTTCTTCACGTCATCTGGTAGCGGCGTTACCTCGTGCGTCTTGAGGATCTCCTTGGCCTTTGCCCTGGCGTTGTCGGCAGCAGACTTAGAGCCCGCGGCCTTCCAGCTGTGGTAGGTCTGGCCGTCAGTTATCATTGGCTGCCACATCGTCTTGAAGTGGTCGAGGGTGTGCTTCTTTCCCAGGAAATGGCCTTCGTGGCCGACGTTCATGATGACATCGAGCGCCATCGTGTCGTCGTTGACCTCGATCCCCTTCAGCATGTCCAGCATTATAGTGTACATCTCGTAGTCTATCAGGAGCTGCTCGTAGGACAGGACCGTCCAGTTCTCGAGGAGTCCGGGGCCAGAGGTTATGTCGGCTCCTGCCAGATAGTATGTGAACGCAGACAGGGCCTTCTCATAGGCGGCCTGTGCATCGGGCAGCTTCGAGCAAGAGCCCCAGCCGCCGACGAATATCGGTATCTTGTAGTATCTCGCCATCTGCACATGAGCGGCTCTGACCATGTTCGCGGCAGGGAACAGGCCCTCGAACAGACCCGACTGGATATCCATGGCCATGGGTTCCGTGCTGTAGCATACAGGAGAGCCCGGCGCAGCGAGCTGGCACACGGTGGTGAGCGCGAGCACCTGTGCGTTCCCTACTAGGATCGCCCCGGCGACCGTCATCGGAGAGGTCGCTCCTATCAGCGGCATCGTCATCATCATCGGTGGGCAGCCCGCCCTTACGAATTCGATGGCCGCATCGGTCGTCATTCCGAGGACCATAGGAGAGGTCGTACAAGTGAGAGCCGAGACGAGCGGCCTTCTCTTGAGCTCATCCCATCCTCCGGCGACCGCGGCCGCCATCTTGAGCTCGTACTGCGCCTCCTCCTTCATGTAAGTGGCCCCGCTGGTTATGTGCTTCTCGCAGTTGTTGAAGGTCGCATCGAACTCGTGCAGCGTGTGGGAGTGCTTGGGCACGTCCAGAGGCGTCACGATCGGATAGTATATGTTCATCATCTCCAGATAGTCCACCACTCTCGCGGAATCGGCCACATCCTTCTTCGTCGAATCGCGCCTGACGCCAGTCTCGAGGTCGATCGTCGAGAGGCCTGTGCCATCTGTGCAGATATGACAATGCTCTCCGTCGAGCACCATGTCATTCTTCGGGTTCCTCGCGCACAGCCTTACTGGCCTTCTGCACTTACTGACTGCATCTGCGACGAGGTAAGAAGGGATCTTGGCTATCTTCGCCTTCTCATCGACTTCAGCACCGGCCTCTTTGAGGAGTCTCAGACCCTCCGCGCTGACGACCTTGATGCCCATCGTCTCCAGCAGATGCAGCGAGTTGACATGTATCTTCTCGGCGTCCACGGGATCCATCACATCGAGCGGCCGCATCCCGTAAAGGCCGCGCCCCATTGTGTGACCCATGACATCACCCTCCCTTGCCAACGAGGCTCTTTGCCACGCTCACAGCTGAGCCCGCGTCCGACGAGTAGACCGCGCCTATCTCCTTGGCCCAAGCCTCAGTCACGGCCGCTCCGCCGACCATAAGAGGCGCTTCTATGCCCCCGCTCCTGAGCGCGTCCACAACTTCCTTCTGGACCGAAACCGTGGTGGTCATGAGGGACGACGCACCGACTATCTCAGCTCCCATCTCCTTGGCCGCGCTGATGAAGCCGTCAATCGGCGCATCCTTGCCGATGTCCCTGACCTCGAACCCGCTCGCCTCAAGCATGATCCTCACAAGGTTCTTGCCGATATCATGTATGTCTCCAGCAACAGTCCCAAGGACGACATGAGCCAAGACGTTTCTCTTCTCCTTGCTCTTCCTCAGCTCGGGTTCCAGGATCTTGATCGCATTGCTCATTATCTCAGCGGCATAGATCAGCTCAACTACGAACATCTCCTTCCGCTCGAACTTCTCTCCGACCTGTCGGATGCCCTTTGCCAAACCCTTCTCTATTGCGTCGATTGGACTGACGCCGGCCGAAAGGGCTTTCCTCGCTGCCTCCATAGCGGCCTCCTCTTGCAGGTTCTTCACGCTGTTCTCAAGCTCACTCAAGATTGCCTCTTTGCCATCTGCCATGACGACACCTCGTTCGTGGATTCGGATATCCCTGATCATCTCAGCATTCTCGCTTCACTTCCATGACGATGCTAGCGATTCGATTCTGGACAGGCTTCGACAACCGGTCCTCGTATTATAAACCTCGTGCTGATTGGAGATGATAACCAGAAGCCGATCTCAGAGAAGAGAGACGAGTATTGAGGACGGCATACTCCCCACCATTCTCTGCAGGTGGGGGATGGCAGAGTCGTGCCTCTGGGAGCTGAAGGCCGGCGAGATGTGGCCGGGCTGACCCTGACGACCAAAAGATTCTTTCGCCTCGAGTGCCTCACCCGACCGAAAGCGAGGTGGCTCGCCAATGGCCAGACCAAAGATCGATTTCCTTCAGCGTGAAGAGATAGAGCGGATTCATGAGACCACATTGAGAGTGCTGAGAGAGGTCGGTGTGGTCATCCACAGCAAGAGCACTTGCGACATGCTGACGGATGCCGGCGCGGCCACGAGCAAGGACGGCAAGAGAATACTAGTCCCGGAGGAGCTTGTCAAGGAGTCCGTCAGATCCGCTCCGAAATCCTTCGTTCTGGCGGCCAGAGACAAGAGATGGGACCTCAAGTTGCCGACAAAGGATAGAGCCTTCATCGCCAACGGTGGTGAGGGCTTGTTCGTGAAGGATCTGGTCACTGGCGAGTCGAGATGCTCGAACTCGGAAGACGTCAGGGACTTCTCGATTCTAATCAACGAGATGCCTCAGATAGATTTCTGGTGGGGGATGGTTGGAGCTATCGAACAACCGGCCCACCTCAAGTACCTCGTGGAGGCGAAGCTTGGATTCGAATACACTGTGAAGCACTTGCAGACATCGGCGGCGAATGCGGCCGAGGCGAGGCATTCGATAGACATGGCATCAATACTCACGGAAGGGGAGGATGCGCTCGCTAAGAGGCCCATCCTATCGGCATGCTTGTGCCCGATCTCCCCTCTCACGTTCGAAGGGGGCATGGCGGAGGCCCAGGCAGAGTATGCAAGGGCGGGAATACCAGTGGTCGCCATGACCGCTGCGGTGGCTGGCTTCACCTCGCCAGCGACCGTTTCCGGAACGATAGCCCAGGCGAATGCGGAGAACCTCGCGAGCCTGGTGATATCTCAGACCGCCAAGAACGGGGCGCCATGGATCTACAGCAGCGATTCCAGCGCGGGCGATCTGAAGACCGGATCCATCAGCTATGGGGCCTTCGAGACATGCTTGCTTCGGGCAGGCATGGGGCAGATGGGGAGATACTATGGGATTCCTACAATGGTTGCTGGCATTGGGCTCGACCGCATGAGCCTCTCTCTCGGAAGCATAGAGGAAGGCGTCCCGCACATGGCGATCCAGTCGATGGTCGATTCCGACCTGGGAGCAGGGATTGGCGGAATTGATGAGGCGGCTGGCGCGTCGTTCGAGCAGCTACTTGTCGACTGCTGGGTTTGGGAAGTCGCGAGGGGCTTCTCGAGGGAGTTCGACACAGGAGCTGACGCGATATCTTTCCAGACCATCCGAGATGGCGGTATCGACGGCAGCTTCCTGAGCAAGAGGCATACGATGACGCGGTTCAAGAAGGAGTTCATGTCGACATCGTTTCCAGAGGCTACCCTATCCGGACCTATGGAGCTTCGTCCGAGAGGAGAGCTGATCAGGAGAGCTCATGATGAGGCGAGGAAGATGCTGAGCCGGCCCAGGACGCCCGTGGTGACAAAGGACGAATCCCAGCGCATGGAGGACATGATCAAGAAGCTCAGATGACCAACTGCCGTTTCTCGAGTCGAGAAGCAGGTGCGCCCGAGCTGGGATTCGAACCCAGGTCCGAAGCTCCGCAGGCTTCTAGGATATCCAAGCTACCCCACTCGGGCATTCTGCCTGAACGGCACCCTCCATGAGAGCATCGATAGAAATACCTACCCATTCACCGCGAACCTAGTACGCCGTGGTCCAGTCGATTTTACCCTTCCTGCGGGCGACGCCGTCCGCGAACCTGAACACGCCGAGAGACAGCGCGAAGAACACGGCAGTCGATATCGCCAAATACACCATGATGTACAGATCGCTGACGCCGCCAAGGCCGGTGACGTCGGTTGCGGCCGCCGTGCTCAATTCGGCCATCGCATCCGGCATCACAGCCCGCCTCATCGAATCCATCCAATAGGTGATGGGGAGGACCTTCGAAATGGACTGGGCCCATGCGGGCAGCGCGGTTATTGGGAATATGATGCCGCTCATGACGTAGAACACGCCGGCGACGCCCTCGTTTATGCCTATCGAGTGCCTGGCGGTGAGGAATGTGATGCCGCCTAGGGCCAGCCCGAGCACGCATATGCACCCCATACCTAGCACGACTGAGCCGAGCAGCAAGAGCCAATCGACGTCGTCAAGGAAGATATCCACGCCCAGGACGAGGACACCGAACACCAGCGTGATTATGACCCCTGCAGTCGTGATGGCTATCTTTATGGCCGACCGTCCCAGGATGTACGCGTAGAAGTTGATGGGCGCGATGTACACCTGCTTCAGGGTCATGTAGTGCTCCCTGTCGTCGTGTATGACCCATGTCACCCCGAAGAGCACCTCGGCAACGTACATGTAGAGCGCGTTCCCGACGAACATGTACGAGAAGTACGGATTGTCCGTGTTGCCGCCCGTGACGACCATGTACATGAACACGAGTATGAGAGTCGCGCTGATCGGCTTCACGATCGAGTAGGTGGCGAACAAGAACGGGTCCGCCCAGTTCGCCTCCATCTGCCAGCCGAGCCACGCGGCGTTCTTCATCGTCCGCAGGTCGTTCATCACTGCCATCTGAGGGTCAACCTCCCTGTGGCCTTTCCGAGGTATTCCATGTACCTGAGCGAGTAATGCGCCAGAACCATGAACAGCGCGCACAGCCCCAACAGGAGTCCGAGCTCCAGCTCGAGCGAGAGGAACGCGTCACCTGCCCCACTCGTGAAGAAGAGCTGTCTGAGCGCATCCAGGCCCAGCGTAATCGGTATGAACGATGCGCCCGCCGCGGCGAACACTCCCAGGTACTTCACAGGGAAGTAGAACCCCGATGCGAGGTACACCGGCTCCGTCAGGAGGTTCGACATGTGGTACGCCTCTCTGCCGAAGAGCATGTAGAGCGACGCGAACATCATCCCCATGCCGTACAGCGCGACCATCGTGACCATGAATATGGCTATGAGCATGACCGGGTCCACCACATGGAAGGCGATGTTGAATATCAGCGCGCCTATCACCAGTGTCGACGCTGCGTTGACAGTGGTCGAGAACATCCCGCCAAGGGCCATGCCCGCGAGAATGGACATCCTCGATATCGGGGCGATCATGTACAGCTGCAGGTTCCCGATCTCCTTCTCCCAGTAGAACTGGGCTGCCATGGACCACAGCACGTTTAGCCAGAAAGCCGTCATCGCACCGCCGAGGACCACATAGCCGATGAGCTCCTGCCTTGCGTCCATGAACTGGTAGACGTACGCGTATGCCGCGACCGTGAAGAGCGGGAGCAACACCTCGAAGAAGACCCAGCTGGGTTCTCTCTGTGCGCCCACGACGCGGGGATACGCGCGCCCCTTGACTGCCCTCAGGTTCTTGATGATCCAGCCGTCGCTCATTCCAGTCCCTTGCCGACCATCTTGATGAACACGTCCTCCAGCGTGGGCTCGGTCTTCTGAAGCGACTCGATCCTCGAACCCTGGCTCAGCACTGCGGAGATGATGTCGGAGACTCCGGATTCGTCCCTCATCACGAACCTCAGCCTCGTGAGGCCTTTATCGCCGTCCTCGGTGAACGTGAAGTTCTCGACGCCCGAGAACGACCCGAGCACCGCTGCATCCTTCAGCCGCGTGACATCCATGCTCAGAGTCGTGTTCATCTTCACCATCTTCTTGAGCCTCTCCGGAGTGTCGCAGGCGAGTATCCTTCCGTTGTCGATGATCGCTATCCTGTCGCACAGCTCGTCCGCCTCGACCATGTAGTGGGTCGTGAGCACGACCGTCTTGGTCGGGTGGTCCTTGAGCCAGTCGATCATGTAACTCCTGATCACCCTGGAGGCGTTCACGTCCAGGCCGAGCGTCGGCTCGTCCAGGAAGATTATGTCCGGGTCGGTGATGAACCCCCTGATGACGTTCATCTTCTGCCTCTCGCCGGTCGACAACGTCCTCACCTTCGCATCCTTCTTCTCGCTGAGGCCGAAGTCCTTGAGCATCTCGTCTATGCGCTGAAGCGCGACCTTGCTCTTGATGCCGTAGAACTGAGAGAACATCCACAGGTTCTCCTTCACCGTGAGGAGACCGTAACCGGAGATCTCGCCCCCAGAGACCATGTTGATTTTCTGCCTGATAGCGCTGAACTGGCTCTCTACATCCAGCCCAGCGACATAGGCCTTGCCCGACGTTGGAAGCAGCAGAGTGCTCAATATCTTGAGAAGGGTAGTTTTACCCGCGCCGTTCGGCCCCAAGAGCCCGAACAGCTCCCCACCCTCGATGCGCAGGTCTACGGAGTCGAGGGCCGTCACTGACTTGCCCTCTTTCTTCTTCTTGGGTTCGAAGACCCTCGACAGCGACTTCGTCTCTACGGCAGCTTCCATGTGCGGAGCACCTAGCCATATAGGATGGTGGATTTGAAACTGGAGCGGGCCAACACGAAAATGGTCGCGCGAATGCGCGCAGGGCCTCAGGCTTCGTAGTGCGTCCTGTACCTCGTGACATACCCTGCGATCTTGTTGCGCATGGATATGGAACGCACATCTGTGAGCTTGGAGACCATCATCTTGTTGTGCTGGTAGTCACCCGTGAACTGCTCCGGATAGCGGTGGACCAGTTCGATTGCTACCCTCTTGATGTAGGTCGGTCTGATGTTACCCATGGGCTCACCGATTGGCCTGCGTAGGAGAAGGCCTTATTTATGGTTTTCGGATGGGTAGGCACACTTTGTAAATCGATATCCTGCGGGCTCTGTCGACGGATAGCCTCTATTCTGGCCTCATGCTCTCGACCATCAGTTCCTTGTCCGTGGGCATATGCCCCTTCTCGTACGGCTTCCCGCAGGTGTACTCGCCCTCCGGACAGGGGCCTCTGAAGCAGCCCGGACCTGCATTCTCGAAGAGTATCGGCGCGACCTTCTTCGCCTCCGCGAGCATCTTCCAGGCCATCATCCGGATCTCCCACTGCGCCCTCCGACAACACCTGAGGCTGAAGAAGTGCCAGAGCTCCCTGGCGTTCATGGTGATCGTGATGTTCGTATGGCACGCGTTCGGGAGCACGTACCTCGCGTCCTCCTTGTCGACCTTGGCGGCGAGCGCACGGTATGTCTTCCACGCATCGTCCATCGCCTTCTTGTACAGCTTCTTCGCTTCGTGATCGGCCTGGACGGACGGCGGGAGGACATACTCGGCCTCGTCCATGCCAACATATCTCTGGCTCTGCTGAGAGTACGAGGCTATCCTATGCCTCACCAGCTGGTGAGTGAGCGCCCTCGAAACCCCCTCGACGCTGAATGTGAAGTGTGCGTGCTCGACCACGGACAGGTGCCCCATCTCGACCACCTTCTTGATCATCTTCTCGGCCTTCACGGCGGTGGTCCTCTCGAAGAGCTCGGATGCGCCCTTTTCCGAGTAGCATGACTGAGCGGCCGCGGCACATATCTGGTCCGGGTTCTTCGTGTAGTTCAGTAGCACGACCTTCAAGCGAACACCTGCTGGGCTCAGCCGGATACGTGTTCCAATCCTATATCCTTTTCAGGAAGGCGGAGGGACATGTGCACCGCTCACTCCTGCCTTATCCAGAAACTGGTCGTGAACTCCTGGCCAGATGACGGGGTCGCGGAAGACGTCCTGAGATCCTTCAGCCTCACGGTCTCGACCTCTGACCCCTCGAGCCCTGATGCGATGCCCGGCACGTGCCCGTCACCGACAACCGCCACTATGCTTGCATGCTGAGCGGCGAGCTCTGAGAGCCTGCCCGCCATGAACTTGTTCCTGTCGTCTATGAGGACCTCCTTGATCGACGGGAACCCCTCTCCCAGGAGCTCCATGTACCGGTCTGAGCTCTCCTCGTACTTCCCCAGCTCTTTCTCCACCCGTTCCTTGGACGCGAACAGGCCTGCGAAGGCCCCTCCCATGAGGTGCATCTTCTCCTTGAACGACATGCGCTTCCAGAGCCTTGCGAAGACCATGGCGGCGTCCATGTCGATCAGGGCGACCTTGGCGCCCACTTCGCGAGCTGCGTCGACAGCAGCCACCATCTCATCCCCGACCTCAGTGCCGAACTTGGTGGCCATGCGCTTCTGGAAGAGCTCGAGCAGCCTGTACTGGAGGGGCGCTTTTCTCGAGTCCTCCTTGTGCACGAGCGCTCTGTACCTTCCCGGATCGAGTTCCAGGCACACGACCTCAGGCCGCCTCGATCGTATCAGGTCCTTGACGTTCTCGGAGATCGCGAACACGTGCCCGACGCCCACTATTGTTATCATGAGGGGTGCCCAATCATCCCATCCTTTTAATAATGCTTTCCGCTATCAGCGGGCCGTGGCCAGGCTCGTGGTCTTCGACATGGACGGCGTTCTAGCCGACACGATAAGCTCTTGGGTGTTCGTCCACCAGCGTTTCGGAGTGAACAACGATGACTCCCTTTACGCCTATCTCAGAGGTGAGATCGACGACCTGGAGTTCATCAGAAGGGACATCGGCCTTTGGAAGTCCAAGGAGCCCGGTGTGACCTCCGACAGGATAAGGGATATCCTCAGGCAGGTGCGCCTGATGCCGGGGGCCGCTGAGACGATGCGAAGTCTGAGAGAGGATGGCGTGAGGACGGCCATCATCTCAGCGGGGATAGACCTGCTGTCCGAACGCATCGCCGAGGAGCTCGGGATGGACCATCAAATCGCGAACGGGCTCGAGACGGACGCCTCCGGCCGTCTGTCCGGCAGAGGAATACTCCGGGTCAGGCTAACGGACAAGGGCGATGCCGTGATCGAGACGGCCCGGAAGTTCGGCGTGAGTCCAGCTGATGTCGTCGCCGTTGGGAACTCGAGATACGACGTGTCCATGTTCGAGATCGCTGGCAAGGGCATCGCCTTCGTCCCCGCAGACGATTCTGTCCGGGACAGAGCAGACGCAGTGGTCGAGGACAAGGATCTGACGAAGATACTGGATCTCGTCTGAGCACGTGCTCAGTGGTACCCGTGTTCGCCTATCAATGGCACGAACACGCAGCCGCCCAGGCTCTCCTTCTTCAGCTTGTGGCCCCTCTTCTCTATCCTGATCAGGTCCTGGCAGAACCTGCCACCCACTGGGACCAGCAGCTTCCCGCCTTCTGCGAGCTGCTCAGTCAGAGGAGTTGGTATCGCCGGGGCCCCTGCGGCCACGAGTATCCTGTCGTAGGGCGCATGCTCAGGCAGGCCCCTTGTCCCGTCGCCGAATATGACCGTGACGACGGAAGCGTATCCCGTCTTCCTGAGGTTGGCCTCTGCAAAGGATGCGAGCGATGATATCCTCTCGACAGTGTAGACATGCCCTTCCTGGCCCACTATCTCTGCGCAGACCGCTGCGTGATATCCCGAGCCCGCACCGATCTCCAAGACCTTCATGCCGGGCCTGAGGTCCAGCTGCTCGGCCATGATTGCCACCATGTGAGGCGCGGATATCGTCTGCCCCTCACCTATCGGGAGGGGAGAATCGACATAAGCGTCGTCGCGAAGGCTCTCGGGCAGGAACTCCTCCCTCTGGATCCTGCGCATCGCAGCCTCGACGGCCACGTTTGAGATATAGCCGCGCCTCTTCAGGCTCTCGACCAGACTCTCTCTCTGCTCCTCGAACGACTCCATCCGAGAGGTTAATCGTCGGAGAGGGTAAAATCTTGATGCCGAGAACCAGCGCCTAGTGGGACGTACTCCGCCTTACGATGTTCGCATACACGCGCACGATGTCGCGCGCGCACGCGCTCCCGATCCTGAGGGATCTGTCCCTGATTCTTATGGAGTGTATCACGACCTCATGCTTGCCGATCTTCAACATGTCACCGATGAAGAACTCCTCGTCAGGGACGGCCAGCACGTGCTCCGAGAAGGATCTGCCGTGATGATTGATGGAGAAGGGCACCCTGACCTTGTCGAACTTCTTCCCCCAAAGAGTCTGAATTCTCCCCGCCCTGGCCCTCTTGACTCTGGCGCCATTGGACTCGATGGATGTGATGAGTACGGGATCCTCGCCACACATTATCTCGTCGTTGACGGTCAGCACCTCGTCCGGGCCGAGGGTGATTGCGGACCTGACCGATTCATGGAGCCAACTGACCACCACAGGTATCTCCACTGGCTTCTGGACCGTCAGCACAGCATGGTGGACATGACTGCACTGCCTGCACTTGACGGTCATCTCAAAGACGGTCTGGGCCTTGCCACCCATCTTGCCCGAGAGCACCTCGTGAAGAGATTCCTGCTTGCAGATGGGGCATTCGACCAAAACAGAAGAAGGGAGGACCATGATGCGAAGTCATTGTAGTAATCAGTCTTACTTCTTTCTCCTGACTTGGATGGGCGAATCGTGTCCGGGGATTATCACATCCGCCCAAGACCAGATTAGCTCCATGGACGCCAGAGCAAGTCTGCGGTCGATGTTGATGAATGGCGGAACCCACTTCTCGTAGTTGTCCCTGGTCGGGATGGCGTCGCCGCATATTGCGTAGCGCTTTTCAGCCGTGACGAAGACCGACATCGACCCCTCGGAGTGTCCTGGGGTCGGCACGAGCTCGATTCCCGGGAGGAGCGGCTGTCTCCCGCTGATCGGCGCGCTTCCCACCGGAGGCGCCTCCGATTCGTGCGCCACGACTCTGGCTGCGCTGAAAAGGTCGTTGCACCCGCAGTGGTCGATGTGCATATGGGTGTTGACGACCAGGCTGACGAGTTCCGGCGTGACTCCCATCCGCGCAAGGGCCTTGAGCAGCCTATCCTCATCCTTCGGAGAGCCCGTGTCGACCAGGACTCTCTTCCCACTGGCCTCGATCAAGGTAACGCTGGATGAGGCCTCGATTACGGTACTTCCCTTGCGGACTATGTGACCGCTCCAGACAGGTCTCACGACGGGCATCTGAGGACTGATCACAACAGGTGGCCCTTCTCGCACATGACCGACTCCTTGGTGACCTTGAGCGGAGAGCCGCAGTGAGGGCACTTCGCCTTGGAGATGAACTGCTCGACCCACGCACTCCTCACATCGGGCAGGTCCTCGTCCTCTATGCGCCTGAGGATCGCCTTCAGCTCCGGCGTCTTAGCCAGCTTCCTGAGAGATGAGAGGGATATCATCCGCTTGACGCGCTTGTGCATGGGCGTCTTCACGAGTATCGGGGCAATGGCCATACCCGCGAGCATCCCTCCGAGATGGGCCTCGTAGGCGATGCCGTAGGATCCCATGGCGTAGACGACCTGCAGGGCGAGGAAACCTAAGCCCACAAGCCAGAGCGGGAAGGTCAATGAAGGAATGAACAGAAGGGACATCTTCTCGTGCGGATAGAGCCTGATGAAAGCGCCAAGAACCCCGCTTATGGATCCGGATGCCCCGAAGGCGATCACCAAGTCATTCCAGCGGAACAGCGCGAAGACAAGAGTCCCGACCAGGCCGCTCAGTAAGTATACCACGATAAACCTTCTCGTCCCAATGCGCTCCTCGAAGGGCATCCCTATCAGGAAGAGCACGAGCAGGTTGAAGAATATGTGCGTGAAGCCTCTCACGTCGTGAGTGTACATCGAGGTGATGACCGAGGTCATGTGGCTCGGGTCGATCAAGTCCCTCGGCGCGAAGGCGAGCTGGAACTGGATGGCGAAGCGATTGTCCGGATCAGGAAGATACATCAGCAGCATCGTGACGACACATGCTATGCTGACGAGCACGGAGAACATGCTCTGCTTCCACCATGAGAATGCAGTGGTCCCAATGATCACTGCAATCACCGCGACGACTGCTGCGTCCAATCCGTTCCCCCTTCGAACACCGGTTAGAGCACTCTGACCTCAGCGCGCCTGACCTGCCCGGTGATGGCCTTGACCTAGTAAAACCTTAAGGATAGGTGTTGACCTACCGCCGGGCTGTGAGGTTCGACAGCAGCATCGACATAGAGATCGACGAAGAGGTCTACAATCCGAGCGACGACTCGTACCTCCTCCTCAAATGCGTCGAGGTATCACCTGACCAATCGCTGCTGGAGATGGGCACAGGCAGCGGACTGATTGCGCTCCATGCAGCAAAACTCGGTGCAAAAGTGACCGCCGCCGATATGAGCCCGAAGGCAGTCGAGTGCACGCGCAGAAACGCCGCCAGGAACAACATCAGGCTTGAGGTTGTGCGAAGCGACCTCTTCGAGAGGATATCTGGCCTGTTCGATGTGATCGCGTTCAACCCTCCATACCTCCCCGGGACGGCCAGTTCGACCAGCTGGGTCGAGAAGGCGTGGGCCGGGGGCGAGGAGGGGAGCGAGATGGCCGTCAGGTTCCTCGAACAGGCCTGGAGACAACTGGCGCCAGGCGGGAGGATATACGTGGTCCTGTCGTCTATAGGCGGGCTGATGAGTCTTCTGAAAACGGCCAAGCAGAGATACGAGTCAGAGATGCTGGAGGAGAAGCATTTGTTCTTCGAATCGATATATATCTACAGATTCAGATTGCGTGATTTCGCGAATAGATAACGCTGCGAGAAGCTTTATCTAGTTCCATCCGAGATAGAGCGGTGCTACAGGACGGAGTGGGCAAGTGACCTCTGAGAAACCGCACAAGTACAACAACCCGGATGATCTGGACGAGCTCTGCAGGCGCTTCTTGGTCGAGAGCAGTACTGACCCTGGCGCCGCGATAGAGTACTGCAAGAGCTTCCTGCTGCTGATGAACAAGAGGAAATCTAGCTCATTAGCTGTCTTATCCTCTCGCGTAAAATCTCGCTGAGCACCTTCCCGTCCACCTTGCCCCGGAGCTCCTTCATGACCAGACCCATGAGGGGGCCTATGCTGGCTTCACCTCGCTCCCTCACCAGCTTCTCCTTCTCCCTGACAATCCGGTCGCAGAGCTCTCTGACCGAGTCCATGCCGATCGGCTCAGCACCCACCGTCTCCGCTGCGCGCGCGACCGTGTGGCCGTTCTCGAGCACCGATGCCAGTATCTTCGGGATGGCCTCCTTCGCGAAGGCTCCATTCTTGAGGAGGGCCATGACTTCTTTCATCGTCTCAAGGCTGAGCTCGGAGGGGGTCAGGCCGAGCTTCTCGAGTTCGGGGTACGTGTTCAGATAGATTCTGGCGACGACCTGCGCGCTTCCGAAGCTGCTGGCGAGCAGCTCGAACTCGTCCTCGTAGCCGCTCTTGATGAGCGACTCGGCCTGGTCCTTGCTGATGCCGAAGTGCTTCACGAGCCTGGAGATCTTCTGCTCTGGGAGCTCGGGTAGATTGAGCCGGATGCTCTCGATCAGCGTCTCATCGACGAGTATCGGTCTGACATCCGTCTCGGGGTACATCCTCTCCTTGCCCGGGAGCGGGCGGCTGTACACCGTCTGGCCGTCCGGGAGCGGGTCCCTCGTCTCCTCCGGAACGCCCTCGATTGCGACATTCAGTCTGTCCACGGCCCTCACGATGGCTGCGCGTGCCTTCTCCTCCTCATCCGCAATAAGGAAGAAGGCATCCTCCGGCTCGACGAGCAACACCGCCCTGAGGTCCTCGACTTCGGCCACGGTGACTCCATAGCCGGGCAGCTCGTCGGAATGGAACAATCCCTTCACTCCTGCCACGCGCGCATGTGACGCCATCTCCGGACCGAGCCTCTTGACCCCCGTCTCAGTGGGACCAAGGACTCTCGCGAACTTGGGCAGCCTGATCGCCAGGACGACACCTTTGGCGTCGAGGGCGCCCTTGATCACCTTGCACCTGGTCCCCCTGAAGATCCCCGAGACGTCCTTGGCCTCCGAAGACAGCCTACCTGCCCCCCGGTCCCTCAGCGTCTTCTTGACATCGAGGAGTGCGAGCTGGCGCTTGACCTCCTCCGCGACATAGAGGTGCAGCAGCCTGAGGTCTTGAGCGCCCTTGATCTCGACGCGCGCTCCACCCGACACCGAGATGTTTATGTCCTCCCTTATTGTCCCTATGCCGCGCCGAACCTTCTTGGTGGCCCTGAGGAGAGAGCCGAGGCGTTCTGCGACCAACCTGACCTCTTCTGGGGAAGATATCTCCGGCTCGGTTGCAATCTCGACTAGAGGGATCCCCAGCCTGTCGAGGCGGTAGGTCACCTCACTCCCGTGCTCGGCTATCTTGCGGGCCGCGTCCTCCTCTAGACACAAGGTGGTCACCCCTATGGTCTTGCCCTCGACCTCCACCCTGCCCCCCATCGATATGAGAGCGGTCCTCTGGAACCCGCTCGTGTTCGAACCGTCGATCACGATCTTCCGCATGAAGTGTACCTCATCGACGGGGGTCATGCCGAGCAACATCGACATCTCCAAAGCGGCCTCGATCGCGCGCCTGTTCGCATCGTGGGGTGGTTCCTCATCGGCTTCCACCAGACACGAATGCGGCACGGTCTGGTACCTGAAGTGCATCTTCCGCTCCGATTCCTCCAGAGCCGCCCTGTCTATCTCGCCCATCTCGCTCTGGGTGGGCCTGAGCCTTCTCGTCAGCTCCTTGTGGTGGACATCCGAGAGCTCGCACGAGCAGCCGCAGAAGAGCTTGCCCGTGTTGAGCTGCTGGTGGATCTCTATGCCCACCTTCAGCCCAAGGGATTTGTAGTCCAACTCAGACCAGCCTCCTCTCAGCGAACTCGCCCGCGATGTTGGTCAGCATGATCTTCCTGACCTCCTCCGGGGCCTCGGCCTGGCCCATGGCCCACATGAGCTTGACATATGCCGTCTCGGGGAGCATGTCGCCCAGGGTCACCGCGCCCGCGGTGATCATGTCTCTCCCGGTGGAGTAGACGTTCAGGTTGACAGCCCCGTGAAGGCACTGGGTGGTGATGTAGATGTGCACGCCGTCCTTCACTGCCCTCCTGATCGAGCCGACTATCTCCTCCGAGACATGGCCCAGTCCGGTCCCCGCGATGACTATGCCCCTGACCTTGGTGGCGATGAGGTCGAAGTGCTCCGCCTCGAAGCCCGGGTAGAAGTGCAGCATGCTGGCCCGCCCGTCGATCCTGTCCTTCAGCTGGACGGAGCCTTTGGACCGCCTCGTGTACTCCGTGAGAAATGTCATCTTGGGACCCTCGATCCTGGCAATCGGGTCGATGTTGATGCTCTTGAAGGCGTCCCTGCGGGACGAGTGCATCTTCCTCACCTTGGTGCCCCGATGGACGAGCGTGTGCGTGTCGGAAGTGTCCCCGTGCATGAGGACCACCACCTCTCCGAGGTCGCTGTCGATGGACAGTCTCGTCGCCGAGAGCAGGTTCATAATCGCATCAGAGGACGGCCTGTCAGAGGACCTCTGGGCGCCCACGCAGACCACCGGGCCCGTCAGGTTCCTGAGCATGAATGCGAGAGCTGCGGATGTGAAGCCCATCGTGTCGGTGCCGTGGGGTATGATCACGCCGACCGCGCCTGAGTTCAGCTCCTCGGCGACGGCCCTGGCCAAGCTCTGCCAGTGAGAGACCTTCATGTTCTCACTTAGGATCGAGTAGAGGACCTTTGCACGGACGTTCGCGAGGTCCAGAAGCTCGGGCACAGAGAAGACCAGCTCCTCGGCGGATATCGCCGGATGGACAGCACCCGTCCTGTAGTCGACGTAGGACGCGATCGTGCCCCCGGTGCTTATGACCGCAATGTCCTTCTTCGCGGGATCACGCGGAAGTGCCTGCTTCTTCTGAGCCTTGGCTTCCCTCTTCAGTACAAGCTTGACCTCGGTCTCCTGATCAACAAGCACGCCGATGTTGTAACCAGTCGTTAGCTTCAGCGTGATTACAGATGGTGCGCTGAAGTCGTGATGCGGCATCAAGATGCCTGAGCGTACCTCCTTTCCGCGCCGGATCTCGATGACGTCACCGATCTCAGCTCCGGCGCTGTCCAGGAGCTCGCCCACATGGCCAGCGTACTTCATCAGGACAGGGATAGGGTTCATTGTCTTATATGATTTCCCAGGTATGACCGAGCTGTCGTCTCACGGCCAGTCGGCTCGCGTGGACAACCTTCTTATTTCACAAGTCTCATGCATGGGCAGGTCGGAAACGATGAGGGCCCTGGCTGTAGGGGGAGGCGCGAGAGAACATGCGATCGTCGCTGCTCTTGCACGCTCGGGAGCCGAAGTCTACGCGTGTTCGAAGAACAAGAACCCGGGCATCTTCCGTGCAGCGAAGGAACACATGCTCGTCGATGAGATGGACTTGCACAGAGTGGTCGAGTTTGCGAAGAACACGCATGTCGACATCGCTGTGATCGGCCCGGAGGCGCCCTTGGAGTTGGGCCTCGCGGATGCGCTCGAAATGGCCGGCATTTCGACTGCGAGCCCGAAGAAGGCGGCTGCGAGGATAGAGACCTCCAAGAGCTTCATGAGGAAGCTGCTGGCCAAGTACGCAATCAGAGGCGCGGCGAAGTTCGTGGCAGTCGACAACGCCAGGGATGCGGAGAAGGCCCTCGACTCCCTCGGGACCGACATAGTGGTCAAGCCCACGGGCCTGACTGGAGGCAAGGGCGTGAAGGTGTTCGGGGAGCACCTGATGTCAAAGAGAGATATCCTGGACTATGTCGCAGAGATACTCTCGAAGAACATTGGGGGCACGCCGACAATCGTCCTCGAGGAGAAGCTGGTCGGAGAGGAGTTCACTGTCCAGGCATTCTGTGACGGGACGAGGGTCGTGCCAATGCCCGCGGTCCAGGACCATAAGAGGGCTTTCGAGGGCGACACTGGCCCCAACACTGGAGGGATGGGGTCGTATTCGCAGAATGACGGTCTGCTGCCTTTCCTCAGGAGGAGCGAGTACGAGGATGCAGTGGCCATCATGGACAGCACGGTGAAGGCGCTCAAGACCGAGGGAGCTGAGTACAGGGGCACGCTGTACGGCCAGTTCATGCTCACGAGGGACGGCCCGAAGGTGATCGAGTTCAATGCCAGGTTCGGCGACCCGGAGGCGATGAACGTCCTCTCGCTGCTCGAAGGAGACTTTGCTCAGATGTGCGAGGGCATGGCGAGCGGAAACATCTCGAGGAGCCGCCTGCAGTTCACACGAAAGGCCTCCGTGTGCAAGTACATCGTTCCTGAGGGTTATGGAGTGAAATCGCTCTCAGGACAGGAGATCAGCGTGGACGAGAAGGCAATAGCCGACAAAGGGGCGATCCTGTACTATGCCAGCGTCAACGAACAGGATGGCAGGGTGTTCACGACGAGTTCGCGGTCCGTGGGGATAGTGGGCATCGCGGACGTGATCGATGAGGCCGAGGCCATAGCCGAGAGCGCGATAGGCCATGTGTCCGGCAGGATACACGTGAGGCACGACATAGCGAAGAAGGAGATGCTCGATGCCAAGATCGCGCGGATGGATCGGATAAGGAGGGGAGAGCTGTGAAGAACCTGGAAGAGGTGATCTCGAAGATAGAATCCGAGCTTGACGAGAAGGACCAGGTGAGGGAGATCGCGCTGAAATCGTCGAGGGCCGTCGTGAGGCTGTCCGGAGCGATACTGAGAGGCCTGCACAGGAATGAGCAGGCAGGGGACCAGCTGAACGTGCTCAAGGACGAGGTGAACAGGTTGTACAGCCTCCTGGCAGAACACCCCGAGCTGGAGCACGCAGGATATGTAACCAGCGCGTTCCAGGAGTATGCAGAGGTCGGACTCATCATGTCCCTCCTCGAGAAGGGCGATGTCCCATCGCCTGAAGAGCTGGAAGTGGGGAGCGCTCCCTATCTCATGGGCCTCGGGGACAGCGTCGGGGAGCTGAGGAGGTTCTGCCTCGAAGAGCTCAAGTCCGGGAGGGTCGGCCGTGCGAATGAGATCCTGGACATGATGGAGGAGCTCCTGACGGCCCTGATGAGGTTCGACTACCCCGATGCGATCGTGCCCCTGAGGCACAAGCAGGATGTAGCGAGGAGCCTGCTCGAGAAGACGAGGGGCGAAGTCGCTGTGGCGACCTCAGCCAATACGCTCCACAAGAAGATAGAGGAGGTCCTGAGAAAGAGCTGACCGGCTTTCACACGAAGTGCTTCTTTATCGCGGCCTCGATGTTCACACGAGGATGCGCCCCAATCAGACGGTCCACCTGCCTTCCGTCCTTGAAGAACAACAGAGTGGGGATGCTACGTATGCCGAGGGCCATCGCCGTCTTGGGCGCCTCGTCCGTGTCGAGCTTCGCAAAGGTCACCTTTCCCTTGTAGTCCTTTGCCAGCGCCTCGATGGTCGGGGCGATCATCTTGCAGGGGGCGCACCATGCGGCCCAACAGTCGATCAGCAGACTGCCGGATGACTTGACAGCGGAATCGAAGTTCGAGTCGCTCAGATGTAGTATTTCTTCGGACAAGCTCATCATGCCTTCCCTTGAATTAGGCCGGGTAAAGTGTGTTCAATATAAGAGCCTATCCCATCATCCTGAGGGGGCTCCAGGTCATAGCTTCTTGCCGCGCTTCTGGGGCTTCTGGAGCCACATCAGGCCGACGAACACCGAGGCTATGATCACACCGATCGTCAGTATGGCTCCCATGGGATTGCCCTCGCTGCCAACGTATATGGTGAGGGAATAGACGTTGTTGCCCGTGCTGAACTCGACCAGGTCATTCGCATCATCGACCACGACCGTAATCACATGCCTCCCGGAGCGGATGTTGTCGAAGGTCCAGTTGTGGGTGAGCACTGCGGAGGATCCCGCGGTGACATTGAATACCCGAGAAGCCAGGTAGGTCCCGTCTGCGTAGAACTTGACCGTCGCGTTCCGCGCGTCGGTCTCGCCCCTGTTGTAGATCGTAGCCGTTATGATGATGGGGTCCACGACCTTCATCTCGAACTCCTGCTCGAGGTGCTTGGTCACCTGCGGCGAGCCCCCTTTGGAGGTCGCGTTGATGGCGATCTTGATCTTCTGAGGGGCCTCGCCAGGCATGGTCACGTTGAGCTTGAACACGCCGCTCGCAGAATTGCCGGTGTCCGGACTGACGGACGAGCCGGTGGAGTTGTCAGCCACTATCTCGGCCTCATATGAATACTCTCCTCCACCATCCTCTGCAGGGCCGCCAGTGATGGTCAGAGTGCACACCACGGTATCGCCCTTACCAGCGAATGACGGGCGGTCGAGCTGTATGCTGATGCCTCCGTACGCAACCGCGTTCGAGGCGAGCTGCACCATCCCGGGAAGGACGAGCATGACGAGCAACGCTGCTGTGGCCAACGAGAACAACACCGATGTCCGAGGCCTCACTTCGCAGCACCTCCCTTGCCCAAGCCCTTCCTCTTGCGCAGCACGAAGAACATCACGACCAGCGCTACGAGCGCGATCGCCAAGCTTATGTTCAGCAGAACCCTGGACACGTCGTACTCGTAGGAGATGTCTGCCCTCTCGGCGTCGACATACCCGGGCCCGATGACGAGGTCGGGAAGCCTTACCTGGACCGCTCCGTAGCTGCCAGAAGCCGGCTGTTCTGCAGACGCTGCGAACACCAGTGCGGAGGCGGTGACGTCCGGAGTGCTCCTCGTGGCCGTGAAGTTGACTGCAAGCTCCATGCCGTCGAAGGCATCGACCTGGACCTCAGTCACCTCGTCGCCGGTGGCGGGGTCTATTATGGTTGCAGACCAGCCCAGCGAGAGGAGCGAATCGAGGTTGGACACGCTCACCAGGAACGTGTCCTCGATGTTGCCCGTGTTGTTCACGGTGAACTTGGTGATCGTGCTCCAGCCGGTGACATAAGTGGACTCGTTCAAGCTGAACACGCGCACATCGTGCACAGGCGACACGTTGAGGTAGAGGTTGACTGTGGCTCTCGCGGACGACTGCGCGCTCGAGCGGACGACTGCGCTTATCAGAGCCTCGCCAGCGGCAACGTCGTCATGGGCGGTTATCTCGGCTACGACTGTGGCCGTGCTCTCAGAGCCCAGGCCCAGCTCGAAGGTCGAGGGGGTGAAAGAGATGTTGAAGCCGGTCGTCGAAGAGGACACGCTCCATTTGTCCTCTATGTTGCCCGTGTTCGTGACAGTGAAGGCGTACTTCACGAGGACGCCGGGCGGTACTGTCTGCGTCAGGTTCCTATCCCAGCTGACCGAGACGGTGCGCGTGGAACTCCTCAACAGATTGAGAGTGACGTAGCTGTCCGTATCCTCCACATTCACGTCGAGGCTGCCCGTGTACCTCACTGTGAGGTCGTTCTCGACCCGCGTCGTCGTGGCTGAGAGTATGTAGCTCCCCTCGGTGACAAGTACCCTGAAATCACCGGAGGCATCGGATGTGACCTGCAGCTTGGCGCTGCCGGTGGCAACTGATACATCGACCGACGCGCCTGCGTCCGCCACGAACACCCTGCCTGATATGTACAGGCCTGAGGTCAGGTTGAACGACTGCTCCATAGACACGTCGCGCTCGAGCCTCAATGTGCCCAAGTATGCGCTCTTGTCCTGCGACCGGAGGATGTGTACTGTGTAATCTCCCGGCTGCATCGAGACGTTGAAGGAGCCGCTGGTGTCCGTCCAGAATTCCAGCCCCAGCCCGAAGACCGTGTTCGGGACCATGCGCAGGTATGCCCTGACGGGCGCCCCTCCGGTCCCGTAGACAGTCCCGCTGAATGTGGTGTTGTCAAGGCGCCTCGAGAGCGACGGGTTCAGCCTCTGGTCGTCCGTGCTGATCAGTATGGGAGCCTCGGCCTCATATTCCACATACAGTGTCCTGCCACCTTCGGTCTTGGTATCCTCCATACTGAAGTTGACCGTGTACAGGCCCTGCGGGAGCTCGATGGAGTAGGACGACAGCGAAGTCGTCGTCTCGACCGCCTCGCCAAGGGCCGACACGGCCCTGATGGTGACTTCCTTCGTGACTGGCCTGCCGTCGATGTCGATCGATCCTCGGAGCTCGTGAGCTGGATACAACTGGAAATCGTGCTGACGGGAATCGACCGAGAGTGTGACCGATGTCACGTTCGCGTACACGTCGGCGCCCAGGTAGCCCTTCGCGTACACGTTGTACTCCCCGGGCAGCAGATATGCGGAGTAGCTGATCGTGCCGCCGAGGGTCAGAGCCCTCGTCTCCGGACCCGAAAGGCTGAGCTCCATGTCCGACTCAGCCCCGAAGAGGACACCGTGCATCTCGACCTTCTTGTCCGGCGTGAGCGAATACTGGACCGGGACGCCCGACGGAAGGAGCGTGAACTCCTCTTCGCAAATGTACCTCTCTCCACCCATCGGGTTCGTGTCCTGGTCGACCGACACAGTGTAGACCGCCGGCAGGAGGCTGGCCGTGTAGTATCCGCCGGACGATGTGACCGCGGTCACGACATCGAGCAGGAGCACCTGGGGTGTGAAAGTCACTCTGATACCTCTGAGGCCCTGTCCGTCGTATGCGATCCGTCCTTGCACGACAACCTCGTCAGGACCAACGACCGCGCCGATGTTCGTCGTGTCGTTGACGAACCTGGAAGTGACGGACCACTCGGAGAAACCGGCTTCCCCGACGCTGAGAGTGCCATCAGCGGCCTTGGGGTACACGAGCGTGAAGTTGCCGTCTTCGGCCGCGGCTGCAGTGAACAACGCGCCGCTCTCATCTGTCAGGCGCAGCTTCGCGTATCTGCCCAGTTCCTGCGCCGACAAGGTGCCCGTGCTGTCCCTGTCCAGCCATATCGCCCCTTCGACGAGCACGCCCTCGATCATCTCGACCTGGTAGCTGGTCGCCGCTCCGGTCACGACCGTGGTGCCCGAGAAGAGGCAACTGCCGGTCGTAGAGTAGGATGTCACCTCGTAGGTACCGTACGGCAGAGTCATCTTGTAAACGCCCAGAGTGTCTATGCGCGCAGGTATCCTGACTCCTTCCGAGCTCTCGAAGACCACATGGCCGCTGCGTATCGTCGCTCCCAAGGGATTCCTCACGCCGCCCGAGACGGATGAGGCCTGGCCAAGGGATACCGCTGTGGAAACCGAATCTGCAGTCCTCAGGTCCAATGTCTTTGCACCCGCGTACGACTCCGAGCCCACGGTCTGGACTGCGTAAAGGGTCCAGACGCCTTTGAGCACCTTGACCTCGATGCGGCCGCTGGCATCGGTCAACCCGGAGACGACCGTTCCTGGGCTGTAGATGTCGGACAGCATGTACGCGGCATAGGGCACCCCGGCGCCGTCCATGAGCACCCTCGCCCGGATCGTTGCCTCCGGGAAGATGGTCAGGTTGTTGAAGATATCGGATCCCGCAGTGATGGTGAGTGTGACGGCGGAGAGCGTGTATCCTGGCTCAGTGGTCGTCAGGCTGTAGTCACCGGAGAGCAGCTTCTCGAACCTGAACGCGCCCTCGTCGTCGGTGAGCGCGGATACCCGGTATCCTCTGCTCAGCTCGGTCATGACGAGCTCGATGCCGATCGCTGACTCACCGTCGAGGTAGGAAAGATAGCCATAGAGCATGCTCGGCTTGAGGGCAAGCTTCTGAGTGGACTTCTGGCCAGCGGCAACAGTGAGGTTGGTGCTGACCGTGACATTGACGCCGTATATTCTCGCCCACATGTCGTAAGTGCCTGGCGGGAGTGTGGTGTCGAAGGTGCCCTCCGGGGCGTCTATCTCGAACATGCTTCCGGTCACGAGGTCCATTGCATATACCGTGGCGTCCTGGATGAGCTCGTCGGTCTCGGCCGTGTAGTTGCCTTCCTCGTCAATGTCCCAGAACAGGTCCGCGGTGACCTGTGTCTCTCGCATCTGGTAGTCCTTAGTTATCATGTAGTCGTACATCCCGTCGCCGTCGAGGTCGTACGGGAGCCGCATCGCCTGATCGTCCGTGACATTGAACTCAAGCCTGTCTATGATGTTCGAGCTGACCAAGGACGAGGTCACCGTGTCGCCCATGGAGAGCACCAATGTGATCTCTCCGAACGGGGCCAGGAGCGAGTACCTGCCCTCCGAGTCTGTCAGGACTGACATGTGCGGGATGCCGTACTCGTCTTGGACTGTCGCCCTGACATTGGCGACCGGGTAGCCCTCCTCTGTGGTGACAGTGCCATTGACATAGGCACCCTTGTAGTACTTCAGGAAGACGACTCCTGCGCTGTAGAAGGAGGACGCCGAGTCGTCGACATATCCCTGTATCTCATTGTTCTGTATCTTCGTCTGCAGCTCCTGGGCCTCCTCAAGGCTGATCGCAGTCCAGGCGTCCCTGTGGTAAGGTATCTCCGCAATCGGGTACGGGTTGTAGTACGCCGTCCTGTAGACCATCCTGAAATGGGCCATGTTCCAGCCCGGCATGACCTCCAGGCTCTGGAGCGTCCCCGAGAGGCTCGGAATGCCATCGTTCGACATACCAAGTTCGTATCCCGAGGGGCCGCACATGGCCCTGTAGAAGGTCGAATTGTAGAACATTGGCTTGTACGTCAGTGAGTAATCGACTATCACCATGTCGGCCGTGACCTGGTCGAGCGCGACCTCTCGGCCATACTGGTCCACGGCATTGATTCCATAGAAGTCAATTGGCACGGAACCCTGGTCGATCCTGCGGTCGGAAAGCTTGGCCGGGGCGTAGAATATGCCCGTGTCAGTGCCCGATCTTGGGAACATCCTGGAGTCGACGCTGAAGTACCTGATGTCCCAGCCGGTCAGCGAGCACAGCTCCCCATAGAACCCGACCAACGCGTCTTGGTCCAGCTTCACCAGTTCGACCCTGGCCGCGACTATCTTGGCGTTGGCACCGCTCAGGTCGCTGTCCATGGGGCCGTAGACTGCCGGGTCCTCCAGGACCTCATCTATGATCGGCTGGACGGGACCGAAGACGATTTCATAGATGCGCTCGTAATCGACTCCGTAGCGCTCGCACATCCCCTGGAGAGCATCTCTAGTTTCAGCGTCTCTCATCGCCACTTCGAGGAGCCGATAGGAGAAGAGAGCAATGACCTCGGCCTCGCTCTGGGCCATGATGATGTTCCCGGCGATCTGATAACCGTTCTGGAAGTTGTCGGCGACTGTCGGATGCTGGCCCGCCTGGACCGCCTCGAAACCGTAGTCCCACCATGACACATACGCGGGCCTATCGACAGCTGCTGGTATGTGCGAATCGTACTCCGTGAACCATTCCCAGGCAGACGGGAAGTAGTACCGCTCCAGCGGTATCGAGTAGCCGAAGGCACCGAGGTACCAGTTCGAGCCGTTGATCCTGTCGTAGTCGTCCGGCCTCATGAAGCTCGGCATGCTCTCGTAGATCTCCTTGTCCAGGAGGGCCTTCGTCTCGGACGGTATGCCGGCATCGGTGCCATACCACACGTTGGGGAGTATGACCATGAACGCGATGAAGAGAACCCCGACGATGTGCCTGATCTTCACGCTCTTCCTGAATATCTGCCAGTATGATCCGCTCGCGCCCATGAGCGACTTCCTGACGCTGTTGAAATCTAGGTTGTCCACGATTATGACGACGACCCATGCTGCCGCGAGCGCGAAAGCGGGTGCCGCGTTGAACATGAATCTGCCCGCAGATATGGCCATGAATATTGCGGCTCCTAGCCAGACGACTATGAATATGTACTCCGCGGTGGCCTTCTTCGGGATCTTGATGATGGCCCAGATGAGGCCTGTCAGCGAGAGGAAGAACGTCACCATGCCGAAGCTCATCGCGAGTTCGCTGAAGTCAGGAGCCCTGGCCTCGGCAATCGTTGAGTACAGCTTGCTCTTCACGAAATAGCCCTGTCCGCTCAGTATCGCCTCGGCGAGGCTGGGGTCGATCGCGTTGATGATGACTATCCCCGCACCGAGCAGCAGGAATGTCGCCGGGAGAGTGAGCGTCCAAGGATAATCCCTGGATATCACGAAGAGCATGCCGAAGACTACCGCGAACACGAAGAGGTATACGGGGACGTCAAACCTGACCGGGATGAGGCTCTGTTCGTAATAGACCGGAAACGCGAGCAGATAGCCGAAAGCCATGGCGAGCGACACTATGATGGTCACGCTCGTTGAGTCGAATCCCTTGAACTTGTTGAGAAGGATTTGTATCAAGTAGTACGCGAGTATGAGCACCGTCACGTAGCCGAACCCTACCCAAGCTATCATCACACAGCCGTAGGCGACCCCCGCCATCAGCGCGTACAGCATCGGGGTCCTGCTCTCGCGCACATAGTCGCCAAGACCCGCCCTGATACTGCTCCAGCTGCGCCAGTTCTCGACCCATCTCTTGTGTTCCTGAGTCTTGACGGCCCTTAGCAGGAAGTAGAATGTGAGGACTATGAAGAACAGGATGAACGAGTCGTGGTCAGCGTCCGAGAACACGCTCCTCTGGACATGCGCGGGCATGACCGCTAGGAAGAAGGCGGCCGCGAGGCCCGCCCTCCTGCCAAAGGTCTCCTTGCCCACGAAGTATGTGGGTATGATCGTGAGCGCTCCCCAGAAGGCTGTCGACCAGAGCAGGGACCAGCCTATGGCATCGTCCAGGGACTCGAACATACCCTGCGCGAACACCGCGGGAACGACAATCGACATGCTGTAGAACGGCGGACGGGGGTTCCTGATGCCGTCCGGGTAGTTGATCAGTGGGTCCCAATACAGCTGTTTGCCAGTCTCAGCGGAGTAGTCGATAATCCGCTGCCAATAGTACGAGTCAGACCCGCCCGAGACGAGGTAGCCATCCATGGCGGTGTCGTAGCCGAAGTATGTCCGCACGAACAGGGCGACCGCGAACAGGAGGGCGAGGATGAACAGAGTGGTCCAGTTAGCGACGAACCACTTCCTTAACTCGCTCGGCCCCCTGTCCCCCCTTCTGAACCTGGACAGGAAAGACCCAGCTGGGACCTCCCTTGCCTCAGCCAAAGATAATGCCACCTGGTGATAGTAGCCCACCGATTACAAGGGTGCTATATATACGTTATCTGGGAGACCGAGCCGACGGGAGACCATTAACGAGCACATCTGGCGCAGCCCGATTTCGCAGAGTGGACGCGCTCGGAACCGGGGCTTTCGACAACTCAGCAGGCTCCGCGGACCTCGGCTGCTATCTTTCTAGCCGCATCGCGAGGGTCCTGCGCCTCATATATCGCCCTTCCGACTATTATGTAGTCGGCTCCCGCCCTGATGGCGTCGGAGGCCTTCCCGCCCTGTGCCCCCACGCCGGGGCTTATAATCTCCATGCCCCCAATGATCTTCCGCAACTCCGATATCCTCTCAGGTCTTGTCGCCGGGGCCACGATGCCCCTCGCTCCGGCAGCTTTGGCGAGTTCGGCGATCTTGTCCGCCACAGGCGCCGTGAACTGCTTGCCTCCAGGGTGGCTCATCTCGCAGAGCACAAAGACTTGGCCTTTCGACGCTTCGACGCACGCCCTGACCGAATCCTCGCCCGCGAACCCGTGGCAGATGACCGCGCTCGCACCCCTCGCCATCGCCTGCTCCACGATGAGCCTGTTCGTGTTCGGTATGTCGGATATCTTCATGTCGCATATTACTGACTTGATCTTGGACAGCTCCGCTATTATCTCGGGACCGGCCGCAAGTATGAGCGGCCAGTTGATCTTGATTGCGTCCACATGGTCCCTAACAGATTCGACAACGCGCATCGCATCGGCTCGCGATGTGACATCAAGAGCCAGTATTACCCTGTTCTTCCTCTGCATCCTCTCCCCCGACACCTGATTGGCAAGACTATCGTTTATCTCTTACGGCCAAACAAGGCAGCGCATCCATTCAACTACGTTGAGCTTGATACACGTCCGAATGCCGGAAATCCGCAGGCTGCCGAAGCGTTCCTCCTACACCAGGAGACTGCCCAAGGGCTGCGTCCTGTGCGAGAAGGGTGCCAAGCTAGTGCTCCTTGTCACCGGAAGATGCGGCCGGAGATGCTACTACTGTCCTCTGTCCTCGGAGAAGCGCGGCAAGGATGTCTTCTACGCGAACGAGCGCAAGGTTTCCGCGATGGAGGATGTGTTGGACGAGGCCGATCTCATGGACGCCCTCGGAACGGGCATCACGGGGGGAGACCCACTGATGGCTCTGGAACGGACCTTGGACTCCATCGAGAGCCTGAAGAAACACTTCGGCAGGGGGCATCACATACACCTGTACACCTCGACGACGAGCCCGCAGAGGATCCGGAAGGTTGCCAAGGCTGGCCTCGACGAGATACGGTTTCATCCCCCCCTCGCGAGGTGGAAGAGCCTCGATGGGTCGGCGTACCGCAGTGCGCTCAGGCTTTCAAAGCGCCTTGGGCTGGCGACAGGCTTGGAAATCCCCGTGCTACCGGACAAGAAGGCGGAGCTCGTGGCTGCAATCGCCTTCGCGGACAGCATGGAGCTCGATTTCGTGAACCTCAACGAGCTCGAGTTCTCGGAGACGAATTGGCGCTCACTCCGGGCGATGGGATTCGGTGTGAGAGCGGACAATGACATATCGTCAGGGGTTGATGGCAGCGAGCACCTCGCGAAGGACCTCCTCAGGCTCGATACCGATGTCCCTCTGCACTACTGTTCTGCAGCGTTCAAGGACGGAGTGCAGCTGAGGCGAAGGATAATGCGGCGCGCAAGGAACGTCAGAAAGCCGCACGAGGTGCTCACGAAAGACGGCACGCTCGTGAAAGGAGTGATCGAGACCGATCTAATAGCCGCGACCGCCGCTCATATCATGAACAGGTTCGGGGTCCCTGGCAGCCTGCTGTGGGAGGACAACCGAAGAAGGAGGCTGGAGGTCGCTCCGTGGGTGCTTGAAGAGATCGCGTCGGAGCTTGACATCCAGAGCTACATAGTGGAAGAATACCCGACAGCCGACAGGCTCGAGGTGGAGAGGGAGCCGCTCAGGCGACACTGATGCTCTGAACGTTGTGGTGCCTGTTGACGACCTCGCGGGCTATCCTGAGGTTCTTGCCGTTCTTGCCGATCGCCTTTCCCTTCATCTTCGGGTCCACGGTCACGGTCGCGTGTATTATGTTGCCTCTGTCCTCGATCGCCACGCTCTGGACCAAGTAAGTGTGGAACACGTTCTTGATGAAAGTCTCGGGGTCCTCAGAGTACTCTATGACATGTATGTTCTTCCCTGTGAGGTCATGCAGGCGGATGACGTTCTCGCCCTTCTTCCCGACCGCCCTGCTACCCTGGCCCTTCTCGACCACGAACACCAGCTTCTCCTCGGTCTCCAGGCAGTCCTTGACCTGCGTGCCCGTGACCTTCTCGAAGAGGGATATGTACCTCAGCGTATCCCCGGTGAATTTGATGTCAGCCATGCTCCCACCCATCATGCCGACAGAATGTTGGACTCCCCTGGGCTGACCACGGCAAGGACGGATATCGGGAACGGCATTCCACATGCGTTCCCCAACTCGACGTTCGTTCCACTGAACATGAGCGTCCTAGCCCTGCTGCCCGACGGGACCACTGACTTGTCCGGACAGTTCGAAGCGAAGACCACCATCTTCGCCTCATCCTTTGCCAAGGACCTCCTGGTCTCCGCGAGTCCGAACCTGACATCCCCTGTCGCAGATGCCGTCTTGAGCGCTCTGGCAATGTCGATCATCTCGACTCCCCCTTCTCCTTTGCGCCCGGAGCCCACACCAGGTTCACCGCGCCGGTGCCCACCGTGACCGGCTGGCCTACGATGATGTTCTCCACGACACCCTCTAGGGTGTCCACCTCGCCGGTGATGCCCGCCCTGAGCAGGTGTGTGGAAGTGATCTCGAATGCGGCCCTCGCCAACACGCTCGACTTGCGCCCGGATATGCCATGCCTGCCTATGGCCTTGACATCGCCGTCGCTCGTCATCAGATCCGCGACGAGCATGATGTGCCGGATGTCCACGGTGAGGCCCTGCTCCTCGAGAGTCCTGGACGCCTCGATTATGATCGCCCTGCGTGCGGCCTCGACCCCGAGCGCCTCGTATATCTCGAGGATGCTGTTGGTCGTGGTGCGCTTCCTGTCGACGTGGTCGATCAGCAGCACCTTCTCCAGGTTGGAACCCTCGGTGTAGATGACGTAGTGGCCTCCGACCCTGCGTATGACGGCCCTCTGGATCCCCTCGACGCCCTTGATGGGGCAGAACTTCGTGTCCTCCGATATCCTCTGCAGCCTCTTGTACGATGGCTCGTCGCACCGGATGACTATGTTGCCCTCGCGCATCTCCGCCAGACCCTTCATGCCTTTGGCCTTGTTGAGGGCTTTCAGGACCTCCTCCGCCGTCGCGGACTTGCGCTCCATCTTCTTCCGGTCGAACTTGACGATGACCTCCATCAAGTTGATGTCGGTGTCGACATCCGCGATGTCTATCAGGTTCGTCCGCTCGATGTTCGACGCGATCAGCCTGACCTTCTCGAGGTCGTCGTGGACACTCTCGTCCAGATGTATCTCCATTATGGGCGTGCTCGGGACGCGCCTCGCGTCCACTATCTCTATTAGCCTGGGAAGGCCGAGTGTGACGTTCATCTCGGCGACCCCTGCGTAGTGGAACGTCCTCATGGTCATCTGCGTGCCCGGCTCTCCTATGCTCTGCGCGGCGATTATGCCGACCGACTCGTTGGGGTCGACCTTGTGCGTGTCGAACCGCTCCCAGGTCATCTCGAGCATCCGGTCGATCAACTTGTCGGGTATCTCGACGCCCTCGAGCCTCGATGCCAGGTCCTGCACGACCGCTCTGGGGAGCCTCTTGCCCTTCTTCTCGAGTATCTTGAACATCTTCTGCTCGAGAGGCGTGGGCTCAGAGACCTTCGGAGGGACGGGCATCTTCTTGAGGTGGACCTTCTTCAAGGGCTTCTCCTTCTTCTTCCTCGGCATCCTGTCCTTGGTCTTCACCGCCTCAAGAACATGCTTGAGCCTCCTCTCCCCGAGCATCTTCTCGATCTCGCGCTTGACCTTGTCGCTTGCCCGGGCGACCTTGGTGAAAGTGTAACCGGCATCGACCAGCTTCTGCGCGGTCTTCTCATCTATGCCCTTCCTGACGAAGACCTCGACGGCGTTCTTTGCGGTCATGTGGATCACATCTCCTCCCCGCCACCGCCCTCGTATTCGGGCTCCTCCGCCTCGGTCTCCGTCTCATCCGAGGACTCGAGGAGGTCCCTGTCCTGTATGCCGTAGCTGAGGGCGCCCTTCTCCTGGACCTTCGCGATCAGCTCGCCCTGGTCCCCGAGGACCGCCAATATGACATCATCGACATCCACGGCGTCGCCGCCGACGCTCTTCATCGGATCGATGCCGTCCTCTCCGTACTCGAACTGTACGATCGTGCCCGCGGTGTTCCTGACGCTGCCGTCCTGCATGACCTTGAGGTCCTCCAGGGCGTTGATCAGCCTCCGCTGCATGTACCCCGACCTCGACGTCCTGACCGCAGTGTCGACCAGGCCCTCTCTGCCTCCCATCGAGTGGAAGAAGTACTCCGTAGGCGTGAGGCCGCTCTTGTAGCAGTTCCTGACGAAGCCTCTGGCCTCTGACCCCAGATCGCCCTTCTGGAAGTGCGGCAGGGTTCTGTTCCAATAGCCTCTAGACAGACGCTCACCTCTGACGGCCTGCTGTCCGATCGCGCCCGCCATCTGCGACAGGTTCAGCATCGAACCTCTCGCGCCCGAGCGGGCCATGATGACCGCCGAGTTCTCCAGGCCGAGGTGCCTGCCAGCGATCTGGCCCGCGGTGTCCCTCGCCTTGCCAAGGACCTTCATGATCTCAACCTCGAGGGTCTCCTCGAGGGACCGGCCGGGCATCTGTTCCAGCTCGCCCCGTCTGTATGCCTGTACGTGCTCCTCCACCTTCATCCGCGCCTGAGTCATCGCGTCGTCGATCTCGCGCTTCGCCTGCTCCGGGATGTCCTCGTCGTCTATGCCGGTCGTGAACCCGCGCACTGTGATCGCGCCTATGGCCAGCTTCGTGGCCTTGTCGATGAACTGTCTCGCGACGTCGGGGCCGTAGTCCCTCGCGAGCTTGTCCACTATCCTGCCCTTGAAGGCCCCGAGGGCCTTCTCGTCGATCGTGCCCATGATCAGCCTGCCGTTCCTGATGACGACGAATCCGTCGTTCTCGCACTTCTCCTTCTTGCAGGTCTGGCACTTCTGGCAGATCGAGGACTTGAACGTCATGTGCAGTTCGGGCGGGAGTATCAGGCTGAACAGCTGCTTCCCTGTCCAGTACTCGTGCCCGCCTGAGACCTTCGGCTTGGGGAGCTTGACGCTGCCTATCTTCTCGAGGATGTTGAGCGTCTCCTCGCGCGTGAACCTGGAATCCTTGTATGTGAGGAGGAATGAGCCCGTGATGTGGTCGTGTATCGACCCTATCACCGGGGCGCCCATCCTCGGGGACAGGATGTGCTCCTGGACCCTCATGAGCACCTTGGCCTCCGCCCTGGCCTCCTCGCTCTGCAGAACGTGCAGGTTCATCTCGTCGCCGTCGAAGTCCGCGTTGTAAGGCGGACAGACGCAGAGGTTGAACCTGAAGGTCTTGTACGGCATGACCCGCACTTCGTGGGCCATGATGGACATCCTGTGCAGAGACGGCTGCCTGTTGAACAGCACGATGTCGCCGTCCAAGAGGTGCCTCTCGACCGTGTACCCGGCCTCGATGGTCTCGGCGACGGTCTCCGCGTTCTTGTCCGTGACCTTGATCCTTCGGCCATCCGATCTTATCACGTAGTTGACGCCGGGCTGATACTCCGGCCCTGGCGGCGTCGGCCCGCGCTTGCACATCTCCTTTGCGCGCTCGAGGTTGCGCTCGGTAACGTGTATAGGCACGGTCAGCTCCCGCGCGGCCTCGACCGGAACGCCCACTTCGTTGATGGAGAGCATCGGGTCGGGCGAGATGACAGTTCTCGCGGAGAAGTTGACACGTTTGCCTGACAGGTTCGACCTGAACCTGCCCTCCTTGCCCTTGAGCCTCTGGACGAGCGTCTTAAGGGGCCTGCCTGACCTGTGCCTCGCAGGCGGTATCCCCGAGGTCTGGTTGTCGAAGTACGTGGTCACATGGTACTGCAGCAGCTCCCAGAGGTCCTCGACTATCAGCTGCGGGGCGCCCGCGTCCCTGTTCTCCCTCAGCCTCTGGTTGATCCTGAGGACGTCGACGAGCTTGTGCGTCACGTCGTCCTCCGACCTATCTCCCGAGTCGAGCGTGATCGAGGGCCTCACCGTCACAGGGGGCACTGGCAGCGCCGTCAGGACCATCCACTCCGGCCTTGATACGGAGGGGTCCATGCCCAGGGAGACGAGGTCCTCGTCAGGTATCCTCTCCAGCCTCTCCCTGACCTCCTTCGGGGTGAGCTTGTGGCCCTCCTCCCTGAAGGTCGTGGGCTTGTCGAGCGTTATCTTCAACTGCACGGTGCCGCAGTGCGGGCAGGCCGTGCGCGCGGAGGCGTCCCTGGCGGTCTCCTTCGCGACGCTCGAGGCCTCGAGGGTGTCCGCACCGTACTCCTCCATCTTGTCCCTCTGCTTCCTGTACTCCTCGGCCTGCTCCCCCGTGAGTAGCAATCTGCCACAGGACCTGCAGGTGGACTGCAGGAGCTTCTTGATCTCCTTCACATATCCGACGTGTATCACGGGCATCGCGAGGTCTATGTGCCCGAAGTGCCCAGGACACTCGTCGACCTTCTTGCCGCAGGTCTTGCACCTCAGCCCGGGCTCGATGACCCCCAGATGCGGGTCCATCAGACCCATGTCTATCGGGAAGCCGTCGTCGTCGTACGTGTCCGCAGTGATTATCTTGGTCGCGCTCATCTTCCTGATCTCGTCAGGCGAGAGGTGCGCGAACTTGATCGCCGATATGCGCTTGGTCACGCCAGTGATCATCATTTCAAGTCCTCCAGCTGAAGGCGCATGGCGACCCCGAGCGAGAGCAGCTCGTCGAGCAAGAGCTTGAAAGCGTACGAGGTCTGCACCTGGTATATCTTCGAGTTGTTGCCGCAGACGGGGCACCTGAGGGTCCCGCGCCTGTCGAGGATCGCTATGTGGCCGCAGCTCGGGTTGCCGCAGACGTACTGGAGCGTGCCGTCCGACTCGTCCAGGAGTCTGTCCTTGATGACCATCGCCGCTCCATGGCCTATGAGGCAGTCCCTCTCCATCTCACCGAACCTCAGGCCGCCCTGTCTTGACCTCCCCTCGGTCGGCTGCCTGGTGAGTATCTGGACCGGGCCCCTGCTCCTCACATGCAGCTTTCCGGAGACCATGTGGTGCAGTTTCTGGTAGTAGATCACTCCGACGAAGACCTCGGCCTCGATCATCCTGCCGGTGACGCCGTCGTACATGACCTCCTTGCCGTTGTGCTTGAAGCCGTTCCTAACCAGCGCGTCCCTGAGGGCCTCTTCCCTCTCGCCGCTGAACGGTGTGCCGTCAATGAGCCTGCCCTCCATCGAGCCGACCTTGCCCCCTATCATCTCGAGCACGTGCGCGACGGTCATACGCGACGGTATGGCGTGCGGGTTGATCAGCAGGTCCGGCACGAGCCCGTCCTCGGTGAACGGCATGTCCTCCTGCGGGACCAGGAGCCCGACGACCCCCTTCTGGCCGTGTCTGGAGGCGAACTTGTCGCCCAGCTCGGGGACCCGCTCGTCCCTGACCTTGACCTTGACCAGCCTAGAGCCGTTCTCCGACTCGGTGAGCATCACATTGTCGACATAGCCCATCTCGCCGGGGCGCACGGTCACAGATGTCTCCCTGCGCTTCTGGGGCGTCAGGAAGTCCGCCTCCTCCTCTAAGAACCGCGGAGGGGATGTCTTCCCTATCAGGACGTCGCCGCCCTGCACCGCTGTCTCGGGGCTGATGAGGCCGTCCTCTCCCAGGTTGCTATAGGAAAGGTCGGCACGCGCACCCCTGACATCCGGGCTCGGAATCTCGAAGTGATCCTCCTGCCCGCCTGGGTACCTGCGCTCCTCCGCCCTGTAGGTCCTCATGAAGGTCGATCTCCCGAGGGCCCTCTCGACGGAGGACTTGTTCATGACGACCGCGTCCTCCATGTTGTAACCGTGATACGACAGGATCGCCACCACGAAGTTCTGGCCGGCAGGTCTCTTGTTGAACTCGACGAAGTCCATGGGCTTCGTGGTCGTCAGAGGCTTCTGCGGATAGTGCAGAAGATGGCTCCTGGTGTCCGGCCTGATCCTGTAGTTGGACGAGCTGAGGCCCAGCGACTGCTTGGCCATGCCCGAGCCCATCGTGACCCTCGGGCTCGAGTTGTGCTCCGGATACGGCACGAGCGCGGAGCACACTCCGAGTATGACCATAGGGTCGACCTCGAGGTGCGTGTGCTGGTCGGTCAGCATCGACTCGACGTGCATCGTGCCGCCGCAGTGCTTGCACTCTAGGAGCACCTTGCCCTCATCCCCTGGGTTTCGCCACTCGACATCGATCTCGGACAGGAACTTCTCGCAGTGCTCGCACTTCTGAGGCGTCCTGTATGCGAACACGGCGATATATGTGTCCTCCTCCTCCTCTGCGTCGATCCACTCCACCACTCCCTCTCTGATCAGGTCGGTCCAGCGGAGCTTCTTGGAGCGCATCTCCTCGACGTGTCTCCTTGTCATCATCGTCTTGCCGTGCCTCACGACGAGCAGCGGCCTCCTGAGCCTGCCCTCGTCGCAGTTGATTATGATCTCGTTCATGTTCTCGTCGAAGCGCACGTTGACCTCAGAGGAAAGCAGCCCTGAACGCCTCCTCTGGCGCACCTCCTCGACGAGCTCATTGGGCTTGTCATGGAGCCCGATGAGGTCTCCGTTGACGTACACCCTGGTCTCGGTGGTGTACTGCTCCCCCACCTCCTTGACCCCGAGGTCCTTGAGCAGCCAGATGACCTCCTTGTCGTCGTAGCCCTCGGAGATGTCTATGAT
>JAFGHM010000103.1 GCA_016930135.1 Thermoplasmatota archaeon | reverse complement strand
CTTTTTGGACAGAATGCCCTTCAGCTCGTCAATCACATCGTTCGCGGAGGGATCCTCGTTTCTCAGGACCGAGAGGTACACACTCACGTAATCGCCCATCATGATCAGCGAGAACATCTTCGCCAAAGGGCTCAAGCCCATTGCGTCGGTCGAGTACACGGGGGCTACCCGGGCGATCATCTCCTTCGTGGCGACCACGCGCCTGTCCATCTGCTTCCCGGCCCCGTCATGCTGCAGGAAGACGCAGGCCAGCCCTTTGCTCCTCTGGTCCTTGACCAGGCCGACTATCGCGTTGTGATCCAGCTCTGGGAGCTCGAGGGAGAACGCGAGGCTCTTTCCATTCTCGCTGAGCTGGTCGGCCCAACGCTTCGCGACGGGCTTCGAAATGCCGTATCCGATCACGACTGGCAGGTGTGAGTACATCTCATGCGCGAGCATCTTGGCGGGATTGTCCGGGGTGCGCACCGCCTGCTTGCAGCACGCTCTTGTCCTCTCCATGACCCTGATGGCCTCCTCGACCTGCTTGTCGACAGACACGATCCCGGACCTCTCCAGGGCGCCAAGCATCGCCCCGAACATGTAACCCATGGACGCCCTCGGCATGAGCCCAGAGGGCACACGCACGAACGGGATCTCCACGGACTCGCTCATCTTCGCGAGCTGGCCGTTCGAGGACACCGCCAGGATCTTGGCGCGCTTCCTCCGGGCGTCCTCGAACATGCTGAGGGTCTCCTCCGTGTTCCCAGAGTAGCTCGACACGATCACGAGGGAGTCCTTGCCCACGTGAGCGGGGAGTGAGTAGTCTCGTATGACAGCACACCTGACCGGACATGAGCTGGCCACCCACTCACGCAACATCTCTCCGCCGATAGCCGAACCGCCGACGCCACAGAAGACGACCTCCTTGGGAGAGAACCTCGGGAGTCCCGAAACACGGCCTCGCCTAAGGCCCTCAGAGAGGTCCTTGGGTAGTCTCTCGACCGAGGACATCATGTTCTTCCGGTCGACCGCCCCGACGCCCTCCATAGAGTCTAACATCGCACGCTCGAATTGGCTTCTTCGTATAAATTGGTGTCCGGCCTGAACACAGGATAGCCCGCCAGGCGCTCCCTACGAAACCATCTAATATCAAGCGTACCCTCCGAACTCGGAGGGTTCATCCCCGAGCCCATAGCCTGGATGGAAAGGGGTTCACATGGCCAAGAAAGGAGAGGCCGAGAAGCAAGCACGGGCGAACGTCGCGCATGACGGCATCGTGGTCGCGAGCGATCTGAAGAAGACCTACGATTCTGGCAAGGTCAAGGTAGAGGCGCTGAAGGGCATCGACCTCAAGGTCAGAGAGGGCGAGATGATTGCCGTCATGGGGCCATCGGGATGCGGCAAGACGACCCTGCTGAACTGCCTCTCTGGGCTGGACGACCTCTCGGGTGGAGAGGTCTTCATCAGAGGCAAGCCCCTTTCGTCCATGAAGGACAAAGAGAGGACAGCCTACAGAGCCAGGAAGATCGGGTTCATCTTCCAGGCGTACAACCTCCTGCCGGTGCTCACATCAGTCGAGAACGTCGAACTGCCTCTGCTTCTCGCCGGGGCGAGCCCGAAGGAGGCGCGCAAGGGCGCGCTCGCTTCTCTGAGGGCAGTGGGGCTTGAGGAATGGCAGTCGCACACTCCGTCAGAGCTGTCCGGAGGACAGCAGCAGAGAGTCACGATCGCACGGTCTCTGGTGAACAGGCCGGAGATAGTCTTTGGGGACGAGCCGACCGGCAACCTCGACAGCGAATCCTCGAAGGACATCATGGAGCTTCTCCGCAAGCTCAACAAGGAGAACAAGCAGACGTTCATAGTCGTCACCCATGACTACGCCGTCGGCCGCATGGCGGACAGGATAGTAATGATGAAGGACGGGCTCATAGAGAAGGAGTTCGCGCCATCACCCTTCTGAGGTCACCTCCATGAACGGTCTTCAGCTGATCGCGGTCCTCGTCGCGATAGTCATGGTCGTGGTGGGCGTCCTGGCGCTCCGAAGGCGTGTCTTCGCGCGAATGGCCACTAGGAACATCTCCAGGAGGAAGGCCCACTCGATCGTGATCGTCTGCGGCCTGCTCATAGCAACAGCGATGATATCGGGCTCCCTGGTCGCGGGCGACACGCTCGACTACATAATCACAAGAGAGGTGATGAAGGCCTCGGGGGAGGTAGACATCGTTGTCGCGGCCCTGAACGAGTCAGGCGAGGAGGCGTACTTCAATCACTCACTGGCATTATCAGTGGCTGCTAACGCAGGCGGCAGCGGACTGCGTCACATCGACAAGGCCTCGGGTGCCATCAGGGAGGTCCTCGCGGTCAAGAACCTCCGGACGGAGAAGACCTTCGCGAGGGCTGGACTCTTCGGGTTCGAGGTGGGAGGCACCGTGAATCCCCTGGTCGACGCCGAGGGGGCTGCAGTCGCCATCGAGGATGTGAGCGGCGGCATGGCTGTCGTCAACGCCGACCTCGCGGACGAGGTGGACGCACAGGCCGGAGACACGATCGTAGGGATTACCGAGATGGGCCCACCCGTCATGCTACAGATCTCATGGATAGCGGGGGATTCAGGCCTGGCTAACTGGGGCGGGTCGGCCTTGGTCTTCGTCGACCTCACCTACGTCCAGGAGCATATAACAGGAACGCCGGGAATGGTCAACAGGATAGACGTCTCCTGCCTCGGCCCTGACGACGAGGGATACAAGGTCAGCGACGAGGCGATCGCAGAGCTGCAGCAGCTCCTTCCCGCGGAGCCGGATTTCCAGTACGACCGCCTCAAGGCGGACGGGCTCGAGCAGGCCGAGGCGGTCTCAGACATGATGTCCCAGTTGCTTGTGCTCATGAGCTCGTTCGCGATAATCGCTGGCATTGCCCTCATAGTGAACATCTTCGTGATGCTCGCGGAGGAGAGGAAGAACGAGATGGGCATATCGAGGGCCATCGGGATGCAGAGAGGGGACCTCACCCAGACTTTCATGTACGAGGGCGTGGTCTACGCAATCGCCGCTGCGGGAATCGGTGCGTTCGCCGGGCTGGGTATCTCGTTGGTCGTGATGAGCGGTGCGGCGGCGATCATCTCAGGTGGGGGGCTGGAGTTCACGCTGCACTGGGAATGGGCCAGCTTGGGCATCGCTGCAGGCGCGGGCTTCCTAATCACCACGCTCACGGTCATCTTGGCTTCGTGGCGCGTGAGCAAGCTCAACATCGTTCGGGCGATCCGCAGCATACCTGAGCCGGTCTCGGGCAGGAAGAGGAGACGCTACCTGGTCCTGGGGGTTGGAGGGATCGTCCTGGGCACGATGGCCATGCTCATCGGGGCCGCGCAGGACGAGGCCGCGGGGGCAGTCGCTGGACCATCGATCTTCGCCCTGGGCCTGGCGCTGATCGCTGCAAGATTCGTCAACTTCAGGATCCCGCTCTCTGTGGCCAGCGCATTCATGGTGTTCTATACTTTCGATCCGTTCGGCATAGGAGATCTCGCGTTCGGGCACACCGAGGGAGGAATGGAGATGTTCCTCGTCTCAGGGCTGCTGCTCGTCAGCGGATGCGTCATCTTCGTGATGGTCAACAGCGACCTGCTGCTCGGCGGCCTGATGGCGTCGTTCGGGCGCAAGCGGTCCCTTCTGCCGGTGTTCAAAATCGCCGTGAGCTATCCGATGAACAAGAAGTTCCGCACGGGCCTCACGATATTCATGTTCGCCCTGATCATGTTCACAGTCATCGTGATAGCGATGATAGCATCTTTCCAGCGCGAGAGCGTCGAGAAGACCACGCAGCAGCTGTCCGGAGGCTATGAGATACTCGGGTTCTCGATGCTGGAGATCCCCGCATCAAACCTGACTGCGGGTCTCTTGCTGGTGAACGAGAGCGTCGGCGCTGATGCGATCTTGTCCCATGACGTTGCAGGGACCGGCCCCGCCACATTGAGTGTCGCAGGCGGCGACGAAGTCGATTACGTCATGATAGGCTTCAGCGACCGCATGATCTCCGAGGCGAGATACTCGCTGATGCGACGGGCTCCCGAGTACTCTACTGACGCGGATGCCTGGAACGCCCTCACATCGAACCACAGCTTGGTCATCATGGACGGGGCAGTGATCCCCTCGCAGTTCGGGGCGACTATCAGCTCTGTGAGCTTGGACATCGACGACGTCATACACGTGAGGACGCCCGTCGGCACGGAGACGGATCTGAAGATCATCGGCATAATGGACCAGTACTTCATCTCGGGGATGTACTGCTCGAACGAGTTCCTACACTCGTTCAACCCCCTGGCCAAGGACTCCCTCCTGTACTTCGAGACATCGCCTTCGTCGGGCGTCGCCGACGCCGTCGTGTCTTCGGAGATGGAGAAGGTGTTCGTCGAGTACGGCCTGACGACATTGGTCGTGAGGGACACGGTCGAAGAGGCGATGACGATGGTGGCCTCGGTGATGCAGCTCATGGAGATATTCCTGGGCATGGGCCTCATCGTGGGCATCGCAGGGCTCGGGATCATCACCATAAGGAACGTCGCCGAGCGGGGGCAGGAGATCGGCGTGATGAGGGCAATCGGCTATCAGAAGGACATGATCCTGAAGGCCTTCCTGTTGGAGACTTCGTTCATGTCTCTGCTCGGCATCGCCATCGGCACCCTGATGGGGCTTGGCATATCGTACACCATCTTCGTTTGGGGAGGCTTCTCCAAGATGTCCGTGTTCGTGATCCCGTGGGGAGAGGTGCTCATCGTCCTCGTGATCGCATTCGCAATCACCCTCGCAGCAACGCTGCCACCGTCGCGCAAGGCCGCCAGGCTGGCCCCTGCTGAGGCCTTAAGAAGGGTGGACTAGATACCTTCGGGTTGGTAACTACGCCATTCATAAGATGATAATGTGGCATGCGCAGAATGATGGCTTCAGCAGCCGTGCAGAGGGCGCTCGACTGCCTCAGACAAGGCAGGTTCGTACTCGTCTATGATGCGGACGGAAGGGAGGAGGAGACGGATGTCGTGATCGCCTCCGAGCACGTGACTCCCGAAGCCATAAGGATTCTGAGGAAGGATGCAGGCGGTCTGATCTGCACGACCGCCGACACAAGAGTCCAGAAGGCCCTTGGACTGCCGTTCCTGTCAGACCTGTTCCTAGGGATGGCTGAGCATTATCCCGTCATGCGGAAGCTCATGCCGAACGACATCCCGTACGACGTCAAGTCCGCATTCGGCATCACCATCAACCATCGCAGGACATTCACCGGCATAACGGACGACGATAGGGCGCTCACGATCAAAGAGTTCGCCGAGCTAGCTAGACGGGCCCTTACATCGGAGGACGGCTGGGCGAAAACCGAGTTCGGGAAGAACTTCAGGGCGCCTGGGCATGTCCATCTGCTCAACACCTCGGATAGGATCCTGGAGACCAGGTTCGGGCACACGGAGCTCGCCACCGCCCTCATGATCATGGCCGGCCTCGTGCCCTCTGCCACCGTCTGCGAGATGATGGGCGACGACGGCAAGGCGCTCTCGAAGGAGAAAGCGCGGAAGTATGCCGATTCGCATGGGCACGTCTATCTCGAAGGTGCGGACGTGATCAAAGCCTGGAAGGAACACACGGGCAGGTGAGACAGATGGTCCGCGTGATGGCCACGGGGGTTTTCGACATAATCCACCTAGGGCACCTGCACTATCTGGAGGAGTCCAAGCGGCTCGGGGACGAGTTGGTCGTCGTCGTCGCCACCGACACGACCGTGAGGAAGAGGAAGCACGAGCCCGTGACGCCTGAGAAGATGCGTCTGGAGCTCGTCCAGTCCCTCAAGCCTGTGGACGAGGCGGTCCTCGGGAGAGAGGGCGGGGATATATTCGAGATAGTCCGCGAGCTGAAGCCGGACATAATCACGATTGGGTACGACCAGCCGTTCGACGAGAGGAACCTCGAGGACGAGCTCGCGAAACGAGGCCTCTCAGTCAATGTCGTTAGGATGCCGCACTTGGACCACGACCTGGACGGCACACGAAAGATCATCAACAAGATAGTCGAGTTTCACGAAATGCACAAGAGGCTCGTGGAGGTCGAGAAGAAGTGAGAAGGATAGGCGTGCTGGACACGACCTTCGCCAGAGTCGACATGGGCGGGTTCGCCGTGGACGAGCTGAGGCGGACTGGCACAGGTTACAAGGTCGAGCGCAGGACAGTGCCCGGCATAAAGGACCTCCCCGTGGCCGCCAAGAGGCTCATCGAGGAGGACAGCTGCGACATAGTCATCGCGCTCGGGATGCCCGGCAAGGAGCCGATCGACAAGGTCTGCGCCCACGAGGCTTCGACCGGACTCATCCAGGTCCAACTGCTCACGAACAGGCACGTAATCGAGGTGTTCGTGCACGAGGACGAGGCCAAGGACGCCAGGGAGCTCGCCTGGCTGGCCGAGAGGCGCGCGAGGGAGCACGCGGTGAACGCATATGACCTGGTGTTCAGGCCCGAGCGGCTGGTGAAGAGCGCGGGCAAAGGGCTCAGGCAGGGGTTCGAGGACGTCGGGCCCATCAGATGAGTATCAGTGTTTGGAGGTAGTGATATGGCAGGAAAGATGAGAATAGGCATCGTCTGCAGCGAGTTCAACTATGACATCACGCAGATGATGCTCGAGAGGGCGAAGGAGCACGCGAAGTTCCTGGACGTGGATGTGGCCAAGGTGGTCATGACGCCTGGTGTGTACGACATACCGTTGGCCGCCAAGTCCATCCTGAAAGACAAGAGCGTGGACGGCGTCGTCGCGCTCGGCGCCGTGATCGAGGGCGAGACAGAGCACGACGAGGTCATCATCGGCCAGGCCGCGAGGAAGCTGACGGACCTTGCAGTCGAGTTCGAGAAGCCGGTCGGGCTGGGCATTACCGGGCCCGGCATGAGCAGGCTGCAGGCTGAGGACAGGGTCGAGAGGGCCAAGGACGCGGTCGAGTCCGTAGTGAAGCAGTTCAAGGCCCTCAAGTAGACTCGCCGACTGGGAAAGCCTATAATACGTACTCGCCGTCAGGAAGTTCCGTGGGAGCGATCATACTCGGCAAGCTGCACCTGAGGTGGTGCGACAGCTGCAACGTCCCTGTACTTGAGCAGAAGTCCTGCGGGATATGCGGCTCCGAGACAAGAGCCGTCAAGCTGACGCCCCCAGGAGATGCGCGGCCCGCGTTTGAGAAGGATATGGAGAGACTGAGAACTCTCATCGACTCTCAATTCGGCGCCGGGACAGGCCCTGCAATCGTTCCCGAAGGCAGAGTAGTGCTTCTGAACAAGGCTCCTGACATCGACCGCACGGACGAGGTGATCGTCGACGGCGAGGTCGTAGGCGCCGTCCGGTTTTCGATCTCATCCGGCGAACGGTTCCTCCTGCGCCCGAAGAGCGCCTCTCTTATCGCGCCTTTGGCCCGGCGAGGCTGGGTCAAGGTGGACCCCGTGGCCGCGGATGCGATCAGGACGAAGAGCGCGAGCACGCTGGCGGTTGGCGTGACGGAGTGCGACCCTGCGATCGACAAGGGGCAGGAGATTCTTGTCCTTGATGAGTCTGGCCGCGCGGTTTCCGTCGGCACATCGAAGATGAACTCCGCAGAGATGATGGCGCATATGAGGGGCACTGCTGTCAAGACCAGATGGATCGTGGACGGACAGGGTGATGGCGGTCACAAGAACGCGGGATGGGAAGAGGTCTTAGCGGCGAACAGGGAGGTCCTGGGCCGCAGGGTGAAGGAAGCTACCGAGTTCATCAGGAAGACCGTGAAGGAGAGCGAACTCCCCGTCGCCGTCTCATACAGCGGCGGCAAGGACAGCCTCGCAACGCTCCATCTCGTCCTCGATGCTGGGATCAGGCCGAAGATGATCTTCGTGGACACGGGGCTCGAGTTCGAGGAGACGAAGGAGAACGTGAGATCAGTCGCCGAGAGCCTCTCCCTCGAGCTGATAGTAGAGAGCGCGGGAGAGGCCTTCTGGGACAACATAGAGAGGTTCGGTCCGCCCGCCAAGGACTTCAGGTGGTGCTGCAAGACGTGCAAGCTGGGCCCCGCCACACAGCTGATACAGAAGAACTTCCCAGGGGGCGTGCTGTCCTTCATAGGCCAGAGGGCGTACGAGTCGCAGCAGAGGGCGGAGAAGGGCCGCATCTGGAGGAACCCATGGACGCCGAACCAGCTCGCGGCCTCCCCGATTCAGAAGTGGACCGCAATGCACGTCTGGATGTACCTCTTCTCTAAGGGAGCGGACTTCAACCCCCTCTACAGGGAGGGGCTCGAGAGGATAGGCTGCTTCATGTGCCCTGCGACCGACCTCGCAGAGCTCAGGCTTGTGAGGAGGATCAGCCCGCAGTACGCCCGCTGGCAGGAGCACCTTGACAGATACGCTGAGAGAACAGGTCAGCCGAAACAGTGGCTGGGATACGACCTATGGCGATGGAAGAAGATACCGGAGTCGGTGCTGAACGAACTCGGGCCCTCCGAGAAGGCCGCCATTTTGGAGACGAGGCGGGTCGAAGAGGAGGCCCCGCTCGAGTTCAGGAGCACGAGCGGCTACAACCCGTGCACCGAGGGACTCAGCTCGGAGGGGGTGTTCAGCCGGCCCCTGCCCATGGACCGGGTCTCGAACCTGCTGAACGCGCTCGGAGAGGTGACCACATCTCCGGACGGGGCGATAGCCGAGGTGCGCTCGATGACCGTCTTCGCCGAGGGGCCGGTCATGGTACGTGCCCGCGACGAGGCTGAGCTCAGGAAGAAGACCTCTCAGCTCAGGGAGGTCGTGCTCAGGGCGTTCGGGTGCGCTGGATGCGGCATATGTGTGGCACGATGTCCCACGGGGGCACTCATGCTCGAAGGCGTTGCGAAGATCGACCCTGCGAGGTGCGACCACTGTGGGAAATGCCTCGGCCCGTGCCCAGCGGTGAAGTTCAGAGCAGATGAGCTGGACATCTAGCGAAGAATGGCGCGCAAGGCATCTGCGACCTCGTTCGAACGCGCCCCCCAGGGCACGATCCCCAGGCTGCCGGAGACCTCAAAGCCCTCCTTGACCTTGCAGCACTTCACGAGCACTGGGCCCGATATCCCCATCCCGTTCACGAGGTCCTTCGGGCACATATTGACCAGGCGTGGCACCTCACGGCCGTAGATCGCCTTGAATATCCTCGCCGAGAGGCTGCAGCCTATCAGTGTGACCTTGCCGACATCTTCCTCAGAGAGCGTGGGGGTCTCATCCAGATACATCACCCGCGCCTCTGCTTTGAGGCCGGACGCCCTGCACGGGAACATGACTATCTCAGTCGAGGTGCTTTTCGCGAAGTCGTTCAGGTCGCTTGTCACCGTCCGGACCCTCACATATCTGTCCTGGAGATCCGACTCAAGAGCTGAGTCCACCAATCCCACAAGCTTGGACGGCTCGGGCGGGACGACATCGAAGATGGTCAGGTCATACGGCATCTCCTCTATGAAGAATGACACATGCTCCGACCTCCCTCTGACGACGACGCACTTGGTGCCCTTGGACTCCCTCAGCCTGCCCATCGCGCTCCCGGAGAGCACCTCGAGGCTCGGATCGTCCACGAAGGAGGTGTCCTTGGGGAGAGAGAGCACGTGGACAGAGGCTATGTCCTGAAGGATCCCAATCTTGCCCTTCTTGACGACAAGGGCAACGGCCCAGTCGTTCCCGGAGTTGAACACGTAGAACCTGGTGCGTATGTAGGACCTCTTCCCTGAGAAAAATCCCTTGATGTTCTCCTCGGTCAACTCGAAGTCGACGGACTTGACGCTGACCTCCTTGCAGTGCGACGGGAACATGTCTAGGGCCTCATGGCCGGAGTAGCGTACTAGTTCTAAAACCCGTTGATGGCGCAAGAACGGCATCGGCCTTGCGCAATCGCCCCCGTTGTCGAGGATTGGATACCGTGCAGGGCCTCAGTCGGAAAAGCCACAACAAGCTTCTTTAACCCCCCTCCAAATACCCCAAAGGTCGTACTCGATGAAGGGTTACCTCGTCCTCGAGGATGGGACAGTTTTTGAGGGCG
>JAFGHM010000102.1 GCA_016930135.1 Thermoplasmatota archaeon | reverse complement strand
GGGAGCGAGGTCTTCAGCTCCATGTTCAAGTACGAGATAGATGGCAAGGGCAGCTACGAGATAGTGCTCTCCCCGTTCGGACCTGAGAACTACAGGGAGATCGCCTACCTGACCTTCCAGGTCAGGGATGAACCTGGTGCGCTCGCTCAGGTTGCCCAGTTCCTCAAGTCCAGGAACGTGGACATACTGAACTCCGAGACGGTCAGCTCGATACCAAAGGTCGAGATGGTCTGGGAGATGCTGGCCGACCTGTCGTTCTTCGGCGACTCCGCCTCGCTCAGGAAGGAGTTCGACGATGCCAAGAAGGCCAACAACCCGTCACTGTCGCTGGTCGACTTCCTCCGCGTCTCGGCATCTGATCTTGCCACCCGGTACACGCGGGGCGCAGTGGTCGAGAACGAGAAGGTCAAGACGAAGGCCCTCAGGAAGACAGAGAAGAAGGCGAGCATCATCAAGGACGGCATCTTCGAGATGCCCCAAGCCTACATGAACTTCCTGGGCAGTCGCTCGGCACCGATCATGCTCATAGGTGAGCCCGATTCATGGATACTCTCCATCGCCTTCCTCGACGAGGACTCGAAGCTGATGAGGCTGTGCGTCGACATCCCTGACAGGCCTGGCGCGATATTCGAGATAATGAGGGCCTTGGGAGACGAGGGAATCAACGTTCTGGCAGGATACACCAACGTCCTCGTCTACTACGAGCGCATGACCTGCGAGCTTGTCATTGACATAAGGGCATCTTCGGCCAAGGCGGACATCGCTGAGACACTGAAGAACAGGATAGCCTCTCTGGGCCCATCCTTCTGCCTGGCCAGTGCCGACTCAATCAGTCTTTGAGGTGCTGTTCGGCTTCTGGTCCGGGGTTACCTTTGGGGTGCAGATGTACTTCCCCTCGACCTTCGAGATCGAGACCTCATCCTTCTCCTTCAGGATGCACGAGCTCCAGCACACCAGTTTCGGGCCATCTTCGATTTCCACGAGGGCCATGTCGTAGGGATCCTGCAGGCCTTCCGGGACTGCTTGCAGCCTCGCGAAGGAGAGAACCCTGCCCTCGTCCGGCCAATCGCCTGACGTCATTTGCCTCCCGCACCGAGGACACGCTCTCCTGTAGGAGAGCGTGGAGAACCCGCACTTGCACTTGGAGCCCTTCATCCGCCTTCCTTCCCGGGGTTTATCTCCGCGGGCGAGCACACGGCGTCTCATGTGATATAATGCTTGCGAGGGTGCCTACAAGGGCCGTATCCAGAAATCCGAAAGCATTTAAACGACAGTAGCGCATTCGCGTTCCACAGGAACAGAGCCTGTTGTTCGCAGCAAGCGGATGATCCCCCCAACTTGAGCATTTGTGACATTCGGTGCTGTAACGTGACACGGAGGCTACGGATTGGACCCCCTCGAGGCATCTAGGCTGATAATGGACGCCTACGCCGCCAAGATACTTGTCGCATGCTCCCGCAAGCCTAAGCACGCACTGGAGCTCAGTGCCAAGTTGAGCATCCCGATAGCGGCCTGCTACAGAAGGATACACGTGCTCGAGAAGGCCGGTCTGATCAAACCTGTCGAGCGGGCGCTGACCCAGCAGGGCAAGAGGATAGTCCTATATCTGTCCCAACTCAGGAACGCATACATATTCTTCGAGGGTGGGAGGCTCAGGGTCAGGTTCCAGATGGTCACCGGACAGGTGCAGGACTTCGGGGGCGAGTGGAAGGAGATCAAGCTCGTCGAGGAAGAAGAGGAGGAAGCAACCGCAGGAGGCCTTCTCAGGCCCAAGGAGCGAGAGTAGAAAAGGAGTTGAGTCAAAATGGCAGAGAGAAAAGAGGCCGCAACCGCATATAGAGGCAGCTCGACCTTCCCCAAGGAGATAATCAGGTTCCTCTCCAACGCTGGAGGCCACTCATTGATCTTCAGGGGCATGGCCGGCACTGGCAAGACCACGCTGGCGCTGCAATTGATTGAGGAGCTGGCCGCAGTACAGCAGAGCTACTACATGTCGACCAGGGTATCTGACCCGTCCCTCTTCAGGCAGTTCCCGTGGCTGCTCGATAAGGTCAAGGAAGGCGAGATACTCAAGGCTCGTAAGAAGATCCGGAAGAAGGCGGACTCCGAGCAGCAGGTCGAGAAGATACTGCTCGGGCTGGCGGCCATCAAAGGAGAGCTGAAGGCAGAGAAGGTCAAAGCCCCTAGGAGAGAGCTGATGCGTCTCCAGGGGATAATCGAGCAGGGCGGTGAGGAGTCGCCCGCGGAACCTGGTGACAGGGAGGGAGAGCTGGTGGTCTCCGTGGGCTCGATGATGCCGGAGATAGAGATGGCATACGATGTGGTGGACAAGGCCCTTCCCGAGCGCACGCTGGTGGTCATAGACAGCATAGATGCACTGGCCGAGAAGTACGGCGTCCCCGCATCGAAGCTGATAAGCACGATGCAGAAGGATCTAGTCGAGGGATGCGGCACAAACGTGGTGTACGTCCTCGAGACTCCTGACCCGCTGCTGGACTATCTCGGCGACGGCATCATATACCTCAACCTCGACAGCTCCACTGGCAGAAGGATAAGGGAGATGGACATCCTGAAGCTCCGAGGGTGCGAGATACGCCAGCCCAAGTATGTCTACACCCTTCTCGGCGGAAGGGTGAGGACCTTCGAATACGCGAGGTACTCGAAGCCGGACAAGCCGAAGAAGTTCGAGGCCGAATCCGACACGGACGCCAAGCACGTCTCGACCGGCATGCCTGAGCTCGACGCGATGCTAGGGGGAGGCCTCCGGAAGGGGACGATAACGCTCATTGAGCTGGGCCCTGGAGTCCCGGTTATAGCGTCTGCCCCGATAGAGAGCGCGGTCATATGCAACTCCATCGCACAGAGCCGCGGCGTCGCCTGGATACCGACTAAGAAGACAGGTGCGGAGTCCGCGAGGGAGGAGCTGCTCGGGTTCGTATCCGCTGAGGACTTCGACAAGAACGTGAGGATACTAGAGCCGCATGCGTCCGCCGGATCCCCAAAGCCATATGCAATGACCCTGGAGGGCGAGGACGTCAGGGTCGACATGAAGTGGCAGGATGTGGAGTACGCGCTCAGGAACTCGGACGCGCCTTTCCTGGCTGTCATAGGTTTCGACTCACTCGAATCGGTCTATGGCCCGGCGGTTCTCGACGGGATGATGGAGTTCCTCACATCCCTGTTGAACAATGAGGGCCTCTTCGTGGCCACAGTCACTCCGTCGGTCAGGTCGACTAGCAGGCTGTCTGACCTGGCGCACGCTCACCTCCGGATAGACAAGATCTCAGGCGTCACGATGATAAGGGGCGAGGAGCCCTATACGGCACCTCACGCGATGACGGACCCGGAGCCGCGGGATTTCAGGCCGAAGCTGGTTCCGATACTTTAGTAGAGTCGGACGTCAATCAGGGGCACGAGAGGAGGGGTCGTTCAGATTGCTCTCGGAGAACCGCTCTGCGCTGGTGATCACTGAGTCGGAGCAGGGCGTCTGCCAGGTCTGTTGCCAACTGGCTGCGACTAGGCTCGAGGCAGGCCAGAAGGTTGTCTTCGTTGAGACGAAGACCCCGCCTGACGAAGTCGTCTTCTACCTCTCCAAGTTCGGCGTCAACACATCCGCATTCGAGTCCGAAGGATCATTCGCCATCGTCGACGCCTGTGCCGAATCCGCGCCAGTCCCGGACCCACACGTGATAAAGGTTGGTGACCCGAGCATGCTCTCCAACATATTCGAGTGCGTCACGAAGGCGGTCGGCGTCCTCGGGGGAAGGCCGGTTCAGACAGTGTTCGATTCGCTCACGCCTCTTCTCGCCACGCATGAGCCCATCTATGTCTCAAGGTTCTACAAGGACCTCTCTACCATCTCCAGATTCACCGGCTCATTGACAGCATCCGTTACGAGCGGCGTTGTGACCGAGGACATACTGGCCTCCTTCTCATCGATTGCGGACAGTGTGTTCGAGACGAGGATTGATGACAACTTCAGGAGACAGGTGCGTCTGCGGCACGTTTCGGGTTCGCTCGTGAAGCCGACCTGGATCCCCTTCGAATGGGGCATTCAGAACCCCGTTGACTCCGGGCTTCTTTGGCGGCGCGGCTTCTCCGCTGAGTTGGATTTATCGGATTAGGTGTGGATTACTCAGTGCTTGAACAGCCTCAGCCCGCTCAGGACCATCGATATTTCGTGCTCGTCCGCAGCTTGAATCGCTTCCGCGTCGTTGACCGACCCTCCGGGCTGTATGATCGCGGACACGCCTACCGCCGCAGCCGCGTCGATACCGTCCCTGAAGGGGAAGAAGGCGTCTGATACCAACACGCTCCCCTTGGCCTCCGGACCGGCCTTCATGCCGGCTATCTTCGCGGAATCGACTCTGCTCATCTGACCGGCACCCACTCCCACGGTCCTCTCTCCCTTGACCAGGAGTATCGTGTTGGACTTGATGTGCCTCGCAACCTTGACCCCGAAGATCATGGCATCGATCTCCTCCTGAGAGGGTGCCCTTTTCGTCACCACCCTCAGCTTGGTCCTGTCCAGCTCCGCGTACGGATCGGTCTGGACCAGAAGGCCGCCCTTCACCTTGGCCATGAACAGTCGGCCCTCCTCACGTCTGACGGGCACGTTCGTGCGCAGCAGACGTATGCTCTTCTTCTTCTCCAGGTGTTCCTCCGCATCGGGGTCGTAGGAAGGTGCGATCACGGCTTCTACGAAATGGCTCCCGATCTCCTTCGCGGTCTCGAGGTCGACCGGTCTGTTCAGGCCAACCACACATCCGAAGGCGCTCAGCGAGTCCGCATCGTAGGCAATCCTGAAAGCCTCTGCAATGGTAGCAGCGGTCGCCACGCCAGAGGGGTTCGTGTGCTTGATCACGGCGGCGGTGGGTTTCTCGAAATCGGAGACGATCGCCATTGCAGCATCCAGATCTAGGACGTTGCAGTAGGATATCTCCTTGCCGTGCATCTTCTCCGCGGCGGCCACGCTCAGAGGGGTCTGATCGAAGAGGTCCTTGTAGAATGCTGCCTTCTGGTGCGGGTTCTCGCCATATCTGAGGTCCCCGAGCTTCTCGAAAGACAGCGTGAGGTTCTTCGGGAACATCTCGAAAGATGCGAACCTTCTACCAAGGAACTGCGCAATTGCCGAGTCGTACCTTGCGGTCGCTCTGAAGGCATCCAGTGAGAGCTTGCGTCTCGTTTCCTCTGAAAGCCTGCAGTCGTTCTCTCTGAGCTCTTTGAGGACGGAATCGTACTGCCCAGAGTCGGTAACGACAGCGACAGCGGCGTGGTTCTTGGCCGCCGACCTGATCATCGACGGCCCTCCTATGTCGATGTTTTCTATCGCGTCTTCGATCCTGACCCCAGGCTTGGCGACCGTCGACTCGAAGGGATACAGGTTCACGACCACCATGTCGATGGGCTCGATGCCGTGCTTCTTGATGGCCTCCATGTGCTCCTCCTTGGTCCTCATCGCGAGGATTCCTCCATGTATCGCCGGATGGAGTGTCTTTACGCGCCCGTCGAGCATCTCAGGGAACTTCGTCACCTCGGAGACGCCTATGACCGGCACGCCCGCCTTGTCCAGGGCTGCCATTGTCCCGCCTGTTGACAGTATCTCGACGCCGAGTTCCGAAAGACCCTTGCAGAACTCGACAAGACCGTTCTTGTCTGAAACGCTGACCAGTGCTCTCTTTATCCTGCTCATTAGCTGCACACTCCGCTTGCTTGCTGAAACATCCCTCCCCTTCAGAGCAAAAGGTATGCCGGCATGTTATCCTCTGGCGGTTTATAACGGTTTTCGTGAAGCCGTGGTCTCTGGGGGCGGCACTTGACTTGCGGGAGAGGTCAGCCTTCTGCCTGCAGGCCGAGATGGTCCAGGACGGCTTCCCTCATCAGGTTGAACGGAAGACAACCGTAGCTGGCGACGAGGTCGTGGAACTCACTCTCCTCGAAGTCCCCGCCCGCCTTTCGCTCGACCTCTTTCCTGAACTCCGTGATCAGGTGCCGCCCGACAAGGTAGGACAAGGCGTAGGAAGGGGTTCGGGAGTATCTCTTGACCTCGACCAGCATCGCATCTCTCGCCCATCCCGTCTCCTTGGTCATCCACTCGACCATCTCATCGACCGTGGCGGTTCCTTGGGCGAGCTTCACATCGGCAACGATCCTGCACGCCCTCCAGATGGCCGCGTTGAGCATCTCGAAGGCCCCTTCATCCGTTGCCTTGTATCCATGATCGAACATCATCTGCTCACAATACAGCGCCCATCCCTCGATTGTCTCGATGCCCGCGATCGGGGCCTCCGCAGCGGTCAGCTGGAGCATCCAGTGCTTCTTGTTTGTCTGGACACCTTGGTGGAAGTGTCCTGGGTATGCCTCGTGTACTGCTGTGTTGATTATTGTTGCATAGTTCAGATTGACCGCGAGGTTCGCCGGATTCTTCGGTCTGGTCACGACGTACTGGCCGACTTGTTCCTTGTCGAACTTCGAGGGACTGTACAACGCCGCGAAGGGTAAGACCGGTGTCAGGAAGTCGGGCGTCTCCACGACCTCGAGCTTGGCATCCGGGTCGACGGTGCATATGTTGTTCTCCACCAGAAAAACCTTGGCTGTCTGGATTTCCTTCTTCGTCGCCTCTAGCGCCTCCTCGAAGACCTTGGGCGCGTTACTCTGGACGATCTTCGCGACCTCTTCGATGGCCTTGCCTGGAGCTATCCTAGAGGCTACACGCCTCCTCTCCTCCTTGAACTCTCTGAGGTATCCCTCCGCGAGGTCGAGCAGCTCTTCCGGCGTGTACGGTATACCCCTGAGCTCAAGGAGTCTGGTGAGATTCTCTTTGCCCATCGAAAATGCGCCATCAGCGGTCCCAAGATTGGCTTTGAGCCAGCCCAGCTGTTCGTTTGCCGCCTTCTCGGCCACAGCAACGGCGCCGATGAGATCCTCATAGACGTTGTCGGAGACCTTGTCCTTGGATGAGGCGACGATGAAAGCGAGGAACCCAGGGAGCTGCTCGCAGGTCTCGATTGACATTTCCACCCATAGCTTGACCATCCGTGTGCCCTCGAACCTCGTCCTGAACTGCTCTAGATGCCGAGGGAGTACCTTGAGCCTCGACGTGACCGCCTTGATCCTCTCCTCGAGGGGCGCATAATCTCTGGAGAACATCATGAACATCAGGTTGCCTATGAGTTCGAGGCCGTCGGGCCACATCTTCAGGAACGGATAGTCGTCTATGACGAACCTTTGGAGAGCGATGGTCTGGTCTAGGAGCCGGAGGCTGATTCTCTGCTCCGTCGACAGCTCGGACGACTCGGCAATCTCGTGTGCCTTCCTGCTCCAATCCTCCATGAGCCGCATCGTGTCTTCAATCCTCTTTAGTCCCCCGTGCGGCAGATGGTGGTCATATGGCTCGTGGAGCCCGAAGGCGGTGCCGTTCTCCGGATTGATCTCGAGGTATCTCTTGAACATCTCCTCCGAAAGCGCGTCGAATCCGTCCTGAGCCATTCTATCCCCCTGACCGGAAGCGGCTGAGTGGACTTCATTGTTGTGGTGGAGCGAGTTCTTCAGCGTGTCAGAACGTCGGCCTGGGCAAGAGCCCTGCCTCTTTGACGATCCTGGGAATCATTTCCTCCCACGCCACGGCCATGATGTGCACTCCGTGGACGCCCTTGATGCTCTTCAGAGTCTCGATTTGCTCGACGCAGAGCCGTATGCCTTCCTCCTTGGCGTCCTTGGCATTCTTCATCCGGTCCACTATCTCTTTCGGCACGATCATGCCCGGGACCTTGTTCTTCATGTACCTGGCGGATCCTGCAGATTTCACGGGGATCACGCCGGCGAGTATGTGGACCTTCTTGTCCAACCCACGCCCCCTTATCTCGTCCATCCATCTCTCGAACATCTTCATGTCGAATATGGCCTGGGTCTGGCAGAAGTCCGCTCCGGCAGCGGCCTTCTTCGCGAGCCTCGCGGCCCTCCATTCATAGGGAGTGGCAAAGGGGTTCTCCGCACATCCGAGGTAGGTCTTCGGCGGGTCCTTGATCTGTTCTCCTCCGAGCTGCTTCCCGCTGTTCCTCAAGTCGTCGAAGACCTTGAGTTCGACGATTGAGTCGAAATCGAAGACGCCCTTCGCAGCCTTCTCGTTCCCGAATATGTGGTGGTCCCCCGTGAGACAGAGGACGTTCTTCACTCCGAGTGCGGCCGCGCCGAACAGGTCGCTCTGGAGCCCGATCCTGTTCCTGTCCCTGCAGGTCATCTGGATGACGGGCTCAATCCCCTCGCGCATTATGATTACGGCACTGGCGATGCTCGACAACCTGACGACCGCCGTCTGATTGTCCGTCAGGTTGAACGCATCCGCGTACCCCTTGAGCATTCGTGCGTGATGTGTCAGGGGCTCGGGGTTAGCAGACTGCGGCGGACCTATCTCAGCGGTCACAGCGAACTTGCCCGACTCCAAGACCTTCTCGAGGTTGCTGCCCGCCTTCATTGCACCGCCTCCTTGCCCTTCTTCTGGTGCTGAGAGAGCTTCGCATCCTCGCGGACATAGATCCTCCGCCCACCTGAGTGACTGGTCGACCAGTCCTTTGCCGGAGTGAAATTCTCGATGAGATCCAGCCTGTTCTGCAGCTTGAGCCGGTCATAGATCGCCACCCAAGCGCAGTCGACCTCGAGGTTCACTTCGCACTTCCCGTTCGCAGACCCGCCGCATGGGCCGTTCAACATGCTCTTGGCGCATCTGGCAATCGGGCATATGCCCCCCGTTGTGTGTATGATGCAGTTGCCGCATCCGATGCACTTCTCCGACCACACACCCTGTTCTTCTGGGACGCCGAACATGCCGGTGTTGAGCCCTGGAAACGTGAGGTGCTTCGGGTACATGTCGCCGATGGTCTGAGCGCCCAGAGAGCAGGCCATCGAGAGCGTGACATCGGAATCGAGGATCCTCTCCTCGACCTCCTTGACCCACTCCTTCTCACACTGCCTCTCAACGACGAACCCATCGATCTGCTGCTTCCTGCCCTCCTTCCTATTCTTGATCTTCAGGGCGGAGACCAGCATCTTGACCTCCTTCTCTCCCCCCGCAAGGCAGATGGCCACGCAGCTCCTGCATCCGATGACTGTGATCTTCTGGTAGGGTGCGAGCATCTCCACTATCTCGCCGAGCGGCTTTCTCTTGGCGACAATCATCTTCTCTCACCCTCCTCGATGGGGCCGAGCTTCTTCGCGACCTCGACCATCTTCGCGACTATTTCGGGGAACGCCCACGCGTTCGTCGAGGCGGCGTTGAACATCTCGACCCGCTCCTTCTCGATCCCCATTTCCGCGAGCATCTGCCTGACGTACTCCACCCGCTTCCGCGCTTCGATTGAGCCGGTGTCATAGTAGCAGTTCTTCTCAAGGCAGCCAAGCACGAATACGGCGTCTGCCCCGTCCTCAAGCGCCTGGAGTATATGGATGCCATCCACCCGGCCGGCGCAGGGCACCTGGACCAGCCTCACACTCGCATCGAACTGCTTCCCCGTCCTCGCTGCGAGGACGGCTGAGTCCATGCCATGCCTCTCACAGCAGAAGCCTATTATCTTCGGCCTCCTCTCGGCCATCAGAAATCACCTCCGAGCAGAGTCCGCGTCTCTATCATGATTTGGTCGTCGGTGTAGTTCCTCAGCTCGATGGCCTTGCTTGGGCAGATGCCGACGCACATCCCGCACCCCTGACATGCCTGGATCCGTATCTCCGCCTTGCCTGCCGCTCCTATGAATGGGGCCTCGTAAGGACATGTGCGCACGCAGGTCAGACACGCCGAGCACTTCTCTTGTTCCACCTCGGCCACGACGCCACCGAACTCAATCGTGCCGCGCTTCACGAAAGCGCTGGCCATCGCTCCCGCAGCCTCTCCCTCAGCCTCTGCAGCCTCTCTCGACTTCGGGAACAGGGCGGAGCCGCACACGAACACACCAGGTCTTGGAGTGGAGACAGGCCATCTCTGTATGCTGCCTCTCCTGATTCCTCCGTCTGCCGCCATCGGAATCCTGAGCACCTCAGCTATCAGTCTATTGTCGGGGTTTGCCGGAATCGATGCGAAAGCGAGCGTGCCGAATCTGATGTTGAGCTGCTCGCCCTGCGAGAAATCCCTCACAGAGAGCACGCCTGGGTTCTTCGGGTCGGCCTTTGGCACTCCTCCCTTGTCATATCTGATGAACTTGATACCGGCGTCAGCGGCCTCCTTGTACACCAGCTCCGACAAGCCGAAGGCCCTCATCTCCTGGAAGACGACCCATATCTCTGTCTCCGGATGCTTCTTCTTCAGCTCGACGACGGTCTCTAGGGTCTCGTCCCATGCGAAGTCTTGGACAGCCATCGTCTTTCCTGACGGATCCGGGGAGTCGACCACGACGACGGGTCCCTTGATGGGCGCGTCGACCTGGACCTGCTCGTTCAGCTTGTATAGAGGAACGGCGTCCTTGACGGCCTTCGCCAGAGATCCCTTCAGTTGGGTCCATCCTCCTCCGGTGGCGATGACCAAGGCGGCAGCGTCAAGGGACTCAACCTTCTCGCCGGCCCTGATCTTGAGCTTGAGATTGCCTCCATATCCCTCAGCGCCGACGAGCGTCGAGTGCTGCATCACGACCCCGGGCACCTTGAGGGTCTTCCCGGACTTCTCAAGGACGACAGTGTGAGCGCCTGCCTTGGCAGCCTCCTTTGCGGCTGCCTGGCCGGCAACTCCAGCGCCTATTATGACGACGTTCCTTGTCTTCATCTCCTCTGTCTGCCGTTCGAGCGGCTGGAGCATGAGCGACCTCGCCAGCGCGGCTCTCAGCTTCGCCTCTGCCTTCGCCTGCGCTCTCTCGGGCTCGTTCGCGTGTGGAAGAACCACCTCTTCGCGGATGTTGACGAGCTCGACCATGAACTCGTTCACGCCCGCGCGCCTATATGCTCTCAGAAGGGTCGGGCTCACATCCTTCTTGTGGCATGCCAGCACGACCGCTCTGTCAAGCTCCTTCTGCTTCACGTCGTTCATGACAGGTGCGAGCTGCTTCCCGTCGCAGATGGCATCCACGGTCATGACGGACATCACATTGTTGCTCTCGGATGCCAGCTTGGAGAGGGATTCGAGCCTGAGGACAGAGGGGATTTCGGTGCAGCACTTGCACAAAACGACCTGTATCTTCGCCTTCACGGTCCCGCCTCCTTTTTCTTGTTCATCCGAGAAACGGTCGCCACCGCTCTGACAGCAGCCTCCTCGATGTCCATCGGTTGCGTTACCGCACCACAGACGTAGACCCCACTGGCTTCGATCTCTTTCGAGACCATGGCGAACCCCATCTCGTCGGTGCCCACTCCGAGGGACCGGGCCAGCTCGGACGAAGCACCTGAAGGTCTCATGCCCACCGAGAGGATGACGAGGTCGTACTCGGTCTCAGAGATATCCGAATCGGTCTCCCCGGCGACCCGTACGAGGAGGTTTTTGGAATCGTCCTTCTCGTAGATGTCCGCGGGCATCGATCTTACGAGTCTGACGGTTTTCTTCGCCTTCGCCCAGAGCTTGAACTCGTCCTGGGGCTCATACAGCGTCCGCAGGTCCATGAAGTAGAAGTCAAGGTTGATTTCGGCATCGATATCGAGCAACAGCTGGCAGATCTTGGTCGCGTACTTGCAGCAGAACTTCGAACAGTATTCCACGCCGAACTCCACAGACCTCGAGCCGACACACTGTACCACCGCTATCTTCTTCGGGGGTCTGCCGTCTGAAGGCCTCAGCAGCCGTCCCTTCTCGTTCAGTATCTTCTCTGCGTCCACGCTCGAGATGACATTGGCATACCTGCCGCAGCCGAATCTGTTGGTTTCGCACGCCTCTATCGCATCAATGCCAGTTGCCAGAACCACGGACTGAACCTTTCTCGAAATGCTCTTTGCCCTGTCGTCGTAGTCGATGGCCTTTGTCGGGCAGACCTCGGCGCACGCGTTGCACTTGCGTTTCTTGAAATGCAAGCACTTTATGCGGTCGATCCAGTATTGTTGGGGCCGGCCGGTGCCTGTCGGAGGGAATATCGCCTTGCCCTCGACAGGGCACACGGCCACGCACTTGCCACAGCCTATGCAATCATCGGTGACATATCTGGGAGAGGTCTTGATTTTGAATGAGAACCCATCTTCGGTCCTATGTGCGGATGCCACTTCAGACAGCAGCAGGATCTCTGCTGACGGTTCCCTGAGTATTCCTTCCGCCTGATCAACCGCGAAGCAGACGCCGCAGTTTCTGCATTCGACCAGGCCTTTGCAGGTCCAATTCCTCGCCATCCCCCCGAGCGAGTCGCTCTTCTCGACCAGAACTACTTCCGCGCCGCTGTCCACTAGAGACTTCGCGGCCGTGAGACCTGCTGGACCTCCTCCAATCACCAGGACTTGCGTCATCAGGACCCTCCCGCTTACTGTAAGCCCCTCCATCATACCCATCAAACAGGGGCAGGAGCTAGTAATCGGAACGCATGAGGGGGATAAAAAGCACCCCCGTTCCGAATCGAATGAAAGGTTTCGGAGCCGGCCATTCTGCCTGAAGTACGCCGCCGGACTCAGTTAAGGCCCGTTATGTAGCCCTTGTCGTCGATGTTGATCTTCTCGGCTACCGGGACGGTGGGCAGGCCTGGTATGGTCATCAGCTCGCCAGTGAGGGGAACGATGAACCCCGCACCCGCAGACAGCCTGACCTCTCTCACAGTCAGCGACCAGTCCTTCGGAGCGCCCTTCTTCTTCGGGTCGTCCGTCAACGACAACTGCGTCTTGGCCATGCATATCGGGAGCTTGTCGTTCCTGGCTTTCTCGATGTTCGCTATATCCGTAGGAGCGGTTCCGGTGTACACCACTCCCTCCGCACCGTAAATTTCCTTTGCGATGATCTCGATCTTCTTCTTGATCGGGAGCTTCTCATCGTACAGCACATGGAAATTGGATTTCTCCTTCTCCATGCATTCGAGCACGGTCTTTGCGAGTTCGACGCCTCCCTTTCCGCCCTCGGCGAATACTGTGGAGTGCGCAGAGCGCACGCCCATCTTGTCGCAGTGCTTCTTGCACAGCTCGAGTTCCTCCTGGCTGTCCGTCGGGAACCTGTTGAGCGCCACGACCACCGGCACTCCGAACTTGCGCATGTTCTCGATGTGCTTGTCGAGGTTGGCGAAGCCTTTCTCCAGGTAGTCGAGGTTCGGCGTTCCGATGTCTTTCTCGTCCATTCCACCGTGCATCTTGAGCGCCCTGATGCTCGAAACCAAGACAGTGACATCAGGCTTGAGGTCTGCGACTCTGCAGACGATGTCGAAGAACTTCTCTCCGCCCAAGTCCGCAGCGAATCCACCCTCAGTGATTACGTAGTCCGCCATCTTGAGCGCGTACTTCGTGGCTATGATCGAGCTGTTCCCGTGCGCGATGTTCGCGAAGGGCGCTCCGTGTATCAATGCTGGCTGTCCCTCGAGCGTCTGGACTAGGTTGGGCATGATCGCGTCCTTCAGGAGCAGACACATCGATCCTATGCCCTTGAGCTTGTCAGCGGTGACCGGCTTTCTGTCGCGCGTATATGCTACGACGACCCTCGAGAGCCTCTGCCTCAGGTCCGCCATGTCCTTCGAGAGAGCCAATATGGCCATAATCTCTGAGGCGACGGTGATGTCGAATCTGCTCTCGTGGGGCACGCCGCCCTTCTCCCTTCCGCCAAGCCCTACTACTATGTCCCTCAGCTCCCTCGCGTTCATGTCCATGACCTTGCTGAGGACGATCCTCGTGGCGTCGATGTTGAGCTCGTTCTTCTTGGTTATGTGGTTCTCGACGAGCGCGGACAGGAGGTTGTGGGCAGTCCCAACCGCATGAATGTCGCCAGTGAAGTGGAGGTCGATGTCCCACATCGGGTAGACCTGGGAGTATCCTCCGCCAGTCGCTCCTCCTTTGATGCCGAAAGTCGGGCCAAGCGACGGTTCTCTCAGAGACAGCATGACCTTTTTGCCGAGCTGTCCCAAGCCCTGACAGAGTCCTATCGAGGTGACGGTCTTCCCTTCACCTGCCTTCGTCGCAGTTATTGCAGTCACGAAGATGAGCTTCCCGTCCTTGTTCTTGTCGAACCTCTTCAGGACGTCCAACGGGACCTTCGCCTTGTATTTCCCATAGAACTCAAGATCATCGCGCGAGAGGCCTATCTTCTCCGCAATCTTCTCAATGTGCTGCACCTTCGCAGCTTGTGCAATCTCGATGTCTGGCTTCATGGCCATTCGGAATCCTCCTCTGGCAGGGTATTCAGCGCACCTAGTAAAACGTTTCGGAAAATGCTTTCCCAGAGCAGCCGCGTCTCTTCGGCATTACCATGCCAGGGATGCTCGTTCGGGCGGTCGAAAGATGGTCGAACCCGGCGAGTGGTATCCCCTTGGTCATCGGCCTGCGCGCAACTGTTAAGTAAAGAGTCCGCATCCGGTCTTAGGGGGTTTAGGATGGTCGCTGAGGTCATAAACGGCAACGAGGTCGCTAAGAGCATCAGGGCAGAGATCAAGATCGAGGTTTCGAAGCTGAAGAAGGCAGGCATAGAGCCTGGCCTTGTGGTCATCATAGTCGGGGAGGACCCCGCGTCGCAGGTATATGTGAGGAAGAAGGGTGAGGCCTGCAACGACTTGGGGATATGCTCGGAGACGGTCAGGCTCCCAGCGTCCACGACTGAGAACGAGCTGCTCGCGCTCATCGACAACTACAACAAGAATCCGAAGTTCGACGGCATCCTCGTGCAGCTCCCTCTGCCGAAACACATCAGTGAGGAGAAGGTGCTCCTCAGGATCGACCCGGGCAAGGACGTAGATGGGTTCCATCCGGTGAACGTCGGCAAGATGGTGGTCGGGAGCGAGTCGTATCTGCCCTGCACACCCCACGGTGTCCAGGAGCTTCTTATCAGGAGCGGCAACGATCCCTCGGGCAAGCACGTCGTGGTTCTGGGCAGGAGCAACATAGTCGGTAAGCCGGTGGCCTGCATACTCATCCAGAAGGCCAAGGGGGCGGACGCGACGGTCACCATATGCCACTCGAGGACGAAGAATCTGGCCGAGATGACCAGGCAGGCGGATATTCTAATAGCGGCAATCGGCTCCCCGGGGTTCGTCAAGGCGGACATGGTCAAGGACGGCGTCGTCGTAATCGACGTCGGAGTCAACAGGATAAGCGACCCCTCGGCGAAGAGCGGGACCAGGCTGGTCGGTGATGTCGATTTCGACGCGGTGAAGGTGAAGGCGAAGGCGATCACCCCCGTTCCTGGAGGCGTTGGACCGATGACGATTACGATGCTGATGCAGAATACTCTCAAGGCGGCCAAGGTGCACCACGGATGGAAGGATTGAGCGCAAACAGAGACGAGAGGGAGTGCTGACCAGATAGATGCCTTCACTGAGACGGATGGCAATCTCAAGCCGTAGGTTCCGTCGCTGAATACATGGTTCTTGGTCATGGGCGTTGTCGTCTTCATGCTATACTTCTTCACTCAGCATCGGGCCGCCTGGCTTATGCTGTCCGCAGGCGTTGGCACCATGGTATTCGGCGCCGGAGGCAAGAGGTGAGCCGGGGCCAGGGCATTCTACAGCGGGCGCACAGGTTCTTGCGAGCTTCTGGCATCGAGTGTGGTTCGATATATGCCGTATCATGTCGAAAGTCGACGTCAGCGAAATCTGCATATGAAGAGTTCGAATCCGGACGACGCCACAAATCGGCGTTGTCCCATCGAAAAGCATTATAACCAGAGCAAGAATGCCGTCCACAGAGATCGGACTGAGCAGCTGCCGTGAACCTCTCGCAACCGTACTGGCATGTGCGCAGATTGGTTTCTCCAAGAACAGACATGATTCCGGAACCGGATGTGGATATGATGGCCGATGAGAGCTCTGAGCTGATTCACACGCAGATCGTCAAGAAGGACCCTTCGAAGCTTAGGCTGAAGCCTAACCTACTGGGGTACGAAGATCTGAGGACAACCTTCAGATGGTCAGATGCGGAGAAGATGGTTGACTGGTTCCCTGGCGGGAAGATCAATGCCGCGTACAACGCCGTCGATAGGCACGCCCTCGGCAAGAGGAAGGACAAGGTGGCCCTCATCTACGATGATGGAGAGGGCAATTTCTCGAAGTTGACCTTCGACCAGCTCTACAGGCAGACCAACAAGTTCGCCAACGTCCTCAAGAAGATAGGAGTCAAGAGGCAGGACAGGGTCTTCTTCTTCCTCTCCAGGTCCCCTGCGCTTTACATAGGGTTCCTGGGGGCGATAAAGTATGGCGCAATCGCCAGCCCGATGTTCCCGGCCTTCGGCCCCGACGGCATAAAGGACAGGATGTTGGACAGCGGCGCGGTCGCAATCGTCACCGATGGGGAGCTGAAGAAGAGGGTGTACGAGGTCGTCAAAGACCTGCCCGAGCTGAAGCACATCATTGTGACCGGCAAGGAAGTCGCCCAGAACGAGGTAAGCCTGGATACGGAGATGGCGGAGGCCAGCGACCAGTTCGAGGCGACCCACATGGACCCCGAGGAGTTTTCCTACATGCTCTACACATCAGGCACCACGGGCAAGCCCAAGGGAGTCGTGCATGCCCACAAGGACATCGTCCAGATGCACCTCTCGACCTACTGGGTTCTCGATGTCCACGAGGAGGATGTCTACTGGTGCACCGCCGACCTCGGCTGGGTCACCGGTGTCGTGTACGGCGTGCTCGGACCTTGGTCGAACGGCGTCACCCAGGTTGGTCTGGGCGGCAGGTTCGACCCCGAGCGCTGGTACAAGACCATCCAGAGCTACAAGGTCAGCGTGTGGTACACCGCGCCTACGGCCGTGAGGATGCTCATGGCGAAGGGTGACGACCTCCCGAACAAGTACGATCTCTCGAGCCTCAGGGCGCTCTATTCGGTCGGGGAGCCTCTGAATCCCGAGGGAGTCAAGTGGGCCCTCGATGTCTTCGACAGCAAGCCCTTCCACGACACATGGTGGCAGACGGAGACGGGCTCGATCTTGATAACGAACTTCCCCGAGATGGACATAAAGCCGGGCTCGATGGGCAAACCGCTGCCAGGGATAGAGGCCGCGATAGTGGACGAGAACGGCAAGCCTCTGGGGCAGGGCGAGGAGGGCCACCTCTGCATCAGGCCGGGCTGGCCGGCCATGATGAGACAGATCTGGAAGAACCCAGCGAAGTACAACGAGTACTTCAGGAACGGCTGGTACTATACAGGCGACACCGCCCAGACCGACGAGGACGGTTACTTCTGGTATGTCGGCCGCGCGGACGATGTCATCAAGACCGCTGGCGAGAGAGTCGGACCGTTCGAGGTCGAGAGCGCCCTGATAGAGCACCCGGCCGTCGCTGAGGCGGGGGTCATAGGCAAGCCAGACGAGATCAGGGGCAACATAATCAAAGCGTTCATAGTGCTCACGCCTGGGTATACTGAGTCCGATGCGCTCAAGACGGACATCCAGAAGTTCGTCAAGAGCAAGCTCGCAGGCCATGCGTACCCGAGGGAGATCGACGTGGTCAAGAACCTCCCGAAGACCAGGAGTGGCAAGATCATGAGGCGGCTGCTAAGGGCGAGGGAGCTCGGGCTGCCGATCGGCGACACATCGACGTTGGAGGACTAGAGCTCCTGGAGTGGAGCTGCACTATCAGAAATGCTGTCGGGTCCAGCAAGATCGAGTCCCTCAGAATGGTGATATTCGGCCGTCAATTTGAGCATGGTAGTTGGGAGAACAGATAAGATGGTAGTAAGGGAAAAGAGAGTCATGAATAGGTGGATCGTGGTCGCTGGCGCGCTGCTGATCCAGCTTGCGCTGGGGTCGCTGTACGCGTTCTCAATCTTCACGAGCGAGCTGTCCAAGTCGTTGGGCTACGATGCCGCATCGTTCCAGATACTTGGCATATTCGCTGCGGCCATAGCGGTCTTCGCCTTCACCGTGATATTCGCGGGCAGGATACAGGACCGGAAGGGCCCGAGAGTCGTGGCCACGATGGGCGGCCTCATCCTCGGCGCGGGCTATGTGCTGTCCACCTTCGCTACTGAGAACATCGTGCTGATGTACACGACCTTCGGCATCATCGGAGGCATCGGTCTCGGCTTCGGATATGTCTGCCCGCTCGCCGCTGGGGTCAAGTGGTTTCCCGACAAGAAGGGTCTCGTGAGCGGAATCGCAGTCGCTGGGTTCGGCGCTGGAGCGTTCATATTCACTCAGGTCGGAAAGGCCCTCATAGACTCGTACGGCCTCGCGGACGCCTGCGTCTACCTCGGCCTGATTTACATGGCCATGGTTGTTGTCGGTGCGCAGTTGCTGACTAACCCGCCTGCGGGTTGGCTGCCTAAGGGCTACGTGCCATCTGCAAACGACAAGAACAACGGTCGGAAGGTCGATTACACGCAGAAGGAGATGATGAGGACCAGGAGCTTCCTCATGCTCTGGGTCATGTTTGCCCTTTCCGGCACGGCTGGGCTCATGATGATCAGCAACGTGAAGAACCTTGCGATATTCCTCGATCCCACTAGCACGACGATGGTCGTCGCAGAGTTCCAGACGATTGCTGGCATTCTCGCGCTGTTCAACGCGGCCGGCAGGATAGGCTGGGGCAAGCTCTCCGACAAGCTCGGAAGGACGAATACACTCAAGCTCATGTTCCTGATTCAGGCCATTATCCTTTTCGGGGCTGCAGGGTTCTTCGCCTTGAGACCTACGGGGGAGATAGTGCAGTTCGTGGGCCTCACCAGCTTGGCGTCGCTCGTCGGCTTCACTTTTGGAGGCAACTTCGCGCTCTTCCCGTCCACCACATCGGAATACTACGGGACCAAGAACTTCGGCAACAACTACGGCTACGTGTTCACATCCTATGGCCTCGCGGGAGCGCTGGGCGCGTTGATACCAGGCGTTCTAGCAGGGTCTCAGTCCGGATTCGTCTACGTCTTCGTGGCCGTGGGGATCGCCTCGTTGGTCGCTTTCGGGGTCGCATTGGCGACCCGGCCACCTGTGCACGTGGAAGTCGAGCCCTTGGCCACGCCAGTCAGGACCTGAGCCCTGAGATTGAAAACCCCTCTGCAAACCCCAAGATTTATCCACTCAGGCCTTCTCGAGCCTCACAGCGCACACCTTGAACTCGGGTATCTTCGAGTCGGGGTCCAAGGCCGCGTTCGTGAGTCTGTTCGCGGCGGCCTCGGCGTAGTGGAACGGTATGAATATCGAACCCTGGATGATCCTCTCAGTGACCCGCGCCTTAAGAGCGATCGACCCCCTCCGGGAGGAGACCATGACACGCTCGCCGTCCGAAACGCCGAGCCTCTTCGCGTCTGCCCTGTTGACCTCCGCATAGGGCTCCGGGGCCTCCCGCTCGAGCTTGGGAGACCTCCTGGTCATCGTGCCCGTATGGTACTGGAACAGGTTCCGACCTGTCGTGAGAATCAGCGGGTAGTCCTCCGAGGTTTCCTCCGCGGGAGGCGAGTGATGGACAGGCGCGAATGTCCCAAGGCCCTTGGTGAACTTCTGGGTGTGCAGGATCCTCGTCCCCGGATGGTCCTTCGCGGGGCAGGGCCACCGGAGCACTGTGTTGTCCGCCCTTGCGTGGTCTATCCCCGCATAGATTGGGGTCACGGAGGCCATCTCGTCCATAATCTGAGCGGATGAAGAGAACTCGAACCCTTTCGAGCCCAGCCGCCTGCCGATATCGCATGCGATCTGCCAGTCCGGCAATGCCTCCCCCGGGGGGTCCACTGCCTTTCTGAGAACCCTGATGGCCCTGTCCGTCGATGTGAACGTCCCGTCCTTCTCGGCGTAGCATGCAGCCGGGAGCACGATATGAGCGAACTTGATCGTCTCGGTTGGGAATATGTCGGCGACCACAAGCAGCTCCAGCTTCTTCAGCGCCTCCTCAACGTGATTCAGATCCGGGTCCGAGAGCATGACGTTCTCGCCGAACACCACCATCGCCTTCAGCTTGCCGGCAGCCGCCTCCTCGATGGCGCAGGTCAAGGTGAGCCCGGGCTTTTCCGGCAATCGCACACCCCACGCCGCCTCGAACTTCGCCCTCGCAGACTTGTCGTCAACTCTCTGGTACCCAGGGAACAGATTCGGCAGGCCGCCGGCATCGCACGCACCCTGTACATTGCACTGTCCCCTAAGCGGGTTGAGGCCGGTGGACTCCTTGCCTATGTGCCCCGTGACCATTGACAGGTTCGCGAGCGCCTTCACCAGGTCCGTGCCGTTGCTGTGCTGAGTCACGCCCATCGCGTAGGCTACCATCGCCTTCTTCGATTTCGCATAGACCCTCGCGGCCTCTGCGAGCATCTGACCCGGTATCCCGGTGATGGACTCCACCTTCGCCAGGTTGTAGCCCTTGACGGCTTCTTTCAGCTCCTCGAATGCCTCCGTCCTCGCATTCACGAAGTCCTCGTCGTACAGGCCTTCGTCTATGATCAGCTTGATCATCCCGTTTATCCAGGCGATGTCCGTGCCGGATATCTGGTTCAGCTTGATTGTTGCGAGTCGCGACAGAGGGGTGTCCCTTGGATCGATGACAATGACCTTCGCTCCTCTGTCAAGGGCTCTGAGTATCCTCGAGCCGATTAGAGGGTGCGCCTCCAGCGTGTTGGAGCCCGTCACAAGAATACAGTCTGCTTTCTCGAACTCAGGTACCGTGTTGGTCATCGCGCCACTGCCGAACGAGTACAGGAGCCCTGTGACAGTGGACGCGTGGCAGAGCCGTGCGCAGTGGTCCACATTGTTTGTACCTACCACCGCCCTCGCGAGCTTCTGGAAGAGATAGTTGTCCTCGTTCGTGCACTTGGCCGATGCCAGGATCGCGATCGAGTCCGGACCGTGCTTCTCCCTGATTCGTCTGAGTTCCTCCGCGAACCTGCCGAGGGCATCGTCCCATGAGACAGGTTTCAGCTCCCCGTCGATCCTTATCATCGGATGCTTCAGCCGATCCGGATGTTGGACGAACGCGTGCGCGTTGTAGCCCTTGATGCAGAGTCGTCCGAGCGAAATCTCATCCGTCTTGCACGGCACGACCCCCACCAGCCTCCCGTCCACGACTTGGAGGAAGAAGTAGCAGCCGGTGCCGCAGTAAGGGCATGTCGTCAGCACGTGCTCAACACTCATTGCATCCCTCCTCCAGCACCGTCAGGAGTGGGCTCACGGTCTTCCTGTCGCCGGGGGCGAACCCGAAGATCTCCTTGACATCCTTCGCCAGCAGCTTCCTCAGGGTCAGGAGCGGTATTTCAGCAGGGCAGCTGCGCTCGCACTCACCGCACTCGATGCACTTGTCCGCCAGATGATATGCGCGTATCAGATGGAAGGACATGCCCGGAGGTATCCCTGGCTCGGGCACAAAGGTCTTCTCCTCGAGTATGCACTCGTCGCAAAAGCAGACGGGGCAGGTGAGAGTACACGCGAAACACTTGTTGCACTTCTTGAACTGGTATGCCCAGAATCTGAGCCTCTCCTCGGGAGGCATCGCCATCAGCTTCTCGGATAGTTCGTCCTTCTCCATCGCCTTCTGTGGCTCTCCTATGTGCGTCTTTGCCGGTACAGGGTCCGAACACCTGCATTTGGCGACCTGCTCCTTGGAACACGCAAGCCCGATCTTAAGAATCCTTCGCGGATCGAACAGCTCCCGCTTAAAGAACTCTTCAAGGGCCTTCTCGTCACACCGTCTCGTGACGACTGCGACCTTGCCGTCCTTGAGCCACGGATATATGTTGCTGAGTATGTTCACCAGCTGGTATGGGACGTCGAGTCTGATCTCGCCGGGGTCCTGTCCTCTGGCCAGCATCACTGGGGCAACGTTCCCGTGCTCCTCTCGCATCGCGAGCAGGTAGTCCGCCCCAAGCTCGTCGAAGGCTATCGAGGCGAGTTTCTTGCCTAGGTCGCTCAAGACATCACCTCTCTCACCGGGTTGGGGCCGAGGCCCTTGATCTCCTCGACGAACTCCGTGATGACCCTCTGGAACTTCTCCCCCTCGGCAGCACTGACCCAGTCCAGCCTTACACGTCTCTCGTCGAAGCCCACGTCCTTCAGTAGCTTCTGGACCACCGGGATCCTCTTCGCGGTCCTGTGGTTGCCCGTCATGTAGTGACAGTCCCCGATGTGACAGCCAAGCACGAGTACACCGTCGACGCCCTGTGAGATCGCCTTGAGGATGTACTCCCCCTTCACGCTCGCGCTGCACATCACCCGCACGACGTGGACGTTGGGCGGCATCTGGAGCCTGCTCACACCCGCAAGGTCTGCGCCCGCGTACGAACACCAGTTGCAGCAGAATGCCAGGATTGTCGGGTTGAAGTCGCTCATGAGCTCTCCTCCAGCGCGCGCTTCACCAGCGCGTCTATCATCGCGCTCAGCTGCCGGGTCGTGAAACCCCTCTGTTGCATCGCGTCGTTAGGGCACGCAGCCACGCAGTTCCCGCATCCCTTGCACTGCGTCTCGTTGACCTTCGCGATCTTCCTGCCGTCCTGGTCGACTATCTCGATAGCCTCATATGGGCATGCGATGACGCAGTTGCCGCACCCCGCGCATTTGTCGGGGTCAGACCAGGCCGTAATCGCCTCTGTGACGACCTTACCTCTCTTGATCGGGATTGCGGCCTTTGCTGCCGCCGCAAGGGCCTGGCACATGACCTCTCTCGCGCTGCTGGGCCATCTCGCAGAGCCGCATATGAACACGCCATCCGTGGCGAACTCGATTGGCCGGAGCTTCACGTGCGCCTCGAGGTAGAAGCCATTCTTGTCTCTTGGTACCTTGAGCATCCTGCTGACATCACCCGAATCATCCCTCGATACCAGCGGCGTGGCCAGGACAACAAGGTCAGTGTGCAGGGTCACGCCTTCGCCCAGGTTGTCATCAAAGACCTCGACCAGGATGTGCTTGTTCTCTGCAGAGATCCTCGGCTTGTCTTCGAGCGAGTATCTGAAGAAGGCCACTCCCCTCTCCGATGCCTGTCGATAGAGCTCCTCCCATGCGGCCCCGTAGCTCATTATGTCCCTGTGGATTATCGCGGCAGTGCCTCCGGCCTCGACGACTCTGAGAGCGTTCTTCAGCGATGTGTTGCAGCATATCCTGGAACAGTACTCCCTACCCGGCTGCCTGCTGCCCACGCATTGGATGAAGACGACGCGCTTCGGCACTTCTCCTCTCTGGAGCGCCCTCTCGAACTCCAGCTGGGTCACGACACCAGGAGCCTTCCGGAAGCCGTATTCGCCCTCGGGCTGGTGCTCTTGTGTCCCCGTCGCGAGTATGATTGCGCCCGCAGGTATCTTGTTCTGGACACCCTCCTCTTCGACCGTAATCTCGAAGTTGCCGACGAATCCTTTGACATCGACGAGCTTGGCCCCCAGGTGTATGTGCCCCCTCTCGGACTTCTTCAGCTCTGAAACCAGCTTGTTGAGCAGGTCGGCGCTCTTTTCGAAGTTCGGAGCAAGGATAGAGATATCGTTCAGCTGTCCCCCGAGTTTGCCCTCCATCTCAATGAGATGTGTGTCTATGTCCTGCGCGACCAGCGATGCAGCCGCGGTCAGCCCGGCCAGACCGCCGCCGATCACGACCGCCGTGGGTATGACGCCCGACTCGCTCTCGACTTGAGGTTCGAGAAGGGCGGCTTTGGACACCCCCATCGCCACGAGCTTCTTTGCCTTCTCCGTGGCCGCGTTTGGCTCCTTCGCATGTATCCATGAGCAATGCTCCCTGATGTTGACAAACTCGAACAGGTACTTGTTGATCCCTGCCTGCTCGCACAGCCTTCGGAAAAGGGGCTCGTGGGTCCTCGGGGTGCAGGCTGCCACCACGACCCTGTCCAGCTTGTTCTCCTCTATGCTCTTCTTAATGGAGCCAAGCCCCTCTTCGGAGCACGAATACAAGTTGTGGTCGGAATAGACCACATCGGGGAGGGTCCTTGCGAACTTCACGACCTCCTCGACTGCCACTGCCGATGCGATGTTGTGCCCGCAGTGGCATATGAAGACGCCTATCCTCGCCATTGTCAGCGCGCCTCCTGGAGCAGTTCCGCCACTCTGGCCGCGACCCCCGTCGCCTGCGCTACCGAATCCGGGATATCCATAGGTTCCCCGGCGAATCCGCAGACCAGAACCCCTTTCTTCGTCGAGTCTATCGGGTTCCTAGTGTCAGGGGTCATTATGAATCCGTTCTCGTCAAGTTCCACGCCGAGTATTCGCGCGATCTCAGAAGTGCCCTTGGACGGCACCAGCGCAGGGCACAGGACGAGCAGGTCGAACTTCTCAGTGCGCTGTTCGCCAATCCCCCCTCCCGTGTCGTAAGTGACCAGCACACCTCTTCCGTCAGAGGCAGGCTGGACCTCGGCTGGTCTCGAGCGGATGTATCTCACACCGTATGACCTCTCTGCGCGCAGCACAAATTCCTGGAACCCCTTCCCAGTCGCCCTCATGTCCATGTAGAATATGGTGGATTCGATGTCCGGGACGTGTTCGCGTACCAGGATGGACTCCTTGGTGGCGTACATGCAGCACACGCTGCTGCAGTACTTGAACATCCTGGAATCTCTGGAGCCCACGCACTGCACGAACGCGAGCTTCTTAGGCTCCGTGTCGTCCGAGGGCCTCGTGAGGCGTCCGCCTGTAGGTCCTGCGGCAGAGAGTATCCGTTCGAGCTGGAGCGAGGTGATCACATCCTTGCAGGTGCCAAGGCCGTATTGCCGCAGCGCGGAGGCATCGGCCAGGTCGAACCCCGTCGCGATGACTACCGCGCCAGCTTCCAAGTCGACGAAGCTGTCCTTCTGCTCGTAGTCGATTGCCCCCGCCTGGCACACCTTCTTGCATACACCGCACTTGCCCTCGGTGATCATCCTGCAGTGCTCAGCGTCTATGGTGACCTTCCTCGGGACCGCCTGTGGGAAAGGCAGATAGACGGCCTTTCGCTTGGAGAGCCCTTCCTCGAACTCGAATGTTACCTTGACCGGACACTTGGCGATGCAGTCTCCACACCCAGTACACCTGCTGAGAATCACGTACCTAGCCTTCTCCCTGATCCTCACCCTCGTCTTGGGGAACCCGCCATCGGCGCTCTCAATCTCAGAGTAGGTATGTAGCTTGATGTTCTCGTGCCCGGCGCATGAAATCATCTTGGGCGACAGTATGCACAACGAGCAGTCATTGGTCGGGAAGGTCTTGTCCAGCTGGGCCATGCGTCCTCCAATGGAGGGCGTCCTTTCGACGAGGTGCACCTCGTATCCCATATCTCCGAGGTCGAGCGCAGCCTGGATGCCCGCGATCCCTCCTCCTACCACCACGACCTTGCTCGTCATTCCGCTCCCTCAGGGCTGATGTTCATGGATGGCTAATCATGGTCGGGCAGGGCGTCCGAGGCTGGGAGCACAGGTCCGACAGCCCTCCATGAGGTGATTTTTTGAGGGTAAGTAGGTCACCAATAAGTAACTTTGCGCTTCCGACAGTGAAGGAATCTGGCTTGGCTGTGCTAGACCCGCCCTGGGGTGATGCGCGGCGAGCAGCACTTCCCAGGCGAAAGCTTTTATCAGGTTCTCACATAACCTGACCGCAGGTATCTTTCATGCTGAAGGAGTGCAGGGAGCACGGGTACTTCAGGGCGGAATTCTGCCCGGTGTGCGGCGACGAGGGCCGGTTCCTGATGAACACTGAGGAGCTCGACAGGCTCAGCAGGACCATGGCCGGAGTGCTGAGGCACTTCCCGGACAGGTTCGACCTCAAGATGGATTCACATGGTTTTGTCAGCCTCAGGGACTTCGTGAACGCCATAGGCAGGAAGCAGCGCAGATACCATTGGCTGAGGCCTCACCACATCATAGCGATCATAGAGACGGACGACAAGGGGAGATACGAGTACAGGGACGGGATGATACGCGCGACCTATGCCCATTCCTTCGAAGTCGATCTCGACCTCCCCTCGGGCGGCACCCCAGACAAGCTGTACTATCCGACCACAAAGGAGGAGGTTGACATAGTCCTCGAGGTCGGCCTCAAACCGTCCGACAGGAAGATGGTGCACCTGAGCAAGGGCGTCGGAGATGCGGTCAACGCGGGCCGCGTGAGGACCCCAGAGCCCATCATCCTGGAGGTGGACGCGAGGGCAGCGGTCGAGGACGGCATCATAATCAAGAAAGCGGGGAGGACGGTCTACCTCACATCGGACGTTCCCCCCAGGTACCTCAGCAGGATGGAGGTGGATCTCTCCGAGTTCCCTCTGGAGAAACCTCCTAAGGACAAGGACGAGGACGAGGCCGAGGGCGCGTTCGAACAGCCTGCTCCAGACCTTGATGAGTGAGGGCACATTCGCTCCCCCATGGTCCAATCATTAATACCGACCAGACGACCTTATGCTTCTGGGATGAGTTCCGAGCAGGCATCTGGTCCGAAGGACAGAGAGGAGGCATACCCCCTCCACGCGCTCGAGTACCACTGGGAGGAGTTCGAGCCTCACCTTGGATGCTACGACACTTCCGAGCGCAAAGTGTGCGAGCTCGACCTGGAAGATGTCAGGTTCAGGGTCAGCAAGCAGAAGACGTGCGTGGGATATTGGGACGACGACGGCAGATACGTCCTGTGTCCGAGGAACGCCCCTGTCACCAGATTCAGCCAGTGCCCGGATTGCTCCCGAGAGGTCTTCCTTCCGGACCAGGAGTGCATCTTCGAGCCCAAGTGCGACGGGGAGCTGTGCGGCATCGAGTTCTGCAGCAGGGAGCACCTGCTGTATATCGCATTCTACGACACGCGCATGAAGATAGGCATGAGTTCATCGCGGAGGGTCGAGGAGAGGCTTATCGAGCAGGGCGCGGATGCGTACTCTGTCATCGGCAAGTTCTCTGGGAGGAAGAGGGCAAGGACACATGAGAAGAAGATCTCGGAGCGGCTGGGCATCCCGCAGGCATACAGGCAGGAGTTGCTCCTGAGGAACCTGTCGAGGCCTCTGGACACACATGGCATACTGGGCAGGCTCGAGGGCCTGAGGATGACACTGAGAGAGGCCTACGGGCTCAGCCCAGAGCCGCTCGTCTGGCTCAGGGACTACCCCATCGAGCTGCCCCTCGCCGAGGTCCCGAGACTTGAGCAATCCTGGGGAGAGCACTCGGGCGAGTACGTCGGCATCAAGGGCAAGTGGGTCATATTCGACGACCGCGGCCTGAAAGCCCTGAACCTGTCGGACTTCCCCGGGCGCTTCCTCGCCAGGGACGTCGCGTGACATCTTCTCGGAGGCCAAACACAGAAATATCCTCCTCGCATTGAAGTAGTCGGATGAGCGGATGAAGATAACTTGGCTCGGCCATGCGGCTTTTCTGATAGAGGGTAGGGACAGGGTCCTGATCGATCCCTTCCTGACCGGCAATCCGAAGGCTTCGACGACTCCGGAGAAGGTAGAGTGCGATATCATATGCGTGACGCACGGACACGGCGACCACCTCGGAGACGCGGTCCCCATCGCGCGTAGGACAGGGGCCGTCTGCGCAGCCATCGTCGAGATGTCGACGTATCTCGAGCGCTGTGAGGTGAACGCCGTGGGGTTCAACCTGGGAGGCACGATAAGGATCAGGGACACCAACATAACCATGGTCCCGGCCTTCCATTCGTCGAGCATAGGTGCGCCAGGGCTGGAGTTCTCCGCGGCGATGGCCGTGGGGCTGGTCATCGAGTCCGGAAAGACCGTCTATCATGCAGGCGACACTTGCGTGTTCGGCGATATGAAGCTCGTGGGCGACATGTACAAGCCGGATGTGGCGCTCTTGCCCATAGGCGGCTTCTACACGATGGACCCGCGACAGGCGGCTATGGCTGTGAAGCTCCTGAGACCCAAGATCGTGGTGCCGATGCACTATGGCACATGGCCTCCTATCGAGCAGGACCCCAAGGAGTTCGCGAAGCTGGTCAAGAAGGCCTCGGACGCAGAGGTCGTGATCCTGCAGCCTGGGCAATCTCTGGAAGTCTGATCGAGCATGCCTGCCGCCCTCACGCCTGACGAGTTCACCAGACGCCATGGGAAGCTGTTCTCAAAGCGCTTGATAACCATGGTGGATGAGAAGACGAAGAGGGTGAAGATCGTCGAGGAGTGCTGCGCGCAAGGGCCCGTCGAGTGGGATGCGATGAACAGGATGAGGGCGAGAGGCGTGGTGGAGCACATCGAGGTCATGGGGACAACGCTCGTCATGGATGCCAGGTTGGGTGAGGGGGAGATCAGGTTCGGGCCGGCGTCAAAGGACACTGGGGGACAGGCCCTGAAGTCGGTCCATGTGAGGGGCGGGAAGGTCGAGACCACCTGGGTCGGCCTCGCAGGCGCGAGCGTGGGCGTAGGCGCATGTCTACCTCAGGCCGAGGGCGTCGAGAAGGCGGAGTTCCTGAGCGACCAGCTTGTCGGTGGCAGCAGGAAGGTCGAGATCAGGATAACCACCCCCCTTCACAGAAGGCTCATCATCGGCATCGACGACACTGACACCAAGGAGAAGGGCGCGACCTGGGTCCTGGGCATCCAGCTTGGCCGGGAGATGCCCTTCGGGATGTTCCTGAACCACAAGATCGTCCAGCTGAACCCCAACGCCCCTCAGAAGACGACCAACTGCGCCTCGACAGGCGCCGCGTTCGCCGTGCCGCCCGGAGATGTCGATAGGGCCGTGGACTGGGCCAAGGAGTATGTCGCGAAGCACACTTATTCCGACCAGACATGCGTGGCGGCGTTCGAGGGCCTGGAGATACCCAAGAGCCTGGTGAAGTACGGCGCGGAGGCCAAGGAGGTCATACTCGCGATACATGACGCCGAGCACGCCGCCAAGGGGTCCGGCGTGAGGCTGATCGAGGTCACGGGCAGGCGAGGCGCCATAGGTGCAGTGGCCGCGATCGGCTGTTTCGACCTGGGACTGTACAGCGCTGGCCTGCCCGAGGATTTCAAGCACGTATAGCTTTAAATCCGGTTCCAGCATTGGGTTTGCCAAGCGGTCAGCACATGACTAGCGATATATCAAGGGCGATATCCTCAACGGCCTACAGCGCCTACGAGAAACGACTCCTGAAAGAGGTCGCCTCGATGCCCGTCCCACACCACGTGGCCATCATCATGGACGGCAACAGGCGGTATGCCCAGGAGTTCCGCCTTCTCGTGGCCGAGGGCCACGAGAAGGGCAGGGAGAAGCTCGAGCAGATACTCGAGTGGTGCATGGAGATAGGCGTCAGGATGTTGACCGTGTACGCCTTCTCGACAGAGAATGTCGGCAGGGACAAGGATGAGGTCGACACGCTCATGCGTATGTTCATCCAGAACTTCAACCGGCTCGCCGAGGAGGAGAGGGTCCACAAGCACAGGATAAGAGTGAGGGTGCTCGGCCGAAGGGACATCCTGCCTGACGACCTCAAGGAGGCGATCAGGCGCGCCGAAGAAAGGACCAAGGAGTACGACCAGTACTTCTTCAACATCGCCCTGGGGTACGGCGGCCGGGAGGAGATCATACAGGCCATCCGGAGGATAGCCGAGAAGGTCGAGCACGGTGAGATGCCGGCCAACGCCATAACCGAGAGGACCTTCACGGAGTTCCTGTACACGAAAGACATGCCCGACCCCGACCTCGTCCTCAGGACCTCCGGGGAGGAGCGGGTCTCGAACTTCCTGCTCTGGCAGCTCGCCTACTCTGAGCTGTACTTCTCGGATGTCTACTGGCCGGGGTTCAGGAAGATCGATTTCCTCAGGGCGGTCAGGTCGTATCAGATGAGGAAGCGACGATTCGGGACATAACTACTTTTCGGCACGCACCTAATGTCCAATCGACAACGGACCGTCGGCCATGTACGAATTGGGCATCTCATACGCATTTTCTTGTATGAATTCCGTTAACTTGAAGTAGGGCGTCTCCCTTTGTGGGCCGGGATTCCAATGGGGTCTTCACCTTCGAACGACCAACCGTGCGAGCTGCACGAGCGCTGGAAGTGCCTCGACTTCAAGATGCTCCCCATCGACACCACAGACATCAAGATACTCTGCGAGCTCCGGGAGAACGCGAGGATGAGCAACTCGGAGATAGCGAAGAAGCTCAACGTCACCGAGGCGACCGTCAGGCGGAGGATCAAGAACCTCATCGAGAAAGGCATCATCATGCGCTTCTCGATACACATCGACTACAGGCTCATAGAGAACACTGTCAAGGCCTATGTCCACATCAAGACGGTCACCGACAAGCTCGATCTGGTAGTGCGGCACCTCGTCAACCACGACAGGGTAGTGGCGGTCTATCGGGTCACCGGGGAGTACGACATACTCGTGGTCGCGCTCTTCGTCGGAATGACGGAGCTCCAGGAGTTCATAGACACTTTCCTGAAGACGGACGGGATAAAAGAAACCGACACGCAGATAGTGATGAGCGCGCACAAAGGGGTCCCGTGGACAGGCATCTAGGTCCCGGGCCGAGGTTCCTCATCCGAAAGGGCTCACACTGCCTGCAGGGCGATTTGGGTGATGTCCACGGTCTTGATGTTCAGGCCTGCCCTCTTCGCACCTGCGTTCATGTTCACTTGACAGAACGGGCATGAGGTGGCAATCACATCAACCCCCGCATCGACGAACTGCCTGACCCTCTCGGCCGCTACCTCCTCGGCCATGTTGTTGAACGCGGACTTGAACCCGCCGCCCGCCCCGCAGCACATTGCATCCTCTCTCTCCGCTTTTATCTGTACCAGCGTGAGGCCTGGGATGGCCTTGAGGACGTTCCTGGGCGGGTCGTAGATCTTCGCGTGCCTCCCGAGGTGGCATGGGTCGTGGTATCCCACCTTCTTCTTGTACTCCTTGGTGAACTTCAGCCTGCCGTCCTTGATCAGCTGATCTAGATACTCGGTCAGGTGGTAGATCTTGAACGGCGGCTTGCCAATCATCTCGGGGTAGTCGTTCTTGATGGTGTTGTAGCATCCCGCGCAGGCGATGACCATCGCGTTCCAGCCTCGCTTCTCCATCTCATTCACATTATGGGGGGCCAACTCGTCGATGACGTAGCGCTTCTGACCCGTCCTGATCAGAGGCGACCCGCAGCACCACTCATCCTCGCCGAGTATGTTGAACTTCACCCCGGCCTTGTCGAGCAACCTCACGGTCGAGACGGCCAGAGGCTGCGTTCTGAATGCCTCCGTGCAGCCCGTGAAGAAGACCACCTCGGGCTTGTCGGAGAGCTTTATGTCCTTCGGGAGCCAGGCAGGTCTCTTCTCTATCGGCTCGTCGTAGGGGTTCTTCTTGGCTACTACCCTCTCCCTGATTTTCTTATGCGCCTCGGGTGGGCCGTAGCCCTCCGATATGAGCCACTCCTTGACCTCCTCCCACAGCTTCGGGAAATCGATCTCCACATGGCAGTTGTGCTCGCACGCCCCGCACGAGGTGCACTGGAAGACCCTCTCCACGAACTCGGGAGTGATCTTGCTCTGGCGCCTGAGGAGCCTGTCCATCGGGGTCTTGCCGGCAATCTGCTTGAGATAGTAGACCTTCCCCCTCGGCGTCGATGACTCCCAGCCGATCTGGCCGTATACGGGACAGACGTCTCTGCAGTAGCCGCACTGAAGACAGGCATAGAGGTCCTTCTCAATCTCGCTGATCTTCCTCATGAAATGTCACCGGAAAGCAGTCGATAGGTAGTCAACAGACCGAGAGTCCTCAGGTGAGGCACCTCGGCCGGATAAGCCCCCGTCAGCAGTGATGCCGTCAATGTTGATAAACGTAGCGAAGTGCCAAGAAACCGCGAGTTGCTGGCCTAGGCTTTGCCCTTGCCCTTTCTCGCCTTTGTCTTCATAGCCGAGAGACGGATTTCAACTTCCTCGCCAGGTTCGTAGCCCCTCATGCTGCTCAGCATCCCCCGAACAGTGCTGTTCACTATCTCTGAGACGAACTTACCTGTGACCAACCTCCGGCCTCCGACGAGCACTTCCACCTTCAAGTCCGAGAGCTCCTTACAGTCGGCAAACTTCCTCTTGCCATCCACGACCGCCCTCGCGAGCTCGTCACAGTCGAGCCCGCATTTCCCGCAGTACAGCCCTGGGAGCTTCTTTCTGACCCTCTCGACTGCGACCTCCTTCTCTACGTATGCCAGCAGGGTCCTCAGCGGCGGGTCTCTCAGGACCGTGCCTGGTCTTACGGGTACGTCGCCTATCCTGACCTTCGGATAGTCGCCCGCCTTATTCCCCTCTATCACAAGCACGTCTGGGTCGAACTCGCTGAGAACCAGCCGTACGGCCTCCTCTTCGGAAATCCGTGGGTGCTTGATGATGGCTGTCTCAATGCTCGACATGAACACGACCGGATCGCTCCCGGCCTTCCAGTGCCTCCAGGTGTCCTTGCCCTGGGAGTCAACGCTCACAGCGTGGGTGGTGTGCTTCACGGACGCGACCCTGTAGCCCTTGCCCACCAGGGCCTTCACGAGTCTTTCAACCAGCACCGTCTTGCCCGCGTCCTGGAAGCCGTATATGCCTATGATCATCGCACACGCCCGATCCCCGTACTAGCTTTCTCCGATAAAACCGATTAGGCTTTGCTCACCTACGCCTGACGAGCGCTCCCATGATCCTGGGGACGCTCGCCCAGAAGGTGTCCTCCGTCCAGTCCAGCTCCGTCTTCTCGCACACGGTCGATTCGCTCAGGTCCATGGCCGCCTCCCTCAGGGCCTCGATCTCGCCTCCGGAGGCCGTCCCCTTGCCGACGATTGCGTCTATCCTATTGGACAGCTCGTGGGCCGCTACTATCCTGTTCGCGGTCCTATCAGCCACTTCTTCGGTTATCAGCCCCACCTCCCGCTTGATCCTGTTCATGCCGAGGCCGGAGGAATATGTCGCCTCGACTATCGCCGACCGGGTCAGCCAGACGGTCTCGTAGTTCAGAACGTACTTCCAGCTGGGCATCGTGGCCAGCTTCAGATGGTCCTCCAGGGTGGAGGCGAACAGCCTGAAACCGTGCATCTCGGGGCTCTCAAAGGCGTTCCCGCCCGGGTCGAGGAACGGCGCGAGGGGGCTGATGAAGGGGAACAAGCGCTTCCCTTTGAACTTCGTGTAAAGCTTCCGAGCGTACTCCACGGTCCCCTTGACGGACTCAGGCGTCTGGAGCGGGAGACCTATCATGTAGAACATGTCAAACCTGCCGCATCCAGCATCCAACATGGCCTCCGCGGTTCTCTCAAGGCTCTCGTTCGTGTAGGACTTGCCCTGGGCGCGCCTGACGACCTCGTCGTGCGTCTCAGGGGACATCTGCACGCTGAACCGATCGACGCTCTTGGCGACTTGGTCAGCGAACTCCCTGTCCGCGGGCGTGAACAGCTCGATCACTATCTCGTTCCGGACCTTGTGGTTGCCCAGCTCTGAGAGGAACTTCGAAGCGTACTGCTTGCCAGCCTGCCTTATGTCCCCCACCACGAAAGTGGCCCCCTTGACATACTGCTCAGCTGTGGCCACGTCCTCCGCAAGAAGCTTGGGGGACCTGAAGGCGGGCTTCGAGCGTCCGAAGTTGACGGCGAACGAGTCGCAGGACCCGGCGCAGTTGACGCAGTTGTGCGTGCATCCCCGAACTGAGACCGCGATGGACATCGGATTGGACTTCCAGTTCCTGTATGGAAGGTGTCCCTCCAGATCCCCATATCTGAGAACCTTCCTTATCATCAGACCGTAGTCGATGACCACTTCGTCAAGGGTCTCCGGGATATGGGTCAGGGGGTTTACCTTGACGCCCTTGTCCTTCCGCCAGGTCAGGTTGGGTACGGAGTCGAGAGGGCGGCCAGATTGCAGTGCTTGGATGAGCATCTCCAGTGGCTTCTCAGTGGAATCGCCGCGCATCACGAAATCGACATAGGGATGCTTCGAGAGGATCTCCTCGTGGTAGTAGCTCGCTGAGAACCCTCCGAGGACAACCGGGGTCTCCGGATGATGTACCTTCACGATTCGTGCCAGCTCAAGCGCGCCCTGGACATGTGGCATCCAGTGCAGGTCAATGCCGACAAGCTTCGCATCCACGGATTTGACGAACCGGCTGGGGTCGAACCTCTTGGACGCGAGCATTCTCGTGGCGATATTGGCTATCCTGACCCGGTACCCCTTCGAATCGAGGTGCGAGGCGATTGTCGTGAACCCGATGGGATACATCTCGAAGACGGGGGTCGAGGGTATGAGGTCGCTTATCGGGCCCAGGAGCATCGTGCGCTTCCTGAAATCCATCACATTCGGTGGGTGCATCAGGAGCAGGTCCAGGGACGCCATCAGAAGGGCATACGCACCCAGGCATATTAGTATCTACCATGTCACATCCCCATGTTCTCGCGCGCACCATGGAGTGACTTGTCCTTGTCAGAGAGCGGCTTAAAGAAAGCCTCCGAGAGTCGCGCAATGGACAACCTAATATCCCATGAGACCAGATGCAGGTCTGATCACTATGAGGAGAATCATAGCAAGTCTGATGCTCTTGATGCTCACGCTCGCAACCGCGGGCCTCTGTGCAGGCCCTGTCGCAGCTACAGACGCTCTGATCCCAGCGGGGCTCCAACTCACGGTTACCATGACCGTGAGTGCCGATTCGACGATCTCCTATTCATGGAACTCAGATGGAGCGCTCCAGTTCGTCCTGCGAGACCAGGCAATGAACAACCTCAGGACGGGCTCGGGGACCATTGGCTCCGGGCTGTACACGGTCGACAACGGAGGGGTATACACCCTGGTATGGACCAACTTGAACGCGGGTCCAGTTGAGATAGAGTACGATGTCGAGGTCATCAATCTCGGCGCGGGCTTCTTCGACGAACTCGGCGACGCAATCATCCTCGGAATGCTGATCGTGCTCGCAGTCATCGTCATCATCGTGGTCGTCGTCGTCCTGGTTGTCGTGAGGGGTAAGAAGAAAGAACCGCAAGCCATGACCGGGCCCGGCGCGGGCATCGTTCCTCCGATGGGCAACAACTGCGGCGTCTGTGGCACTCCGATAGACCATTCGATGGCCTTCTGCGCTAAGTGCGGCGCGAAGCTGCGTTGACCGTAGCGTCGCGACAGACCGGGAGGAACCATTCCCAAGGGGACCGGCAAGACAGGCAATGCACGTGCTAGCAAGTGCCACGTGAGAACCGGAACACGGCCAGCCTAGCATTGTTCACGGACCCCCCTCCCGTGGCCACTGACCGTTCGAAGAAGACTCCTCCGAATCGAAAAACGATTTATACATCTGAGGGAATGCACGAGGGATGCTTGCAGAGGATTACATGGGGGTCGCGGTTTTCGCGGCCATAGCCATTCTGATCCCTGCCATAGTGTTCCTTCTGTCAAGGTACTTCCGAAACGACAGGAACGACCCTCGCGGCCAGACGACATACGAGTGCGGCGAGGAGCCCATAGGCGATGCCCAGATACAGTTCCACTTCCAGTACTACATGTATGCCATCATATTCGTGGCCTTTGACCTCGTCACCGTCTTCGTGCTCCTCTGGGCACTTGTGTTCTCCGGCCTTGGCGATCTGGCCAAGGTCTACGTCCTGCTGTTCCTCGGCATACTCCTCGTCGGCGTCACGTACGCTCTGAAGAAGGAGGAGATAATCTGGATCTGAAGGCGGGGCGCGGCGGGCAGACGCCCGGCCAGGCCATCGCGTTCCGTTCCAAGGACTTCCTGAAGTGGTGTGATGAAGTCCTGGAGGGAGTGCTGAAGCGATCGCCCGTCGGCAGCGGCCTCGACTGGCTCCTGAAGGATTTCTTCAACTGGGCCACGAGGAACTCTATCTACCCCTTGCATTTCGGAATAATGTGTTGCGCGCTCGAGATGGCGGTCGCGAGCGCTCCAAGGTTCGACGCCCAGAGGTTCGGGGTCATATATCGCTCCACGCCGAGGCAGTGCGACGTCTTGCTTGTGAACGGCCCCGTCAGCAAGAAGTTGAAGCCTGACCTAAGGAGGCTCTATGACCAGATGCCGGAACCGAAGTGGGTCATAGCTATGGGTGAGTGCGCGATCTCCGGGGGGCCGTTCTGGCAGAGCTACAGCATAGTCCCGGGAGTGAATCAGTTCATACCGGTCGACATCTACATACCTGGCTGTCCGGCAAGGCCCGAGGCCTTGATTGACGGGTTCATCAAACTGCAGAATCTGATCAAGGAGAACAAGAAAGGACTTCTGACAGGGAAGTGAGGGAGCAGGGGTAACAGGATGGAGGAGCGGGGGAAGCGCAGCTCAGCTGAGGGCATGGAGAGCGCCGTCGGCGGAGCAGACGATGTGTCCGAAGAGAAGGTCTTCAGGGCACTCCTTGACAGTTTCCCGGCCACCGTCACGGACTTCAAGAAGCTCAGGGCGGGCGTCTTGAGGGCCAGGATTGACCGGAGGGACCTGCACGGGGCCTGCGTGTTCCTCAGGGACAGCCTCGGTTTCGAGCACATCTCGATGATATCGGCCGTGGAGTACGAGGGCCGGTTCGAGGTCGTCTACCACGTCGCGAGCTGGAAGCACAGGCTGCTCCTCGAACTCATCACGACGACCCCGAAGGACGACCCGTCCGTGGACTCCGTCTCCTCTGTCTGGGGCGGGGCCAACTGGCAGGAGAGGGAGGCGTACGATCTGATGGGCATCAGGTTCAACAACCACCCGAAGCTGGAGCGCATACTCCTGCCGAAGGACTACCTCTACCATCCGCTCAGGAAGGACTTCAAGGGGGGTGATTGAGTGGCCGAGATGTGGATCAACATGGGACCTCAGCACCCCATGACCCACGGGCTCTGGAACCTGCGGGTCAAGGTCGACGGGGAGACCATAGTCGACGCGCAGCCCGAGGTCGGATACCTCCACAGGGGCATAGAGAAGATATGCGAGGGCCGGACCTACACTCAGATAATCCCGATCACCGACAGGCTCTGCTACGGCTCTTCGCTCACATGGAGCCATCTATACTGCCTGACCGCCGAGGATCTGATGGGGGTCGAGGTGCCTGAGCGCGCCGAGTACATCAGGGTCGCAGCGATAGAGATGCAGAGGATAGCGTCTCACCTCATGTGGCTGGCGGCATATGCCACCGACCTAGGCCTGATGCTCGGGTTCCTGCACGCGATGAGGGACAGGGAAGTCTTCATCGACCTGCTCCAGGCGCTCTCAGGATCAAGGCTCACATACAACTATCCGAGGATAGGCGGGGTCGCGCACGACATCCCACCGAACTTCGAGCGCGACTCGCTGCGCGCATGCGCCTACATAGAGAACAGGCTCCGGGAGTACGAGGACCTTTACGAGGGCTCGAGGGTCTTCATGATGAGGAATGTCGGCGTTGGGCTTCTGAAGAAGGAGGACGCGATTAACCTCGGCGTCACGGGCCCTCCCCTCAGGGCCTGCGGCGTCAACTACGACCTCCGGAAGGAGATGCCGTACAGCGTGTACCCGGAGATCGACTTCCAGCCGGCTGTCCATCCTGCCGGAGACTGTTACGCCAGGTACAGGGTCAGGATGGACGAGATGTACGAGAGCTGCAAGATCATAAGGCAGGCAATCCAGAAGATGCCCAAGGGGAAGTGGAGGGTCGTGGCCCCAAGGAACGCCCCGGTGGGAACGGGCATGGGCAGGGTCGAGGACCCGAGGGGCGAGGGCATGATGTACATCGTCGGGGACGGCACCGACAAGCCTTACCGGATGAAGGTCAGGAGCCCGATCTTCGTGACCGTGTCCGCAGCCCCTAGGATGCTCATAGGATACAAGGTGGCCGATGTTGTCGCAATCATGGGCGGGCTCGACATGTGCATCGGGGAGACTGATAGGTGATGCCATGAACCTGTTCGATTTCTGCTATGGCATCATACACTGGCTCGTCGACCTCATCAACAACATCTGGTACTGGCTGGGCGACTTCTTGCCCTGGTGGTTCGGGGACTTCTTCACGGCCGTGGGCGACTTCGCAGCTTCGCACGGGCACATAGCGGTAATGGCGATTCTGCTGGAGGTGATCATAATCATAGCCATCGCGCTCATCAATGTCCTGAACTTCATCTGGCTCGACAGGAAGTTCATGGGCAGGATGTTCGACTTCTACGGTCCCTACTACGTCGGCTACAAGATAGGAGGCTGGCTCCAGAACCTCGCGGACGGCATCAAGCTCTTCGTCAAGGAGATAATCACTCCAGCCAAGGCAGACAAGGTCGGGTTCCTCCTGGGCCCTGTGATCTATGTGGGCTCCTCCTTCCTCGCTCTGGCCACGATACCGCTCGGGAGGCAGTTCTACGTGGGAACCAACACAGACCTGGCGAGCACCGGCGTGGGGGCGAGCGCGCTTATCGCTTTCGCATTCTTCGCAATCGCCCCGTTCTCAATCCTCATCGCGGGCTGGTCTTCGAACAACAAGTACACGCTGATAGGAGGGATGAGGTCCGCTGCCCAGATGATGAGCTACGAGATACCCATGCTCCTGACCGTCGCCAGCGTATTCTTGCTCGCGGGCAGCTTCGGGTTCATGGACATCGTGGCCGCCCAACACGACATATGGTTCGGCATCCCCCTGTTCATCGGCCTGGTCACCTTCATAGTCTGTCTCGCGGCCGAGGTGGAGATACAGCCTTTCGACCTGCCGGAGGCGGAGGCGGAGCTGGTCGAAGGCTGGACGACGGAATACTGCGGGATGCGGTTCGGCCTCTTCATGATGACAGGATACCTGAGAGGCTACATCGGAGGGGCTCTCGCAACGGCCCTGTTCCTCGGAGGATGGCACGGCCCTGCGTTCCTACCCGACCCGATATGGTTCCTGATCAAGGCATACACAGTCTTTGTATTGATAGAGTGGGCCAGGTGGTCCCTTCCGAGGGTCAGGGTCGACCAGATTCTGGACATCGGCTGGAAGCGGCTGCTTCCGCTCGCTATACTCAACCTGATGATCGCAGTGGCCGTCAAGAGCATGGGGTGGTTCTAGATGGCCGACAAGAAGAGGCTTCCGAAGTCCGAGGGGCTAATCATAAGGCCCATGCTGAGGTCGGGTACTCAGTTCGTCAGGTCGTTCATCAAGGGGAAGCCGAACACGATCCTGTATCCGTATCACATATTGGACCTGCCGCCGACGTACAGGGGCAAGCACACCCTCGATTTCAAGCGGTGCATCGGGTGCGGGAACTGCGTACAGATATGTCCGAACGACTGCATGTGGATGGAGAAGCTCGAAGACCCTGAGCTAGGCAAGATAGAGCGGCCCGGCGTGGACATGGGGAGATGCCTGTTCTGCGGGTTCTGCGTCGAGGTCTGTCCCACGGCCGCCCTGCACCACACGGTTGAATTCGAGCTTGCTGACTACCAAAGGGAGGATCTGAGATACGGGCCAAGAGAGCTGAGGGACGACACATACGCAGACGGGATCGTTGAGGAGAGGCAGAAGCGGAGGTTGCCAGTCCTGGACATGTCCAAGTGCACGAGCTGCGAGAAGTGCACCGGCGAGTGCCCCGAGACGTGCATAGTTATGATGCCCATCGAGAAGGTCGGGAGGTCGAGACCCGAGATCGATCTGGCCAAGTGCACAGGGTGCGAGAAGTGCGCCATCGTCTGTCCCGAGAAGGCCCTCGAGATGAAGGACGTTTACGAGTTGTACTTCGAGATGCCAGAGCCCAAGTTCCTGCTGAGCAACTGTACCGGATGCGGTGCCTGCTCGCGCGCGTGCCCTGCAGACGCCATCTACATGATGGAGATGCCGGGGACGGAGAAGGTCCTCAAGGATGGCAAGAAGGGCAAGCCGAAGAAGCGGGCGGTTTTCATTCTCGAGAAGTGTGTCGGATGCGGCAAGTGCTTCCGGGCATGCAAGTTCGCGGCCATCGAGATGCCGGGGGTGAAGAAGTGACCTGGGAGCTGTTCGTGTTCCTGTTCCTGGCCGCTTCAGGGCTCATATCCGCCCTGCTAGTCGTACGGGCCAGGGAGATAGTGCACAGCGTGATTGCACTGGCCACCTGCTTCATCGCGGTCGCATGCATGTTCGTGATGCTCAGCGCGGAGTTCGTGGCCATCGTCCAGATCCTGGTCTATGTCGGCGCCGTGGTAGTCGTCATCCTATTCGGCATCATGCTCACCAGGCGCGGTATCATGGAGAGTGAGAAGCGATGAGGCGAGGCATCTACCAGGCAATCGCAGTCCTCGCTTTCGCCCTCATGTTCATCGGCGCCATCATGTCCGTCGAGTGGCCCGAAGGGAGCGTCGATGACACCTCGAGCGAGGACGTCGGCTGGACGCTGTTCGGCGACTCGGAGTCCGGAGGTTACGGTCTCGTGGTGCTGCTGATAGGCCTGCTATTGTTGGTCGCTCTCTTGGGCGGCGTCTTCCTGGCGAAGGAGGAGGAAGAGGAATGATCAACATAGAGTACTGGCTCATCTTCAGCTCGCTCCTGTTCGCCATTGGCGCGTACGGCGTTCTCACCCGGAAGAACGCCATCGTTGTCCTCATGTGCATAGAGATTATGCTCAACGCGGCGAACGTCAACTTGGTGGCGTTCAGCTCATACTACACCACGCTGCACCCAGGACTCGGCGCGGACGCGTCCGGGCAGGTGTTTGCGCTGTTCTCGATTGCGATTGCAGCCGCCGAGGTGGCGGTCGGATTGGCCATCCTGCTGGAGGTCTACAGAAGGTACCAGACTATCGATGTTGACAAGATCAACATCCTGAGGTGGTAGGATGCTCGAGTACGCCTGGCTGATACCGGTCTTCCCCTTCATCGCGTTCATTCTCATAGCGCTGCTGCCCAAGAGGACCCTCGGCTGGGAGGATGGCTGTGGGTACGGCATAGCGGGAGCAGCAGGTGCGTTCGCCCTCTCCGCGCTCGTGGTCTGGGAAGTCATCAATGGCCGGACGTTGCTCCCGGAGGACGCGCCCCGGTTCACCTGGCTCATAATCGGGGACATATCGGTCACCTTTGGCATCTGGATCGATGAGCTCACGGCACTGATGCTGGTGGTCGTGTCCGTCGTGGGCACACTCGTCGTGATATACTCGGCAGGATACATGCACCAGGAGGGCGTGACCAGACGACGCTACTACGCGGAGATCATGCTCTTCATATCGGTCATGTACGGCCTTGTCTTGGCCGACAATTACATCGAGATGTTCATCTTCTGGGAGCTGGTCGGCCTCTGCTCCTACCTCCTGATAGGCTTCTGGTACGAGCGGCCGTCCGCCGCGAGCGCCGCCAAGCGCGCCTTCATAGTCACGCGCGTGGGCGACATCATGTTCATGGCAGGGATCATAATCCTGCTCAAGTACGTGGGCACTCTCGACTTCGTCACACTGTTCGATGAGGGCGGGACGCAGGCGGTGCCTGCCGACATGATGACCCTCGCCACCGCGCTCATATTCGGTGGCGCGATAGGCAAGAGCGCCCAGTTCCCTCTGCACGAGTGGCTTCCGGATGCCATGGAGGGCCCGACGACCGTTTCGGCCCTCATCCACGCCGCGACCATGGTCAAGGCGGGCGTCTACCTGACAGCCAGGTCGTATCCGCTTCTGGTGCAGTCTCCTGAGAGCCTCATGTTGGTCGCGGTGATCGGTGGCGTGACAGCTCTGCTGGCGGCGACATGCGCCCTGGCCGCGAACGACATCAAGAGGGTGCTGGCCTACAGCACGATCAGCCAACTCGGGTACATGATCCTCGGTCTGGGGGCGGGCGGATACTTGGTCATCGAGGCCAGTAACCCGAATGGGTATACTGCTGCGACCTTCCACCTGATAAATCACGCGATCTTCAAGGCGCTCCTGTTCCTCTGCGCCGGAAGCGTCATACACTCTATCGGCACGAACGACATGCGTCTGATGGGCGGCCTGCACAAGAAGATGCGCATCACATCAATCACGATGCTCATAGGAGCGCTCGCTATCGCGGGCTTACCTCCCCTCTCCGGCTTCTGGAGCAAGGACGAGGTCCTCGCGGCCGTGTGGCACGCAGGGGAGTTCGACTGGACCTTCACCCTTCTGTGGGTGATGGGCATTGTGACCGCGTTCATGACGGCGTTCTACATGTTCAGGATGTGGTTCATGACCTTTGCGGGCGAGCAGAGGTCGGACTTCCACGCGCACGAGTCCCCCAAGACGATGACCGTGCCGCTCATGATATTGGCAGCCCTGGCCATGGGCTCGGGGTTTGCGTTGTTCATCGGGGACGGCTTCAAGACGTTCATGGAGGGCTCCATACACGGGCTCCTCCAGGGAGTCCACCACGAGTCTCCCATGGACGTCGCGGTCGAGATATTCACCGACCCCCTCACTTACGTGTCGCTCGTTCTCGCAATCGCTGGCATACTGGTGGCGTACAGACTCTACTGCATGCCCGGCTTCGACAGGTCGGTCTTCGCGAAGGGCTTCCCGGGCAAGGTCCAGAGGGCGCTCGAGAACAGGTGGTACATAAGCCAGTTCTATGACGACTTCGCGTACAAGATCTGGTACGGGTTCTCCCTGGTCGCGGATGCGTTCGACAGGTACGTCATCGACGGCGTCGTGAACGGGTTCGCCTATTTGGGCGCGAACACGGGCGGGAAGATGCGGAAGGCACAGACTGGCAACGTCCAGAGATATGCCAGCCTGATCGTGGTCGGCATCATCGCGCTGCTGGTGTTCATGCTATACGTGCTGCCGTGGGGAGGGTGGTAAGCCATGCTCGAGGGCGTCCCCATAATCTCAATCATAATACTGATGCCTCTCATAGGCGCGCTGATCACCTTCGGCCTGGGGCGATACGGGAGGTATGCCAGGTACGTGGCACTGGCGTTCTCGCTCGTCGCATTGGTGCTGTCGGCCCTTGTGGCCTTCGTGTTCGTTGTCGAGCCTGATTCGAGTTCCCCAGGCTACCACGACGGAGGAGGGTTCTTCGACTATCAGTTCTACGAGGAGCACACCTGGATCGAGGCGCTTGGGATCAGGTACATCGTGGGCCTCGACGGCATAAGTCTCCCGTTGTTCGTGCTCACGACGCTGCTGAGCACGCTCTCCATAGTGTTCTCGTGGGACACGAAACTGAGGCCCAAGGAGTACTTCGGGCTGATGCTGGTGCTCGAGGTCGGAGTGCTCGGTGTGTTCACCACGCTGGACTACTTCGTGTTCTACGTCTTCTGGGAGGTCGTCCTCATTCCGATGTACTTCATGATCGGGGTTTGGGGCGGGCCGAACAAGGACTATGCCGCGATCAAGTTCTTCATATACACCCACATTGCGAGCCTCGCGCTGCTCATCGCGATAATGGCGATGTACTTCCAGGCGGGGGCCAACTCCTTTGGCATGGAGGACATCTGGAGGGCGGGCCAGACTGAGTTCGCGAGGATGTTCCAGATCGGAGTGTTCGCAGCGGCGTTCTTCGGGTTCGGCGTCAAGTTGCCCATGGTGCCGTTCCACACTTGGCTTCCAGACGCGCACGTCGAGGCGCCGACCGCGGGGAGCGTTCTCCTGGCCGGGCTGCTGCTTAAGATGGGCGGGTACGGTATCATAAGGGTCGCCATACCAACTCTGCCTCTGGGCGCGGACGCCCTCCAGCTCGTGATGGCGGTCATCGCTATCGCGAGCATACTCTATGGCGCGATGCTCTGTCTTGCGCAGAAGGATCTCAAGAAGCTCGTGGCGTACAGCTCGATAAGCCATATGGGCTTTGTCCTCCTCGGGTACGCGACCTTCACCCAGTTGGGTGTCACCGCCGGGGTGTTCCAGATGTTCGCCCACGGCCTCGTCACAGCAGTCCTGTTCATGATGTGCGGCGTGGTCCAACACCACTGCGGCACGAGGATCATCCAGAGCCTGGGAGGGCTCTCGAAGAAGATGCCGAGCGCGGCAACCATGCTGACCATCGGCTTCCTCGCGTCGCTGGGTCTGCCAGGGCTGGTCAGCTTCGCGGCCGAGTTCATGGTCTTCGTGAGCATGTACGAGACATGGGGCCTGTGGCTGTTGTTGCCCATACTCAGCGTCGCCATCACGGCAGGGTACTATCTCTGGGCGCTGCAAAGGTCGATGTTCGGGCCTCTGACGAAGGAGATAGACACCTCTGATGTGCACGATATCGACTGGTTCGAGGGCGTACCGGTCGTCGTGCTCATCGCTCTGATAGCCATCTTTGGGGTCTTCCCCCTGTTGCTGTTCCAATACATTGACCCGGCTGCCGTGACTGTGATCAACCTGCTCGGTTTGCCAGGAGGTGGATGAGGTGTCCGCTGTCAGCTACCTCGAGACCTTCCTCCCGCAGCTCGTGCTGGTGCTGTTCGCGCTCGTGATGCCAGCCCTTGACTACGTCTTCAAGGACAAGCGAGCGCTCGCGTGGGTGGCGATGGCACCGCTGACGGCACTCGCTGCGGCCCTGATCTCATGGCTCTTCCTCGGATGGTGGGAGATGCCGGTCAGCAGGCTGCAGCTTCTGGAGGTCAACGTCTTCACCGGGCTCTTCACGCTGGTCTTCCTGTTCGTCGGCATAGTGGTCGTCCTCGGCTCCCCCGAGTTCATACTGAAGGACAGGAACCAGGGTGAGTATTACTCTCTCATCCTACTCGCCATCACAGGCATGACTGTCGTCGCCCAGGCCACAGACCTGATAGTGCTGTTCGTGGGCCTGGAGATCGCGGGGATATCGTCCTTCGCTCTCTCGGGCTTCCGGAAGCGCGAGAAGCGCTCAGCTGAGGCGGCGACGAAGTACTTCATCGTCGGCGGGTTCAGCTCGGCTCTGACGCTCTTCGCGATATCACTGCTGTATGGCGTTGCGGGGACCACCGAGATAATCGCAATCCAGCCGGTGTTCGCCGGCGTTCCTGCGGGCTCTGATGCGGGGCCGATACTGATCCTCGCGACGGTTCTGCTCATGGCAGGCCTCGGGTTCAAGGTAGCCATGGTGCCTTTCCACATGTGGGCCCCCGATGTGTACGAGGGCGCCCCTACGCCGATTTCTGGCCTGCTCGCAGCCGCGTCGAAGAAGATGGGATTCGCGGCCCTGTTCAAGATATTCCTGATAGGGCTGATAGTGACGAAGACGGACTGGCAGGTCGCGATTGGGGCGCTTGCGATCATAACCATGACGGTCGGCAACTTGATCGCGGTCTCGCAGACGAGCATCAAGAGGATGCTGGCATACAGCTCCATCGCCCAGGCCGGATATCTTCTGATAGCCCTCCCAGTGGCGACACAGTACGCTGTCGCGGGAGGCCTGTTCCACGTGCTCACGCACGCGTTCATGAAGTCAGGAGCGTTCATGGTCGTAGCCGCGATGGGCGCGGTGGCGATCGGCGAGAAGCTCGACGACTTCAAGGGCCTGAACAGGCGCTCGCCGTTCCTGGCCATCGCGATGACGCTGTTCCTGCTGTCCCTGGCGGGCATACCGCCGCTCGCGGGCTTCGCGAGCAAGTTCGTGCTGTTCTCATCGGCGGTCTATTGGTCGTTCGAGCCTGGTGAGGGATGGCTCATCTGGCTGGCCATAGCTGGCGTGCTCAACTCGGCCCTCTCTCTTTACTACTACGCGCGCGTGATCAAATACATGTACATGGTCAAGGGCGTCTCCGAGGAGAAGGTGAGGCCGCCGCCCATGCTCGTGGTCTCCGTCGTCTTCGCGGTGGTCATGGTCGTGGGGATTGGTCTGTTCCCAGGACCGTTTGTCGATGCGTGCATCGCAGCCGCCGAGAGGTTCGCAGACCTGCCCTTGGGATGGCGGTGACAGGGCACGCTCTCCTAGGCGTATTTTGGGGTTGGCCAGATGCGCTCAGCCGGCTCAGGCAGAAACCATTAGCGTTAAGTAGCAATTGTGGCATATGCGCCATTGCATGACCACGAAGCCGTGGGACTTCGGCATCCAGGACGAGCTCAGACGGGTGGATGAGAAGCTGAGCGACATGGTCCAATCGGAGGAATCGGTCCTCACAGATGCCGCCATGCACGTGATATCCGCGGGCGGCAAACGCCTCCGGCCAACGGTGACGATCCTGTCCTACAGGGCATTGGGAGGCAAGGACACGGACAGGATCGTGGACATCGCTGCGGCCTTCGAACTCATACACTCCGCGACCCTCATACATGACGACATAAACGATGGGGGCTCGACTAGGCGCGGAAGGGAGAGCGTGTACAAGAAGTGGGGGTTGCACGATGCGATCGTCACAGGGGACTTCCTCTTTGTGAAGGCCTTCAGGATAGGCGGCGTGTTCGACAAGGTCATTGTCGAGACGACCGCGGATGCCTGCGCTGCGCTGGCGGAGGGAGAGGTTCTGCAGAACAGGTTCAGGCACAGGAAGGACCTGACGGTGGACGCGTACCTCCGAGTCGCCGAGCGCAAGACGGCGATGCCCATCAAGGCCGGTGCGATGGTCGGGGGATACCTCGCGGGTGGCTCTGCGAACGATATCCAGACGCTCGGGAGCTACGGGCTCGACTTGGGCATAGCGTTCCAGATAATCGACGACATATTGGACTTCACCGGCGATGAGGACCGGCTGGGGAAGATGGTGGGGAACGACCTCAAGGAAGGCCATCTGACGCTGCCGTCACTGCTCGCCATCAAGAGCTCCGAAGAGGCAAGGAAGGCGATCCTAGATGTCGTCTCCCAGGAGAATCCCTCCAGCGACGAGGTCAGGCGATGCACTGAGCTCGTCATCAAGTCGGGAGCGATCGAGAAGGCGAAGGGCATGGGCGAATACTACGGCATGGAGGCCCTCGGGCACCTCGGATGCCTTCTGGGAAACGAGTACAGCAAGGGCCTGAGGAACCTGGTCTCCAGGGTCCTGGGCAGGGATTTCTAGGAGGGATGATGCTGGACCACGACGGCATGAGCCTTCGCGAATGGCATGAGCTGATGGACGCCATGGAGGAGGTCGGACCGTACTACGAGAGAGTCAACTCGCTCATAACCATGGGTATGGTCGACAGATGGCGCAGGCGCGCAGCCTCCATTGTGGGGCCTGAGGACGTCGTCCTTGAGATAGGTTCCGGGCCGGGCAACTTCCTGAAGCACCTGAAGGCCGGCACGGTCATGGCGCTCGAGCCTTCGAGCGAGCTCTCGGCATATGCGGCCAAGCTGCTGGGGAGAGACAGGGTCGGTTTTCTCAGGGGTGTGGGGGAGAAGATACCCCTCGCTGACCAGACTGTGGACAAGGTCTTCTGCGTGTTCTCCTTCCGGGACTTCTTCGACAGGAAGGCCAGTATCGGGGAGATGCGCAGAGTCCTCAAGGAAGGCGGAGAGGCGATAATCCTGGACATGGCCAAGCCGCCGCCAGGGCCTATGGCCAAGATGATAGACCTCCATGTCAGGCACATGGTGCCCCCCTTGGCCAGGATCGCAGCCCCTGCTGCCGCGAAGGAGAGATGGACCAGGGATCCGTACTCGAAGCTCCTGGAGACATACGAGGCCTTTGGCTCCGTCGATGTCTATGAGAAGGCACTGAGGGCCGGAGGCTTCGAGGGCGTGGCCACCGAGTACCTAGAGCTGAGAGGGGCGACGATGACCAGGGGGAAGAAACCTTGGAAGTCGACGTCCTGATCGTGGGCGCGGGTCCAGCTGGAAGCACGACGGCAAGATACTGCGCTGGTAGAGATACAAGCGTGCTCATGATAGACAGGCGCAGGGAGATTGGCCAACCTGTGCAGTGCGGGGAGTTCTTCCCGTCGGCCAAAGAGATGTACTCGATGTTCCCCAGATCGACTGACCTCGAGGACCTCTTTAGGATTGACGAGGGCGTTGTCGTGGGGCATGTGAACCATATCGACCTGGTGTCCCCGCGTGGTAGGACCTATCGATGTCCTTTCGAGGGTGTCGCGCTCGATAGGCGGTCCTTCGACAAGTCGCTAGTGAAGCTGGCGGTCGAGGCAGGGGCGGAGCTGAGAGCCGGCACATCGTTGTTGTCCGTCGATGATGGCATTGCCAGGACGACAATCGGCGACATAGGCTTCAAAGTCCTCATAGGCGCAGACGGCCCGAACTCCAGGACGGCTCGGGAGGTGGGCCTCGAGAGGCCGCTTGCGAGGTACCCGGCCGTCACTTGCCATGCAGAGGGCAACTTCGATCCGGCGATCAAGATGTACTTCGGCTCGGTCGCTCCTGGAGGTTATGCTTGGGTCATACCCAAGAGAAAGGGAGCGAACATCGGGGCCGGCTTCAACCCGAAGACCCTCTCGAGGCACCCGAGCGCGTACTTCCAGGAGTTCGTCGCCAGGTTGGGCGTTCCGTACAGGGACGTGACAATGGGTTTCGTGCCTCTGTCGGGTCCCACGAGCAGGACCGTTGGCGGAAACACGATGCTTGTGGGCGACGCTGCGGGGCACGTCATGTCCTCCAATGGCGGAGGCATACCCATCGCGATGATCGCGGGGCGGATTGCGGGCCGGACCGTGAAGGAGCATCTCAGAGGAGGCCTGCCGCTGGCGGAGTACGAGCCTAGGTGGCGGTCCGTTCTGGAGAAACCCCTCGCCAGCTCGCTGTGGACGAGGAAGCTAGGCGATTTGTTCTTTCCGGCTGACAGAAGGATGGAATTCGCCATGCGCGTGCTCGGCGTCCGCGGCCTTGCGAGGGCGATCAGGTGCAAGAAGGTGTTCTACCTGTTCTGAGGCCTCCAGGAACCGCCGGGGCACTAATTCGGACCGAATATCCGACATCAGCACGGTCCAGCATCTGGACAGGTGGCCCCAAGCCCGCTGTTGCTCCAGCAACGCTTAAGCCATGGAGCGGATACATAACACGGAGGCTGACCCGATGAGGTTCCGGAAGATGGATTTCTCGCAGGACTGGAAGAAACTGGATGACAGGGTGTTCGCGACCATACGCATACACAAGGGCGACCTCAGATACTCCCCCGATGAGAATGTCGAGGTGGTCGGACCCAGGAAGAAACTTGCCGCCAATGTCCTCCTCAGCTGGAACTGCAAGCTGAAGGACATACCTCTTAGCTTCCTTGAGTACGACCTCGAGGCGAAGCCCGGGGAGACAAGGCAGAAGCTCTACAGCAAACTGGGGAAGAGGTACCCCATGTACGACCAGCCAGAGGACAACGACACAGTCACGATATACCTTCTCGAGAGGCTCTGAGCTCAGGGCCTCCCGTCCCTTCTGGTCCTGGTCTCGCTCCCGCAGACATCGCACTCCCGCACATCGGCATCGAAGGTCTTGCCACACCCCTTGCACTTCGCCTTCCAACGGTAGACCTCCCTGATGCCCTTCTGCTCCATTCCCCTGCAAGGTACGCCAACAACTCTGGCGATGTTCTGGACCGAGTAGTCGTCCGACACCAGCTCGTATCCGAGGTCCAGGGCAAGCGCGACGATCTCGATATCGGTCTGCGACAGCCTTCTCAGGTCTCCGGTCTCCTTGGCCTTCTCTTCAACCTTCTTGACGGAACGCATGCTCGGCGAGACGACCCTTATCTTCGTCGCGAGAAGCAGTTCCAGCCTCTCGCCCATGTCCTCCTTCTTAAGCTCCCGCACGACCCCGGGCGTGATGACGCATTCGAAGCTGGGAGGGAAGTCCTTGCCGTAAAACAGCGCGGATGAATCGAGGACGTATCCCTTCATGATATCTCAAACGCCCCTTCGGACTCCTCTTCGGCGAGCTTTTCGATGTCCACCTTGGCCTCCTCGCGGGCGGCGTCCTCCTGCCTGGCATAGGTCGAGGGCCTCTTGGGGGCTATGGTGCAGCAGAGGCCAGGCCCCGTGGATATCTCATAGGTCCCGATGTTCTTGGCGATCCTCTCGATCTCCACCTTGTCGAGGCCTATCAGCGGCCTGAGGATGGGCAGGCTGGTGGCCCTCTCCTCCACGTTCATGTTGGCCAGCGTCTGCGAGGCGACCTGGCCCAGCGACTCCCCCGTCACCACATACCGCGCATCCATTCTTCGGGCCAGCCTCTCCGCCACCCTGAACATCATGCGCCTGCACAGGACGCACTGCATGTTGCGCCTGCACTCCCTTGCGAGTTCCGTCTGGGCCTTGCCGTGGGGCACGAGCAGCTTCTTCGAAGTCGTGCCAAGCGCCTCATCCAGTCGCCTCATCAGGCTGATCGCCTTGTCGATCTCCGCGTCGCTAGTGAACGGTCTGTTGTCGAAGTGAGCCAGGACGAGCTCGAGCCCTCGTCTGCCCATCAAGTAGGCCGCCACGGGCGAGTCGATCCCTCCTGAGAGAAGCACTATCCCTCGCAATCAATCACCGATGTACTTGGAGAAGATGGTCTTCGCTTTCGATAGATTCGTCGTCCCGCCGATTATGGTCCTGCCGTCTGGGAACACAGTCAGCTCAACACCCTTCGCCTTGAACTTGAGCACGCCATCTGCCATCTCCACCTCGCCGGATCTGGCGAGGTTCCTTCTAAGGTCTGCAAGGCCGCCTGCGAGCTGCTTCGCGGGCCGGATTTGCACTGCGTTCCTGCCGCAGAGCGAGACGACCGTCTTCCGCTCCCTCGCCTGTAGGAACTTGAAATCCCGCCTGCCGCAGGTCCCGCAACCGGGATTCCTCCTGACCTTGATCCTCTGGAGGTCTCCATGCCATACATCGAGGACCATGAGTTCCTCAATGGGCTCCTTGCCCTGCATGATCTTGAAGGCCTCGGTGACCTCGAGCGAGGCGATGGCGCCCGGCAGCGTGTTGACTATGCCTGCAGTGTCGCACGTCGGGAGCTGACCAGGCCTGGGGAGGTTGGGAAAGACGCATCTTAGGCACGGTCCTCCGGGGATCACTGGCATCACCATGCCGGTCACCCCCACTGCGCCTGCGTACACCCACGGTATCCCGTGCTTCACGCAGGCATCGTTCACGAGGAACCTGGTGTCCATGTTGTCGGTCGCGTCGAGCACGACGTTCGCCCACTTGATGACGCCCTCTATGTTCGCATGTGTGAGGTCCGCGACCAAGCCCTTGATCTTGATTTCCGAGTTGATCCTCCCGAGCCTCTCCTCGGCGACCTTCGCCTTCGGCCTTCCGACGTCGGCTTCCTCGAAAAGGGCCTGCCTCTGCAGGTTCGAGAGGTCCACTATGTCTCTGTCGACAATCTTGACCTGGCCCACCCCCGCCCTTACCAGAAAGGATAATGCGTTAGTGCCGAGGGCTCCACATCCTATCACGACCGCCTTGCTCCTCGCTAGCTTCCTCTGCCCCTCTGGCCCGATCTCCGGCAGGAGTATCTGTCTGGAGTACCTGTTCTCTTTCAACGGGGTTGAATGCATTGCCTCCGTATTAATGCCTTAACGTCGGCCGGCTATCGATACCTGAAGTCCATGTCGAACTGGTTTCTCAGGGCTTTCACCTGCTTCTTCACTGCCTTCCCACCCGCGGCCGCAGCAAAAAGATCGGCGAGCTCAGGCAGATGCTTCTCTTTCATGCCAATCCGGGTAAGCTCGCAGGTTCCTATCCTGCCAACTGCATCGATGATCAGGTTCGATCTCTCCATGCGGTTGGCGAAGTCGTTCACGGTCAGGTGGTATCTGGCCTTGAGCGCCCTCCTGTCCATTAGAAGCTGGTGTGACTCGGAGAACCCGAGCTCCTCGAACATGATCGGGACACCACGCTCCTTGAGCTCTTTCCCGAGCCTCTTCGAGTTCCTCACGACCTGCCTCGCATAAGCAGGCCCGAATCGCCTCATCTCGAGGAGCGTCTGGCCCAGCGAGGCGATGCGGTTCCAATGCGCGTTGTCCATCAGCCTCCAGGTGAGGTTGCCCCTGATGGCCTTGTCCATCTCCTTGGAGTCGGTGAGAACGATGCCTCCCTGTGGTCCAGGGAGGGTTTTATGGGTAGAGCCATATAGAATGTCCGCGCCCTGCCTGAGAGGCTTCTGGAACTCCCCTCCAGCAATGAGTCCCATCACGTGCGAGCCGTCGTAGAGCAGGGTGGCTCCGACCCCGTCGCATGCCTCCTTGATCGGAGGCATGTCGTATGGGAAGAGTATCAGCGATGCGCCCAGGATGACGACCTTCGGCTTCTGGCGTCGTATCTGGGCCGCTGCGGCCTCGTAGTCGAGGTTCCATTTCGAGGCTTCGAAGGGCAGTTTTCCCGCCCTCAGACCGACTATGTCCGGGATGTATTTTTGCGCATAGCCATCATAGCCCCCAAACTCCTCGGATATCGCAAGGACCTTGTCGCCTCTCGAGGTCGTCGAGACTATCGCTATCATGGCAGCAATGTGGCCTGAAAGCGGTTCGACGCATGCGTACTTGCAGCCATAGACCTCTCTGGCCAGCTCCTCCGCCTTCCGCTCTATCTCAGTCGTTATGCGCGTTCCGCGGTAGGAGTTCTCCATGTACTCCCCTGCGTACTCGGCATTCACTGTTAGGGTGTATCTGTTCACGAAATCCGCCGAGAGCAGCGCTCTGGCCTGTGGGCTCGTTTGGTTCTCGGAGGGCATGAGGTTTATGCACTCCTCGATCCTCCACTTCTCCTGGGCCCGCATGCTGTCCAAGAAGTACGTGCTCTTCATCTGCTTGCCTGTGAGGGTAAGTGGGCTTGCCCGTTAAATCAGTTTAGTATATTGAATCTGTTCTCGGGGCCTTGGGGCGATTGGAACTCGGGGTCCTCCTCCTCAAGCTCATCTTCTATTACAACGTTGACGAGCACGTTCACTATCTCCCTCAGCTGCTTGAGGTCCTCCCTGAGACGTGCGATTTCAGCGAGGAGTTCCTTGTCATCGACCGTCCGTGACGCCCCCCTTCTGCAACGACCTATCGGGATACCGCGATAAAGAGTTTGGCCTGTCGCATTCACTTGAGGAATGACCTGTAGTCGTCTGCCAGCTTCCGGTTCTCAGTCCTCTCGCAGTGCTCGCAGTAGAGGCCCCTTCCCTTCTTCTCCATGGGGTTCTTGCACACGCCGCAGACCGCCCGAACCACTCCGAAGTGCGGCCCGGCCGTGGACAGCTGGACGCTCGGCTCGGCCTGGATCACCAGGCCCCTTATGATGTCGCCCGGGCGCACGACATCCCCCGCATCCTCCACATACGAGCTTGAGAGCTTGGACACGTGGACCGATGCCAGCGTCTCGCTCGAGACTTCCCTGTCCCTGCCCTCCTGCTGGACTATGCTCACGATCGCCATGGCCGGTTTTGCGTCTGTCACCTGGGCGAGCACGACATCGCCCTCTCTGAGCACGACGGGCGGGTTGTCCAGGATGACCCTGGCGACCTTCTCCTTCGGATCGAGATCGAGCTCGCCGACTGTGCTGGAGAACACCTTGCCGTCCTGCTCGTAAGTCCCCTCGCCGGACATGTACTCCTCGGCGATTGCCACCTCGTCCCCAGGCAGCACCTTGCGACCGGTTCTGGTCAAGTCGATTACCTACCTGTCAAACCGCAAAAGAACTACCGAAATCGTCTCTGTAGCCTTTCTGTGGAATTCGAACGCATATGGAATCTCGAATTTATACCTTTTGACCGTCCTGACCCCGCCTCCCAGAGAGGACACCAGCTTGCTCACGAACCCCTGGGTACCGTCGTTGTGGAGGGAGTAGGTTCTGGGAGCCAGCTCCAGAGCCTTCCTTATAAAGGCCCGGTCCGCGTGCCTGGTCTGGGCTCCGAAAGGGGGATTCTGGATCACGGTATCGAAGGAGCCCGAGAGTTCATCCACACTCCCTGCGACGAATTCGACCCCCAGGGAGAGGACCTGGGCGTTCCTCTCCGCCACGCGTATGGCCTCAGGGTCCAGATCGATCCCCAGCACCCGTTGGGCGCCGAGCAGCTTCGCCCCTATCGCAAACACGCCGTTGCCGGTGCCCAGGTCGGCCACCGCTCTGCCGGACACATCCCCCGCCGAGAACGCCTCCCAGAGGACGTCCGCAGCCACCTCGGCCGGCGTGCTATACTGCTCAAGCCTGGCCTCTCTCGTTCCCAGGGGCCGCAGACTCTGCAGGGCCATCTCCAGCTGGCGTTTCTTCATGTCGGCCATGCCCCCGACGGCAGGAGCGGGCCCGCTCCCTCAGCGAGCCTCGTCAATCATCTTCCAGCGCCTGAGCTTGTTCACCTCGGACACGTCCCTGCCATGGACGTCCCTTTCGATGTCCGAGAGGTACTCTATCGCCATCAGGAGAGCGTCCTTGTTGGGCGCGTTGACATCCACCTTGGCCCTTGTGAACTCGCGCTCGACGATCTCCATCGCCCTGAAGGTGTCCCCATATTGCTCGCAGAAGTCGCTCACAACATCGTCTATCGCCTGGGCCATGGACTCCGGCGTAGGCTCTGCAGCCTTCTTGTCGAAGAGCTCGCTCTCCAGCATGAGCTCGCCGATCTTCCTGAAGGTATCGCTGACGTTCTCGCCCGTCTTCGCGCTCGAGAGCACGATGGGCATTTTGGTCTTACGAGATATCTCCTTGAGCAATCGGACCGTCGGAGCGCTCTCCTTGACGAGGTCCGCCTTGTTGCCGACGAAGAGCACTGGTGAATTGGGGACGATCTCCGCTATCTCTGGCAGCCAGAAGTCCTGCACCGACTGTACGGTCTCCGGCCTGTTCAGGTCAGTTACGAGCATCACTCCGTGAGCGCCCGTGAGGCCTTGAGTCCTCATCTTCTTGTAGTCTTTCTGGCCCAGGATGTCCCAGAGCATGAGCGTCAGGTACACCGTCTTGTCCGACAGCTTGTACTCCAGGTCGCGCTTGCTGACCTTCGCGCCCACGGTAGCTATGTACTTGTCGTCGAAAACATCTATCACGAATCTCCTTATCAGCGAGGTCTTCCCAACGGCTGAATCGCCTATCAGGGCCACCTTCTTGATGTATCGCTTCGATTTGATTATGCTCAAGTACATCCCGCCTGGGCTGCCCCTGACGCTTATCAGTCAAGTGCCGGTCAGTATAAGAAATACATGGATAATAATCCTTTCCGAGCCCGGGGGCGCTGACGTGTCAAGAGGCATGCTGCTAGGTCTCTTACACTGGCTCGCATACATCGGAGGAGACTGACGAAGGAAAAGCTCAATACCAGATAGGCCATAATGCCACTGTAGATTCTGATGGAGAGCGGACCCCCGGCGCCTCTACCACCTCCAAAGAAGACGCTCGAGACGTACGCCATCTCATATCTGGGGGCGTACCTGAACACTGTCAAGAAGGAGCGGCCAGAGCACATCCCCCTGCTTGCCAGGGGCAACCAACACTCCGTCGAGATATGCATCATGCCAAACGGCTGCTACTCGCTGCTCTTCGAGAAGGCCGACAGTCAGGATGTCGTGGTCAAGGAACGCGACTGGGAGTATGTGGAGCAGAAGGTGACGGCTGGGGTCGACCACCTGGTCGCCCTGTATGCCCATGAAGGGGTCACGGTCGCGGACGCGATCGCGAGGGGCAAGCGGGATGCCGTCAGGGATATCAGGACCATCGAGGACTCGACCATATCAAAGGCGATAACCGCCCTGGAGAAGGTCCTCCAGGGGATGACCAGCGTTGAGAAATCGAACAGGACCGTCGCAGAGCTGGGAGAACAGGAGCTGGCGAAGCTCGGACCGATCAGAGAAGCGATACAGAAGGCCGGGCCCGAGGTCGACATGCTCAGACTGGTGGATGCGCTGAGGCACTACCCAGGCTTTCAGACGTCTCCGAAGGCCGATTTCGAGGCGAAGCAGCTCCTCGAAGGCATTGCACGCGACCTTGGCGACCTCTCGAACATCATCGGCAGAGTGGAGGGCCAGGATCAGAAGCTCGAGGAGCTGGAGCACGCCCTCAGAAAGGCCCTCACGGAGCTCAACAAGAACATGGACGATAGGATCGCGAAGGGTCTCGCGGTCATACTTGCGGCCTCGGACAAGAAGATCGACAAGGGCTTCGCGGCCCTCGCCGGGGCCAAGAACAGAGATGTCATGTTCGAGTTGCCGCGTGAGCTCGAGATGCGCCTCGAATCCATCGAGAAGGACGTCAGAGCGATTCAGATGCAAGCCGACGAGGAGGCACCCAGGCAGGCCCCGGAGGTCGTCATCCCGAAGGACCTCGAGGAACGGCTCGAGAAGCTGGACAACACCGCCCAGGCGCTGCAGGCACAGATCGAGGAGCGGCTGAGCGGGAAGGGCAAAGACGAGATCCCGACGAAGCTATACGAGGAGCTCGTGATGGCAGTCTCCCAGATCAACGAGGACATCGCGCGTATAAACAACCGGATCATCAAGATCGAGGAGTTCCTGGCTCAGGCGAGCGCCAAAGCACCGTTGGCCCGCGTGAGGACCCTGAGACAGGTGCCTTAGCATCTGTTGCGAAAAGCAAGGCAAAGGGTTTCCAGGATGCTGAGTTTGCTCGATCCTGTTTATCTTACCTCGATCCTCTGGAACCCAGAATCAGGGTCGTTCCCGAACGCCTCGAGCCTTCCCCTTATCATCCATTCGTGGTTGACCACACCGTGGTATGTCGGCTGTCCCATGGGCAGCTGTATGGTCGACTCGAAGACCTTGGTCTCGTTCGGTTGCAGCACGAATGCGGGCGCGATAGATATCGCCTGTTTGACGGTCTCGTTGCTTATGTTAACCATCTGCTGGCATTTTGCGTTCTTGCATTTGACCTGGCCCTTCTCCGCTGCATGGACGTCGACGAACACGCCGCCTGACTTGACCTCTTTGCCTGTCGAGACCACAGTCACCTTCACATTGATCGAATCGCCAGGCTTCATTGGCTGATGCGGGTATTCGAGGCTCACCTTCGCCGCGCCGCCGGTCATGGCGGACCCTGCGGATTTCACCTTGTCTAGGAATCCCATTTGACCACCGTTGGGCGTATTATTCGAAGTGGGGATATATATTTCCAGCGTCTCCAAAACCAAATCTGGGAACGAGGTCCATTCAGGTAGCCAGTAAGGAGCATAGGACCATATCTGAGCATGCAAGTGCGACCGTCTTGACCCCAGAAGGTGCATAAGGTCCGTTTCGTTGCGTCTCTCAGAAGCTACATGAAACCCGGCTCAATCAGATATCCCCCTACTCTTGTCAATGGAGCCAAGGGCCGCGTCCCCTACAGAGACAAGAAGAGTGCGGATCAAGAGGCGGTGGTCGGAGAAGGCTCATCATCCTCTGCAGATGTCCACCTCCCTCTGTGTTCTTTTTCGATTATCATTGTCGGCCGAAGCGCCCTTCGTTACTGCCGGAGGAGTCTGAGTGGGCCCAACAGGATTTGAATCCACCAAAATGACTGGCTCGACCCGAGAAGGTACAGGTCGACCCGTTTACCGCGTCTTTGGAAGGCGACCGGAAACCCGGCTCAAACCCCTTTCCTTATTCACCCCTAGAATCCCAAGAAGTCGTCCCAGAAGCCACTCGATCTTTTCTTCCTTTTTTTCTTGACGGACTTGGCTTTCTTCGGCATTGACTTGACCTCCTTCTCAGTAACGACTCCTTTGAGTCTAGAGATGTACTGCTTCTTTGTGGGAGGCTTCCTTTCGCTGCCGAAGAGGTACTCCTCAGTCCGGCCCTTGACCTTGATGTTGTGCTTCTTTGCGAGGGCCTTCAATTGCTGGAGGCTGAGGGACTCAAGCGAATTCTTCAGTTCCGCCTTCTCGTCCTTCACTCCCTGCTTCCTCAAGAATACAGCCCAACTATCCTTGCCTTGTAGCTTGTTGCATCGATAACAGAGGCATACGCTGTTCTTCAGCGTCGTCCTTCCTCCCTTCGACCACGCTGTCCTATGTCCGACCTGCATTTCATCGAAGTCGATTCTCCTTCCACATGCGGGATTCTGACATCTCTTCTTTGCATTCCTGTAGAGAATCTGCTTCTCCCTTATGCCTAGTGTCCTTCTCTCATCCCGATCATCATCAAAGAGGCCGAAACCCATGGCCATATCCCCGGCCTGAATCCCCTTCCTCTCCTATGGGCTTTTCCCAGGAGGAGGGAGCGGGCCTTCATCCGCCGCCAGACCATCATCGTGACAAGCAAGCCGGCGAGCACAACGGCAATGATTATGCCGACGAGGAAGGCCATAATACAGACCGCTGAGACTCAACGCTCGGATGTCGTTGTTGAATCCAGCACTGTCAATTGCCTGGTTGCCAGCGTTATCGATGACCCTAATCTCTATCACATGGTACCCTGAGGGTAGCCAGACATCCTTTTTCTGATTTCAATCAAGAGCGGAAATGTCGCAGCTCACGAAAGGCGATATAGAAATGGGAGTCGGCGGCGTCCCACAACACGCTTCACTCAGGGCACTCGACTAACTGCCAGATATATGATTCCCAACATCACGTTGAGCACAACCAAAGCGGCAATGCTGATTTTGATGCAGTTACTCCCTACAGCCCTATGTTCTGTTCTCTTGTTTGTCACGAGTATTCCACCTGCAATGCAGCCAAGTGCGGGAATGCCTGCGGAAATCAGGTAGAGGGGAATTCTGAGCACAATGGGAATCCCACCTCCTTGGTCCAGGGAGTCTGCCTGCGATTTGAGGGTGCCACCGGAAAGCAGCGAAGGCTCCATTCTGTGGAAGAAGGATGATTCGGACCGGACAGCCCCCCCACTCGTCCGTCCTTTGAGGAGACGGAGTATCATGATACATATGCCCACGAACGCTGCTATGAATGCATTAGCTTGCATAGAGACAATGCCCTCACGCGAATGGTCAATAAAGTCGGCTGAGCCCGTTCTCATCATCAGCTCAAGCAGAATGATCACGATTACCCCCACGAGAGTCAGAATGGTCGCCAAAGCAAGGTCGCGCCTCTTCTCAGCCTCTTCATGCTGATGCTGTGCTGTCACCCCTTGTATTGCGACATCGTCGAGAGTTCGCCGATCATCAGCAGTCAATCGTGCTCTACATCGGTGGCAGAATCTGGACCCATCTGGATTCAGGACTCCGCAACCTAGACACCTCACACCATCCCCCTCGACCATTCCCCGATACCTTTTCTTCCCATATGACCTTTTCCAAGGTGAGGAACGGAGAAGAAGAGGTGGGCCCAACCGGATTTGAACCGGTGATCTGCGCTGTGTGAGAGCGCTGTCATAACCCCTAGACCATGGGCCCATGGCGAGGCAGGCCGATTAATGCCGCTTTGGTTTAATATCCTTTTGGCCGGTGTGACAGAGACTGAGGCTTTTATCCGTCCTAGCTCATTCACATGATGGTCTAGGACATGCTGGTCTCGACTCCGAAAGGGAAGAAGGATCTTCGGGCCATCTGGATGGAGGGCAGGGTGGTCAGGGCGATAGATCAGCGATTGCTGCCGCACAGATTCAGGATAGTGACCATCAGAACCTATCCGGAGATGGCACGCGCCATCAAGGACATG
>JAFGHM010000101.1 GCA_016930135.1 Thermoplasmatota archaeon | reverse complement strand
TACAAGGCGGTATCGAGGGCGGCGCTCTACTTCCTGATAGTCGTGATAGCCGTCCTTACAGCAGCTCTGTTCGGATACTGGTACGTGTTCACGAGGATGAGCATTTCGGTTTGAACACCTGGATCTCAGAGGAGTGCGCTCTATGACCACAAGGACGAATGCGAGAAGACAGATACTTGGGAACGCCCAGGAAGGGCGAGAGCACGTCAGGCCCAAGCCTCAGGTCAAGCGCATCGGCCCGCGAAGGTGGATCGGGACCGAGTACGGCTACACCTACTGGGAGACAATCAGGAACTGGGAGCCGTCCACCGCACAGATGTTCGGGCTCGTGACCATGCTTGTTGGGCTCGCTGTCATACTGTTCATCGCCTTGTACTTCGCGTCCTCCGGCTAGACGGTGGGTGCGCCGGACTGTCCCGGTGCAGCGCGGAGATTCACTGTCCGAGGATAAGACCAAGTGCGCAATCGGCAGCCTTCGGCACCTGCTGGGTTATGCAGTGTATCTCTCCTCCGCCTACGCCAATGAACTCGGACCGAACTCCCACGACCTCGTAATCCGGGAATAGCCCCCTCAGGATATCGAGAGCCACCTTGTCATTCTCATCCCCGAAGGTAGGGGCCACGACACCGCCCTTGGCCACGTAGAAGTTCGTGTAGCACGGTGCGATTCTGTTGCCATCGACATCCCTGCGTCTCGGCATAGGGAAATCGACTATCTCCATCGAGCGCCCCCTCGCATCCGTCATCGTCTCGAGTAACGCCTTGTTCGTCCTCATCACTTCGCAGTTCGGGTCGTGCTCGTCATCAGTAGATGCCAGGACAACCGTCGATGGACGGACGAATGCGGCCACGCCGTCGATGTGCCCGTCTATCATCGACTTGTAGATGCCCTGCTTGAGCCACAGGACCTTCCGCACTCCGAGATATGATGTGAGGACATCTTCGATGTCCTTCCTTGAGAGGCCCGGGTTCCTGTTCGGATTGAGCAGACACGACTCAGTAGTGAGGAGCGTTCCCTCCCCGTCGACGCATATCGCGCCTCCCTCGAGCACCATCGGCGCCACGTATCGTCTCAGTCCCATCATCTCGGACAGGACCTCGGGGACCTTCGCATCCCTGTCGAACGGAGGGAATCGACCTCCCCAGCCATTGAACCCGAAATGTACGATAGAGGTATCTTCATTCTGAGATGTGACGAAAATCGGGCCATTATCCCGGATCCATGCGTCGTCGAGCGGAACCTCGAGTATGTGGGCAGATTCGCCGACCCTTTCCTGTGCTTCCTTGACGGTCGACGGGTCGCTCAGGACGATCACGGGTTCGAACTGGCTGATTGCCCTGACCGTATCCGAGTAGGCCTTCTTCGCCTCGCCGAAGTAGCCACACCATGTGTCTTCCTTGCATGGCCACGAAACGAGGCAGCCCGCGTGGGGGCCCCATTCCGGGGGCATGGAGAAGCCGTTCTTCTCAAGGTGTTCCGCGAACTCTGGCCTGATGCCCATGGCACGTAACCGTCACTGTAACGCGCTCTGGCTTATTCAATGAGCGGCCCGATGGATGCGACCTCATCTCCCTGACGCCCCCCACAGGCATGCTGGTCTTCGCGTGAGCCTCCGCCACTCCTCTGCGAGCAAACGAGGTGGCTGCCTGAGCCTGAGTAGCTCCTACCTGGCCCCCAACTACATCTAGGCGTCGTCACGGGGGCATCCTTCCGTGGATGACCTCGTTGATCCACTGAACCAGCTTCCTGTAGGCTTCCTCCCCCTTCGGCGTGAGGCGAAGGCGCTCGTGTCCGTCGTTCGCAGTGTCCGGGGCGATGAGCCCCCTGTCGACCATCCACGCGCTGTACCTCCTGAAGACATCGTAGTTGACATTGGAGGCTGTCTGGAGTCGTGTCTTCAGCATCGGCTTCTCCTCTCTCCACAGTCGCTCGAGTATGCGAGCGACTATGTACAGATCCGGCCGGTCAAGGGGCTGTGAAGTGGACACGTCTCACTCCCCCACCAGTATCTTCTCCATCTCCGACCTGAGCGTTTCGGACCTCTCATTCCACCAAGAGAGCGTGCTCTGATACTCCCTGTCGAGCCGCTTCTTCAAGATTCTGTGGAGGAGAAACGCAAGTAAGACGGACACGATGCTAGCTGTCAACAACAATGCCCCGGTTTGATGCTGGCCAAATGACAGAAGAGAGAGGCCCATGTATCCGAAGTTGAACGCCAGATACAGCACGATGAACTCGAGGATCCAGAGCATTGGCTGCCGGAATCCTCCGGCCCGCCTTCTGGCCTTCAGCCATTTCGGCATCTCCTTGAACACGTCCGCAATCATCTCGAACGCGCTTGGATCGCCGTCCGGGGGGTTCTGACCAGAGACCTCCCGAGAAAGAGCTGCGTCAAGCTTCGCGGCCCATCCCTTGAACTCGGAGATCAAAGGCCTCGATCTCGCGGAGATACGCCGCCAAGATAAGGCGAAGAGGACTGCGGCACACGTGACGCCCCCGACGAGAGATATGATGCCTCTCATCGAGGAATCGATCTGTGTGAACGCCAGCAGGCCGACGACCGTTCCCAGGAGGAGCCCGACGACAGCCATGATGATCAGGGAATCGTCGTAGTTGGATCTCGTCGACTCGTACGCCTCGGCGGAGAGCCTGCGTCCTTCCGAAAGGCTCTCGATTATCAACGTCCGCGTGTCTGCCCTGACATGCTCCGCCTGGGGCAGGGGAAGCTGCGAGATCCGGGGAAGTACCCTGGTGCTGGCGAATACGGACGACCTGTAGAGCATGAACAAGGCAAGAGGAAGCGCGAGCGGCATCCCCACGAAGGTCAGGAAGAGTATTATCAGTATGCTGTAACCTTTTGGCGTGGCGCTCGTCTTGTAGAGCACCCGCGTCCCTTCAGGTGCTTCCCTTGTGATTATGTGCACAGCGGATGTGGACGATATCTGGACGTTCAGACGTCCCTCCTCTTCTGCAACTCTGTAGCCTGAGATGCGGAGACGATACGCGAGGTTCCTCAGAATCGCCTTCGGGTCGCTTCTGTCCTCTGTCAGTCGGAATCGGAGTTTCAAAGCAAGTACGACTGACATGAGCACACCTATCAAGAAACCATACGAAGCCGCGGCCCAGATCATCCGGGTAGATTGCAGAGCGGCTTCCACTCCCAGTATGGCCAGGACAGGCAGTAAAGAGAGAAGCGCCATCGCCTCCAATGCCTTGATGCGGACCAGCCTGCGCGCCGCCACAATCGGGTTGACTGGATCCAGGTGCGCCTTCTTGTCCTCCTGTCTTCCCATCCAGTATGCCCCAGCGGAAATCGTCAACAATATTGCCGCGGCCGGCAGCAGGCTCATGTAGGCTCTCCCATCAAGCTCGAATTCCACATATGCAGTGCTCCCCCCGTTGTTCGCGAGCACCACGTATGAGTCCCAGATGAGTCCCCCCATGGATGCAGAACCTCTGCTGGTGGATGATATCCTATGATACCAATCGAAGTCAAACGACTCCCTATCGAGCACGAACCTGTAGTAACTCACGCTGTTGAGCTCCAGTATGTAGACCTCGGAACCTGAGACTCCCGCGTATGAGTACTCGAAAGTTCCGAATCCAAAGAACGGGGCATGGAAGGCGCGATGGGACCATGGCTCAATCTCGATGATCTGTCGGTCCACGTGCACCGACACAATGGTCATTGACAGAGTCGGAACCCCCAACAGGAGCGCCACGACCACTATGGCTATCAGCTTGCGGTTCGTCTTCTCAGGCCAACCCTTGAAGAGGCCTGAGCCGTCCTTCGGCACTGTCTGACGATCTCCTACCATCGACCCACCTAGAAGGAATCAGGGTGTGGGGTAGGATAATGCTTACTCCACCCCGATACTTTTCTCCGGCACACAAACGCTATGCCGAGCCGGTCTGGCCGAGGAGGGGATGGCCGTTAGCTTGTCAATACCCTGGGCGCCGAGCTTGATGGCTCTGGGAATCCTATGAAGATATCCGGGATACTCTCTAATTGCCGGGAAGGCCTACATGCGACATGACATGCGGATATGGGACCTCCCGGTCGAGTGCCTCTGCAGAAACCATCTCCTGGCGGAGCACAGGGAGTTGCACGCGATCTGGAGCATCATAATCGACGAGAAACGAGGCTACTGCAATCATCCTGAGGTGATTCGCATGCGCGGCAGACTGGCGGCGCTCTGGACCAGACACGAAGAGCAGGTCGGAGAGATGGCCAGAAGAGGGTATGCACACAGGTCGCCACTGGATCCGGGCGACATCCCAAAGCAGCAGAGGGGCAAGAAGCAGACGACTCTGATCGACTCGATTGAGGAACAGCGTGAGATGCTCACGGGCAAGGGTTGCCCTTGCCAGGCTTCGATTCGCACAAGACGATCTCATTCTCGAGCTGGCAAAAGGTTATGAACGGACAGGGAATCTCGGGCATGGAACTAGTGACGACCCATGACCAAGATACTGATCGTCTACGACTCGAGAACTGGAAACACCGAGAAGATGGCTCTTGCCGTCGCTGAGGGTGTGAAGAAGGTGAAGGATGCGAAGGCAGTCGTCAAAGCGGTCGACAAGGCGAAGCTGGGCGACCTGACGAAAGCGGACGCCATCATACTCGGCTCCCCGACTTACTACGGAAACATGTCCGGCAAAATGAAGTCATTCATCGACAAGACCTACGCCGTCCACGGGAAGCTCATGGGCAAGGTCGGCGGGGCGTTCACGAGCTCAGGCGACACTGCCTGCGGCGCTGAGACGACCCTCCTCTCGATGCTGAAGGCGATGCTGATACACGGCATGGTTGTCCAGGGCAGGTACGAGAACAAACACTACGGCCCCACCGCGGTGGAATCCCCGAACACGAAGGAAATCGAATCGTGTGAGGAGCTGGGAGAGCGCGTCGCGAGACTGGCAGTCGCGCTCAGGAAATGATCTCCTGCACACGAACCTCTTGTGAAGCACAGCAATCGTCTAGAGGAAATCAGAGAAAAGGTTTGAGCCCCTGCATTCCGCATAGAGCGGTTCATGCAGGAGGCCATGGGAGATCAATATAAGCGTAGCCCTCAACAAGCGGCAGGTCGACAGCATCCACGAACCAGGACGCTGCCGATCCCATTATCCCCCACCACACTCGCACCAACGGCGACCACCACTCCATGGCAATGTCTCCGATGGAGGCCGAGGTGAACTGCAACTCGAGCTTCGCACCATCGACCGAGAACGGCGTTGACGTCGTCACCATCGTCTCATAGTCGACGAGGATTGCGGAGTACGCTGATCCATCGTATCTCAGCGCGATCAGGAACAACGGCGCTACCGGATTGGTGATGTAGTTGTATGGCGACGGGTCAATCCACACGGCCCATTCCATGAGCTTCATCCCGCCAGGCAGGGGGGTTCCCTCCTCTGGAAGCGGGACGGCTAGCTCCATCCCGAATGTGTAGACATCCTTCCTCAGCGACATCCAGGTGGACACCATGTCCAGATACTCAGTCTGAGCAACCGGGGTGCTTTCCGGCCACAGGTTCATGATCCCGCCTGTATGGGGGTCAACCCCGAATCCAAGATCACCCTCCGCGTCCTCGACAACCATGATCAGTGTCTTTGCAGAGACGGCACCTGGAACCAACATCAGTGCGACAACCACTACGCTCAACAGACCTGCTACTGCTCCCCTCATTCACTCCCTCCTTGAGCCCCCTGGGGCACCCTACCAATGCCCTTCTGCGAGGGCACGATTCTCGCACCGGTGAATGAGAAGAAGAACACGCGTCCGAAGGGAGGCTTACATCCGGGCAAGAATCAGTCCGTCGATGCCCCTCTTCGTCCGGCCCCGGTTGACAGAATGGCAATTCCCACCCGTCAAGCGCGCGTCCAGTCGGCTGATTCTCGCTCATCTACCAGAGGACTCATCGGGGGCGTGTCGTCACTTCGGGTAGGTTGTCCCTCCAAGTGGAGTAGATCTTTTCGAGATAGGCGAAGTTCGGCATGATGGATATGATGTCCCTGTTCTCTCCGAGCTCTCTTACGACCCTGCGCATCGCAGGCAGCTTGTCTGTCCAGAAGACCCAGACAAGGAAGCCAGGGAGGTTGCTGAACGCTCTGATGTATGCCTCCTCGAATGGATGATCTGACAGGATTCGCCTACAGACTTCGTTTCTGTCTGCACCAGCTCTCAGGCGCAGATGGACTAGAAACAACATGTCCCCTGCCGATGGAGTATCGGACCACATATGCATCTCAAGGAGACCCTCGGTTATCATCTCCTCCAGATGCCGTCTCACCGTCTTTGCGGAGGCATCGACGATCTCCGCTATCTCAGCCACGGATTTCCGGGCGTCATCCTTCAGCGAAGCGATGATCTTCAGATCGAGCGGCCCCAGCTTCCTTGCACTCTGCTTGCGCTTCCCCACCCCGTCGACCGTGAACTCGGGCATCAAGGATGCATCCATCGAGTATATCCCCACAACAGGGTCAGGCATCTCGGCCACGCGCTTCACGAACTCCGCGTATCTGTCGAGATCTGACATCTTCCTGAGCAGTCCGACCACATACAGGTAGTTTCCCCCGGCGACGACTACGCGACGGGTCAGTTCGTTCTGTCCCAGTCTGTCCAAGGTTCCCTCGATAGAAGAGGTTTTTGAAGTGCCAAAGATCGCGATAGGAATTGCGTCGAGATAGGAGATGGATATCCCCGCGGTAGTGCCTTGGATCACGCCGGACTCCTTCAGCATCTGCATTCGATGGTGCACTGCCTGCCTCGAGATCCCAAGTCGGCTCGCAAGCTCTTGATAGTGTATCCTGGGCTCCGCATGAACAAGAATCAGGAGCTTCCGGTCTGTATCGTCCATCTCCTCGAAAATGCCAGCGCTATAAGGACTATTGAATCTTTCCTGCAGAAGCCATCCAATCATCTGGCCAATCTATGATACCATTCGCGGAAGTATGGGCCATCCACTCTCTCGGTTGCATCGCGTGCACTCTGATAGAGTCAGCGACGATGTGCATGAACAGGATGGGAGGCGCATCCCTCCGAACTGGCGAGCATGTCCTTCCCTCTGCAGGACGATCGATAGTCGATGGCACTAGCCGTCGAGGATGGGCACGTATCCATACCACGACCCATCCTCCTCCAGGAAGAGGAGGTTCTGTTCCAGAAGCCCAAGGTGCATGATCTCCATCCGGATCAGCTTCGAGAATATCTTCTTCATCTTTGGATTCGCCTTAGCAGCGTGTTTCGTGTAGAACTCTATGGACCTCTTCTCGGTCAATATGCCCAGCTTGATGGCGGATATCGCGTCCTTGGCGTGGATCGAATTCTTGTGGATCCGTTCGGGGAAGACCTGTTTCAGGGACTTCTTAAGCTCCCGGTCAGAAGGCGGCTTCAGCTTGCCCCCCAGGTTGGAGAGCTCTATCTCGAGCAT
>JAFGHM010000100.1 GCA_016930135.1 Thermoplasmatota archaeon | reverse complement strand
GGTCGAAACGATACTGACCTTCATGTCCTCGGGTCGAGCGCGCGGCGTTCTGAACATATAAATATGGACGTGCTCATTGACTTCCGATTCTGAATGCCCACTGGAAGATACATCATCAAGCTGTGCCTCCTGGGCGACGGCGCAGTGGGGAAGACCAGCCTGGTGAGGAGGTTCGTCTTCGACGTCTTCGACGACAAGTACCTCATGTCCTTCGGGACCAAGGTCCTCAAGAAGAGCCTGACGGTGGGCGAGGCCGAGCTGAACCTGATGATCTGGGACATCCTCGGCCAGAAATCACAGGAGGCGCTCCATGCAGCATATTATCGGGGGGCCAGAGGCGCCCTTGCGGTCTGCGACTTCACCAGACCCGAGACCATGAAGAACCTCAGATCATGGCTTGGTAGCTTCAGGTCGGTCGTCGGGGAGATGCCGGTCATCATACTCGGCAACAAGGCGGACCTCGAGAAGAGCTACACGCTATCCGAGCTGGAGGCGTTCGGCAAGGAGATCGGGTGCAAGGTGCTGGAGACGAGTGCCAAGACGGGGCACAACGTCGAGCGGGCATTCGGGGAGATAGGCAGGGAAGTCATGGAGGAGATCTGATGCGCTCCCTGCCTTTCTTCGTCATGCCCGGCATCGCCCTCGCCCACTTGAGGGAGGAGCTCGAGATCGTGGAGGGCGACCAGCGCGCGCGGCTAATGCTCTACAGATACGGACAGAGGTGCGGTCGGGCACTGGTGGAGAGTTTCGGCCTTTCGTGCAACGACCTCGCCGAGGTCCGGTCCATAGTCGAGCCCATCTGGATGGAGGCCGGGTTGAGCAGGCTGAGGATAGAGTCGCTCGAGGAGAGCGAGATGATAGTCAACCTCGAGGACTCCATCGAGGCGAAAGAGGGCAACACGTGCGACTTCGCCCGAGGATATCTCTCAGGGATAGTGTCGCAGCTGATGTCCGAGAGGTACGAGGTCGACGAGGTGGAGTGCGCCAGCCGGGGGTACATGATATGTGTCATGCAGGTCTACGAGGTCGTTGACGTCCTGAGACCAGGGAAACAGGCGGAGCAGGACTCCATAAGGAAGTACAACCTCGAGTCTGGCTATTCGTACCTCATAAAGGAGGAGGTCCCGGACCAGGCCTTCGACATCTTCGTGGACGCCTCGAAGCACGGGGTCCCGTCCCTGTGCGTCACCAGGGAGTATCCGGAGAAGGTGAAGGACAGGTATGATCTCAAAGCGGTGCCGTTCCTGTGGCTGTCCATGGACCAGGAGAGGACCTACTCCAGGGACCCGTCGAACATCGCTATGCTCTATTCTGATGTCAAGACCTTCATCTCGGAGAACCCGGGGTGCATGGTGCTTCTATCCGGCGTCGAGTACCTGATCTCCCAGAACGGCTTCCAGAAAGTGCTGAAACTCCTCCAGCACATCAACGACAGGATCGCGGTGACAGACTCCACCATGCTGACTACGATCAGTCCTCTGACCATCCACGAGCACGAGCTGAAGCTGTTCGAGAAGGAGATGCGGACGTTCTGATGATCCGGGTGGGCTGCATGAAATACGGTCTTCTCGTCTGTCCCAGGTGCGGGATGGCGAAGGGCGTCGAGGCCAGCAAGAAGACCACTACCTGCCAGTGCGGAAGGGAGATAGACCTCCGCAGGGTGAAGCTGAAGTACATGACCGATTCGCCTCTCGAACTCGCCGAGTCCGTGGCGAAGGCCAACGCCGCACTGAGGGGAGGGCAACAGCTTCCTCCAGAGAGGAAGACTCGCAAGAAGGAACCTTACTTCGTGATCGCCGAGAGGGCGCGGTCCGTCAAGGACCCTGTGGAGAGGATGAAGGTCATCGCCAAGGGCCTGACGGACCTGAAAGGGGCCTTCGGGGTCGATGACGTCAGGCGCGTCGTTTCAATCCTCGGGAAGGACTCCGCCGAGGACGTCATCAAGATCCTCCAGGAGCACAACCTCGTCTACGAGACCGTGAACGGCGGGTTCAGGGCCGTCTGATCACTTCTTCTGCGACAGCCTCTTCGCGTCCTTCACGAGGTCGGGCAGCAGCCTGCGGTGCACTTTCTGGTACCCGTAGACGACGACCGCGGTCGCACCTATCAGCCCGATGAGGTTGAGCGGAGGCGTGAATATGTCCACGAAGAAGAACGACTCGTACAGAAGGCCGAACACGACATGTATCAGGAGCGCTTCTGGGAAGTAGCCCTTGACGTCCCCTCTCGCGACCCCGATGCCTATGATGGTCGTGGTCGAACCGTGGAGGAGCACGAAGAGCATCCCCATGAGCGCCACGGCCGTCCCCTCCGCCAGGGTGGGCTCCTCGAGATCGAGCAAGAACACATACACGGTCGCGAACGTGAAGGTCGAGGATATCCCGAGCCCCAGCGCGAGCCCGTAGAACGCGGTGTCGGCCTTCCTCTGGAACTTCGGGTAGTTCAGCACGATGAGCTTCAGCAGCTCCTCCATTAGCGCGAAGCCGAGGATGAGCAGCATCAGGGTCTCCGCGGCCCCGACCGACCCGCCCCATCTCTCGAACACAAACAGAACCATTCCCAGGACCACCCCGAGCGCGAAGAGCATGAACACCCGCCGGTCGTCGAAAAAGGGTTTCTCCACCCTGGGGTAGGTGTAGCGCCTGAGAGTGAGGTACATGAGAAACATCGCGGGCCCGAACCCAGCGGCCGCACTCACGAGCTGAAGTACGTCGACCATTCCAATCCGGTCGTAAGCCCCCAGCGTTATATGGCAGTTCTGGTGACATCTTTATAATCGGGCGCATGATTCCCGTTCAGAGGTAACGGCACATGGTGAAGTGTTCGAGATGTGGAAGGGCCATGGGGGATGCTCAGACGTGCCCCCACTGCGGAGCGGGCCCCAGCAGGAGCGTCCTTGACAAGAGCGTGGAGTCGTTCGCGAAGGCCACGGGTTCGGCCATCGAGACAGGCGTGCTCGTCACAGAGAGAGTGGTCAAAGAGGCGAAGCCGGTGGTGAAGACCGTCCTGAGAGAAGGCAAGAAGGGCATCAAGAAGGCCAAGGACGAAACCCTCAAGGTCGCGAAGTCCCTCAAGGAAGAGGGCAAGTAGGCCCCGTCATCCGCTGCGTCCGCCCTTGGGCTTCCTGGCGGAGACCTCTCCCGCGAGTTTATCGAAGTAGTGTGCGACAACGCAGCTCTCCGCGCACTTCCCGCACTGCGTGCACGCGCGTTCATCGACGATGATGCTGTCCTTCAGAGTGATCGCATCCTCGGGGCAGGTCCTAACGCATATGCCGCACTTGGTGCACATGTTGGCCCGCAGGACGGCCCTCGCCACGCTGTCGAAGCAACGCATCGCCTCCTCGGGCGTCCTGCCCACCGATGATATCTGCCCGCCAGCGAAGACCTTGGCATCCGAGTTCTTCGAATGCACCATGGCAACTCCGAATTCCTCGACCAGATCCACATCGCCGACGGTCTTGAGGATCTCGGCAGCATCCGACAGCCCCTTGGTCTCAGGCGTCCTCAGAACCGCCTCGACCGAGTAGCCACCTGCGGCACAAGGGCTTATGCCCTTGACCACGTGTAGCCCGAGGGCGTCAGCCCTCTTGGGCATCGCAGTGATGCCGAGCCTTCCAGCCAGCGATTGCATCTTCGGCGGGAGCTGCTTCCACCTCCAGAAGCCGTACTGGACGAACTGGCTAGGCAGGCCGTTCTCCGAGGCCCACGCATGGAGCTTCTGCTCCCAGGCCTTCGCCAGCTCCGGGCTCATGCGCGATATCTCCGCGCACTCGCTGGCCAGCGCGGAGGGGCACATCCAGCATCCGACCCTCTCTATGTCCTCGTCGTAAAGCGGGTTGTATCTCAGGCCCCGCCAGAGTATGTAGAGCCAGACGTCGAGCGCGGTCCAGTCCCTGATCAGATTCACCACTGTCTGGCCAGGCACGAACGGGTTTCTCTCCATCAGCTGCAGCCTGGCCCTCGAGAACGACTCCAGCCTGCGGTTGCCTTCGACCGTGAGAGTGCCTTCGGGGAACGATTCCTCGACGGCCTTCGAGGCGGGTGCGAGCTTGCAGACCTTGCAGCACCACCTGAAGTCCTTGGCCGGCGGCCCGAAGGAGGGGAAGTTGTCATCGAACGCGTCGCCTGCGTGAGCGATTATGAGCCGGAGAGAGTTGTCCTCGGCGAACCCCTTGACGTGGTCTCTGGTCATAGGGTGCTCGAGTCCGGTGTCGACGAAGATCGCGGTGAAGTCCTTGGTGACGGATGAGACCAAGTCCAAGACCACCAGACTGTCCTTGCCGCCGCTGAAGGAAACAGACAGCGGAAGCCTGCTCTCGGCCATCGCATCCCTGAGCTCGTGCTCCGCCTTCGCCCTCTTGGCCATCATATGCGGGAGGTTCGCCTTGACCAGGTCCTTGGGCCAAGCCCTCCTTCCTGGCTGCATCGGCCCAGATTGCGTGATGTCCCTGACCTTTACGCCCTTGGCCGAGGTCCTCAGTTCAGAGGCATCGACCTTGGCGCTCCCGCAGCCGATGAACTTGCCCATCTGCACGACGACCTCGTCCCCGGCCTTGATCCCGGAGTCGAAGGACGAGATGTACTCCCTCGGCAGGTAGTTGCCTTTCATGTGCCCGTCCGTCTTCCTGAGCAGGATCTCCTTTTTAGAGCGCATGTGCGCGAGCATGCGCGCGCCGTCTATCCGCAATGTGAGACGGTAGTCGGCTCGCTCGAGGTCGTAGCTCAGCAGCGCGATCCTCCTGCCGTCCACGATTATCTCCTCGGCCCTGTCCTCGCCCGAGGTCTTGTTGAGCACTGTGATGTCGGGTATGAGCTGCTGGACGCCGAAGTGGCGAAGGAACAGGTATCGGAGCCTTCTCCTGGTGCCTTCGAGCGCCAGGCGCACATCCCCTGGCGGCGACAGCTCGACCGGCCGGCCGTTGTGCCCGCACCTCCCGCAGGTCCTGCCGACAAGAGGAACGTTGCAGCTGTCGCACCAGTGGAGCATGGGTGTGTGTTGACGGTGCTGGGTCCTCACGGTCCGAAGCAATGCCGGAAGGCTGTTATCAAGTTATCCACACGAGCCGTTGCCAGGCGGGTCGGAGAAGACTTAACTAACGAATCGGTAATCCCCGGAGACAGATGAGTGCCAAGAAGGTCAGAAAGGGCTACACGATCGTCGGGCCGAATGATCCCGTTAGATACGGCGGCATGCAGTACGGCCAGTACACGGTCCCGAGGCAGAGCCTCACCAGCCCCGTCGAGATAAGGGACATGTTGGCGGCGATCGCGATACTCACGGTCGCCTTCTCTTTGGTCTTCTTCTCGGGAGACTTCGTCGCGAACATGGGCTTCGCCCTCGTCATAGTCGTCGGAGGCTTCTTCTTTCACGAAATGGC
>JAFGHM010000099.1 GCA_016930135.1 Thermoplasmatota archaeon | reverse complement strand
GGCCGCGTTCTTGTACTGGCGCCAGGATGTGGATGTGACGCTCTCCGACGGCATCCTTGCAGCTGGTTCCTGCGTCATAGGGGTCGTGGGGTTCCTGTGCTTCTTCGAGTCGATCATGGATGGCCAGGTATCCATTGCGGGCACCATATCGGCAGCGTACCCGGCTCTGACCGTCCTCGGGGCGCTCCTGCTGCTATCCGAGGAGCTCACAGCAACGCAGGCGGTCGGGGTATTCGCCATCATAAGCGGGGTCGCGGCCCTCTCCTACGAGCCGAATCCCGGCTCAAAAAGCGCTATGCCTAAGCGCTCTCTGGTGTTCGCGCTCTTGGCATTCTGTCTGTGGGGCCTGTGGAGCCTCACATCCAAGATGGCGATAGACAGGGTGGGAGCGGGCAACATCTTCGGGTTCTATGTGGTATCTTCCCTTACGGCGCCGTTGCTGTACGCATGGTTCCGTCGGATCAGACCAGGTGGTCCCGCGACCCAGAACCCGGGCAAGCGTATGTGGCTTTTCGGAGCGATTGGCCTGGCGATAAACGTGATCGGCGCGTTCGCCTACTCGTTCGCGCTGGAGGAGGGGGCGGCATCGCTCGTCGTGCCCATCTCAAGCGCCTACCCCCTCGTGACCATCATCTTGGCGGTCGGGCTTCTCAGGGAGAAAGTGAGCGGGCTGCAGGCAGGCGCTCTCGCAGTGGTCGTCTCGGGATTGATCTTGATAGGCGTCAGCCTCTGAGGATAAGTGGCATTCACCGCTTGGGCCAAGGTAGATATACGGACTAGCCTTTCAACGGACTCGGGCCTGTAGTGTAGCTCGGATATCACTGAGGCCTCCGGAGCGCATCAACCGCGCGGGGAGAGCCTCAAACTCGGGTTCGAAAAGGGCCTTCACTGCCCTCGAAACTCCCGACAGGCCCGCTCGTCCCCTCCATCACGCTATTATACGCGTCCAATCATCCGAGGAGCATGCATCTGACCGCCCAGGAGGAGCGGGTCCTGGCAGGCGAAGAGGGCCCTGGCAGGGCCAAGGCGATGCAGCTCCTGGTCGCCCTCGGGGACATATACGGCGCCGAGAGGCTCATCCCCATCGCCTCGGCTCAGGTCTCCGGGGCATCCTTCAAGACCATAGGAGACGCGGGCATCAAGTTCCTCGAGGACTTCTCCGAGCACGCAAAGGTGACTGTCAGAACGTCGCTCAACCCCCTTGGGCTGGACCTGAGACGATGGCGCGCGATGGGAGTTGACGACGACTTCCACGCGAAGCAGGGCAGGATAGTGTCTGCATACAGGGCACTCGGCGTCGAACCGTCATACACGTGCACGCCGTACCTGGCCGGCAACCGCCCGAGAAGAGGTCAGCACCTTGCATGGGCGGAGTCCTCAGCCACGGTCTTCGCGAACTCCTACCTCGGTGCACGCACGAACCGGGAAGGCGGCCCGTCCGCGTTGGCAGCGGCCATCATCGGGAAGACGGCGGAGTACGGCCTGCACATGGACGGGAACAGGAGGCCCAAGGTCAAGATAGAGTTCGAGGAAGTTCCCGAAGGGCTGGTTCCACTCGCAGGTTATCTTGTCGGCAAGATCGCGGGCAAGCGTGTCCCGTACATCGGAGGCATTTCGATGACCCCAGACCAGCACAAGTCCTTCGGAGCCGCGATGGCCGCCACAGGGGCCGTCTCCATGTATCTGTTATCGAGCCCTGATACACGGAAGAGGACAGACGTCTCGGAGGTGGAGGAGTGCGTCCACGTGCCCTTGTCGGAGCTGAACGAGTGCGCTGAAGAGCTGAAGGGTGATGACGCCTGGGACCTGGTGGCAATCGGCTGCCCTCACTGCTCCGAGGCCGAGATACGGGCAATGGCCAGATTCCTGAAGGACAAGAAGCCGAGGGATGAGTGCGATGTGTGGTTCTGCACCTCGAGGGCCGTCTACGGCAGATGCCCCAAGGAACTGACCGTCCTGAGAAGGTTCGGCAAGGTGCTCTGCGACACCTGCATGGTCGTTTCGCCAATCGAGAAGATGTACAGGAGGACCGCCTCGGACTCGGGCAAGGCGATGGTATACCTGCCCAGCCTCGGGAGACAATCTGCATCCTTCCGCCCCACGCGGGCACTCCTGGAGGCGATATCGCGCTGATTAAGGTCAGGAAGATCATGGCCGGGAAGGCCTCGGCGGAGGCGGTCGTATGTTCCTGCCCCATGTCGTTCCTGGGCGGAGTCGACCCTGTCACCGGCAAGATACTGGACCCGGAGTGTGAGTCAAAGGGGCTCAGCGTGGCGGGAAAGGTGTTCTGCTTCCCGTTCGGGAAGGGCAGCACCGTGGGTTCCTATTCGATGTACCAGCTGAAGCTGATCGGAAAGGCCCCCGCAGCGGTCGTCAACGGAAGCGCTGAGCCCATCATGGCCACTGGGGCGATCATCTCCGACGTGCCGATGGTCGACGGCGTGGATGTGGAGATGCTCAGGACGGGAGACGATATCACTGTGGATGCCGACAAGGGGTCGCTCGAAGTGGCCAATGTGCTCGAGAAGCACGTCGTGACTAGCGTGGTCAGACATGGGGACAAGATATTGCTCCTCCAGAGGAGCAGGCGGGTCGGCTCCTACAGGGGTCAGTGGGCTGGCGTCTCTGGCTTCATCGAATCCGGCGAGGACGACGAAGCCGCGGCCAGGAGAGAGCTGGAGGAGGAGGTTGGCATGAAGAAGGCGGTCCTGAGGAAGCGTCTCGAGACCCAGCGGTTCAGGGATTCGGACGTTGTCTGGTGCGTTCATCCGTTCCTGTTCGATGTCGGCCGCCGAGACCTGGAACTCGACTGGGAGCACGAGAGGTCCGAGTGGGTGTCGCCTGCGGACGTCGCGAGGTATCCGACTGTCCCAGGGCTGCAGAAGGTAGTGTGCATGCTCCTGGAGCGATGAGCCTCAAGCAGTGATTGTGTAGTCCACCTCGCGCTCCAGCAGGTTCAGCTGGTGGCTCTCCAGCGTGGACCGGTTCACAGCCATCAGGAGTATCGACTGGTTGATCGCGACCTGGTCCCTGAGAGACTGTATCAGCCTCAGGACCGTGATGAAGTTGTTGTTCGTGATGAGGTACTCCAGCCCGTCGAGGAGCACTATGCCCCCTCCCTCCTGGGACAGGAACTGCTCGAGTGTGAGGCTCAGCTTCTCCAGATCCTTCGGACGGATGGTGTTCTCACGACCGACGTTCGAAAGCCAGATCACGGGCGTGTCGCTTAGGTCGAACTTGCTGCGTATCTTCGCAGGGTAGTTCCTGGTTATGCAGTATCCTTTCATGCCCTTGCTGAGGGTGTTGATGAACAGGTTGTAAGACGCCTCCGGTTTGTCCTCCTCGACAAGATATGAGAACGACCTCTCCAGCTCCCTTACCTGTGGCGCTCCGACGACCTCGGCCTTGACTGGTCTCGGAACGGCGGGCGGGGGCGCGGCCAGTGCGGCCTCCTCCCTAAAATGCTCGATCAGCACGGTCGCAGCTGGTTCGGCGATGCCAGTCGACCTCATCAGATCCGCCAGTGAGGAATTCTTCAGCGACTGTGGGCTCTGATAGCCGGCCTCGTAGACCGCCTCTGCCGCCCCGGGATCAAGTCCCTCGATCCCCCTCAGGATCTCAATGAATGTCCCCTCCGCCTTCTTCTGGGGCTCGGGCGCAGGTGCTGGCTCAGGGGCCTTTGCAGGGGGCTGCTCTGGAGCTTGGACAGGCGCTGTGGGCACAGGGGCGGGCTCAGGTGCCGCAGGAGCGGGCTGGGGTTTCGGCGTCGCGGGCGCAGTGGCCGGCGGCGCTGGCGGGGCCTCTCCCTTGTGATAGTGGTCGTATATGCCCTTGGCGTCTAGTCTGGTTATTCCAGCCACTGCGGCGAGGTCCTCCAAAGTGGCGGCGCTGAGGTGCTCCGGTGTCGTATAGCCCGCTTCGTAGAGCCTCCTCGCCTTCTCGCCAGTCATGCCGGGCATACCTGACATGTCCTCCAAGACCTTCTTCGTCTTCTTGGACGAGACGGCTATGATGAGCGATTCTGACTCGACGTTCCACTCGACGATGTAGTCCCCTTTGGGCTGATCGACGATGTCGAGCTTCGTCGCCCTCGTCTCCCGCACGATCCTGTCCTTCCAGACATCGAGGAAGCCATCGACGCGCTTGCTGCACTCGACCTCGATCCCGATGAACTCCTCGACATTGAGCTTCATGTCCTTCCGCATCTGCTGGACGCGCCTGATGACCTCCCTCGAGAACCCCTCGGCCTCCAGAGTGGGCGTCTGCTCCAGGTCCAGGTATATGATGCCCTTGGAGAACTCCGCGCTGACGACCTCGGGCGGCAGCGTGGACGCAAAGGAGACCATGTTCGGCAGGATCTTCACGAGCTGGCCCTCTATGCCGAGCGAATACTCCCCCTTGTCTATGCCAGCCTTGATCACCTTCGCGGGCCGGTTCTTGAGCAGGACGGCGATCTTGCTGGACCACTGCCTGTAGACCTTCCCTATCGCGTTCGGGTTCGGGACGACGCTGAGCATCATCTCGTCCCACTCCTCTCCGACCGCGACCATCTGGAGATCCTTGATGTTGTTCTGGGACAGGAGCGAGTCCCTGAGCGTGAGTATGGAATCCTTGACGATCTCGGACTGTGCCTTGATGACTATCCGCTTGAGGGGCCACCTGAGGTTGATGTTGGACTCCTGCCTCACTCTGGCGACGAGTTCAGATATCTCCCTCACGACGGCCATGCCCTCCTCGAGCTTCTCATCAATCGCCCTCGGATCGGAAGAAGGCCAGTCCATCATGTGGACGCTCTCTTCCTTGCCCCCGAGATTGGAGTGTATCGCCTCTGTCACATAGGGTGCCATGGGCGCCATCATGGTTATGGAGGCTGTCAGTGACTCGTGCAGCACCTTGAAGGCGGCGAACTTGTCCATGTCCTCGCCCTCCTTCCAGAGCCTGTCCCTGACAAGCTTCACATACCATCTGGAGAGGTCCTCGACCACGAAGTTCTCGAGAGCCCTAGCTGCGGTGTGGAGTTCGAACTTCTCCATGGCCTCGGAGACCTTCGCCTTCAGTGATTCGGTCCTCGAGAGCATCCACCGGTCCTCCGGCCTCAGGTGCTCGGTCAAGCCTCCCAGATTGACCGATGCCGGGTCGAACTTGTCTATGGACATGTACAGCGTGGCGAACTTGTAGACGTTCCAGAGTATGTTCAGCGTCCTGTTCGCGGCTTTGACCCCCTCCGGCTGGAACGAGAGGTCGTCCCAGGGCGCGTTGGCCTTGAGGAGGTAGAGCCTCAGGGAGTCCGCGCCCGAAGTGTTGGCTATCGAGACGGGATCCATGGCGGTCCCGTCGCTCTTCGACATCGCCTGGCCTTCCGGCGTGAGCGCCCACCCGTGCATGAGCACTGACTCATAGGGGGACCTGCGGAACGCGAGCACCCCTGTCACGAGCTGGGAGTAGAACCAGCCTCTGGTCTGGTCATGGGCCTCAGTGATCCACTTGCTCGGCCACCACGCCTCGAACTCCTCTTTGCGTGCGGGATAGCCCAGGGAAGCCCACGAGCACACGCCTGCATCGAACCACACATCCAGCACATCGGGCACTCTCTTCATGGTCTTCCTGCACTTGTCGCATTCGAACGTGAGCCTGTCGATCCAAGGCCTGTGGACGTCCATGCCCTCGACGTAGCCCTTGGCGGACCTGAGCTCGTCTATGGAAGACACGAGCCTGAAGTTACCGCACTCGCAGCGCCATATCGGGAGAGGCGTGCCCCAGTACCTCTGTCTGCTTATGCACCAGTCCCTGGCGTTCTCGATCCAGTCCTTCTCCCGGCTCGAACCGGCCCAATCCGGATACCATCTGACCTGGTCGTTGGCGGCGATCAGGTCGTCCTTGAACTGCGTGACCTTGAGGAACCACTGGTCCGTTATGCGGTATATGATCGGCTTCTTGCATCTCCAGCAGTGGCCGTACCTGTGGGTCACCGTTGCCTCGTGAAACATGGCGCCGTGCTCGACCAAGTCCTTTGAGACGACGGGGTTCGCCTCTCTCACGTTCCTGCCGGCGTACTTGGGCCCTGCCTCATCGGTGTAGCAGCCTCGCTCGTCCACGGGGGAGAACGCCTCGAGGCCGTGCCGCTTGCCTATCTCGTAGTCCTCAGGGCCGTGTCCGGGGGCGATGTGCACAATGCCTGTGCTCTCGTTCGTCACCGAGTCGGCTGATAGGACAGAGTGGACATGCGCCCCTCCGACCTCCTTCTGGTACGGCACCAGGTCTTCAAGCGGATGCCTGTACTTCATGCCAACGAGCTCCGAGCCCTTGGCGGTCTCGAGGACGGTCATATCCTCGATCCCGGCGACAGCCCTGAGCTCCTCGAGCTTCTCTTCCAGCAGGATGAGGTTCTCCTCAATCGTGCCTCTACTGACGCGCGCGACGACATAGGTGAACTCGGGGTGCACCGCCGCTGCGAGATTCCCAGGGATGGTCCAAGGCGTCGTGGTCCATATCAGAAGATACGAGTTGGGCTCGCCCTCGATCGGGAGCTTGACATAGATGGACGGGTCTGTCTCGTCCCAGTATTCTATCTCCGCCTCGGCAAGGGCGGTCTCGCACCTGGGGCACCAGGGAAGCACCCTGTGGTCCATGAGGAGCAGGTTCTTGTCGTGCGCCTGCTTGAGCGTCCACCAGACGGACGCGATGTAGCTAGGGTCGACCGTGAGATAAGGAGCATCCCAGTCCATCCAGACGCCCAGTGACCGGAACTCCTCGGTCATCTTCGCCTTGAACTTGAGCGCGAACTCCCTGCAGGTGGAGACGAACTTGTCAATCCCGTGGTCCTCGATCTCCCGCTTGGTCTTGATGCCCAGCGCCTGCTCGACCTTGACCTCGATCGGCAGGCCGTGCATGTCGAACCCCGGCTGGTCCCTCACCCTCAGACCCTGCATGCGCCGGTACCTGACGACCGTGTCCTTGAGTATCTTGTTCCAGGCGGTGCCCACGTGGATGGAGCCGGTCGTGTAGGGCGGCCCATCGACGAAGTAGTATGGTTTCCCGGACTCCCGAGCCTTCCTCGTCTTCTCGTAGATCCGGTTCTTCTCCCAAAACGCCTTTATGTCTTTCTCTAATTGGACGGGGGAGTAATTCTCGTCGACTTGTCGCATAAGGACTCGTCCATAGGCCATATTGCTGGCTGGTATTTTAAAGATATTGAGCACGAAATCATCGAGACGTCAATTGCCAGCATCCACCGCGTCGCGCCCGAGGTCGGCTCACGACCACCCGTCCAAGCTCTTCTGAGCCCTCACGCTCTCTTTGGCCAATACCTTGGAGAGCACGGAATCGACCCTGTCGACCGAGAAGCTGTGCCTGTCGCACATGATCCTCCTGACCTGCTCGGGATCGACTCTCCCCCATTCCAGAGAGTAGTCCTCTGATACCTCGGGCTCGAGGAATATGCGTCGCACCTCGTAGGCCTCGTCAGGGACCGCGACCTTGCCCTCCCGTTGGACGCCCTCGATGTCTCCAAGACGCTTCATGAGTGCAAGGGCCTTCTTCGGACCGATCCCCCTGACGCCCTCGTTGAAGTCCGTGCCTATGAGCACGGCCATGTCCACGAGCTGCCTGTGTGTGAGCCCGAGGGTCGAGAGCACCTCGGCCAGCGTCACCATCTCCGGGAGGACATCAACGGTCTTGCCCGAGGGCAGTCTCCGTCTCGATGCGAGTGTCAGGTTCCTCACGAGATTAGGTGTGCCGAACAAGAGGGCATCGAAGTCCTGCGAGGCTCCGGCCCAGACGTCACCCCTTCTCACCATGAAGCCCATCTGCGCCTCCCCCTCGCTCGGGGCCTTGATCCAAGGTACCCCCAGGGCGTCCAGGAGAGCCAGCGACTCCTCTATCATATCGGAATCGAGCCTGGAAGTCCGGGTGGCCTTCGAGAGCGCGCGCTTGAGGTCGCCCTCCTCCAGCGCCCTCTTCCACTCGCGCTCGGCCTCCTCCTTGGCCGCTCTCCTGTCCTCGATGGTCTTCCTTTTCAGCTCGGGCGGCTTCCCGTCGAAGACATAGACTGGTCTTATACCGAACTCGAGCAGTGCGGCAGTTCGATGGAAGAGCCCGGAGAGGTGTGAGGTCACATGCCCGTCCCTGTCCATCAGGGGAGTGCCGTCGGGCTGGCGGATCATCGAAAGGAACTGGTAGAGTGTGTTGAAGGCATCGACGGCGACGGATCTCCCGGAGAGATCCTCGATCTTGATCGGCCTTCCCTTGACCAGAACGGAAATGTCGACGCCCATGTCGTTCCGGACCACCCGGTAGGGCGGAGGAGCTCACTGGGATGAGCCACTGTCGTTCGAGACCGGCAGGAAGAGCACCATGAACGAGATGCCTATCCAAGCCAGGATCACCAGGAATATCAGCACGTTCGCCTTCAGTATCATGGCGCAGGCGAACAGCAGTGCGGGCAGCACGAACGCGAGGTACACTATGAGCGGGTGTTCCCTCAGCTTCTCCGACATCCTATCGACCCCGTGAGCGCCACCTGGCATATTAATCCTTCGAGGAACCGCACCGCCTCAACACCTCTATGGCGGCCTTCATGTCCTCGGCCTTGAAGACGGATGTGCCCGCAGCGAGTATGTCCGCCCCCGCCCGCGCCGCCAGCTCACCCGTTTCCGGGGTGATGCCGCCGTCTATCTCCACGGGCACGCGCACACCCTGCCTCTCCATCTCCGCGAGGGCAAGGCCGATCTTCGGGAGCACATCGGGGATGAACTTCTGCCCTCCGAAGCCAGGGTTGACCGACATGACCAGAAGAAGGTCTATCTCCTGCAGGTGCGGATAGGCGTCCTCGATCGGAGTCGGTGGGTTGACCGCAAGGCCTGCCTTCTTGCCGAGGTCCCTTATGAGCCTGAGCGTGTACCCGAGGTCCTGCTCGGCCTCGATATGCACCTCGATGATGTCCGACCCGCTCTCGGCGAAGGCCTTGATGTGCCTTTCCGGGTGCGTTATCATCAGATGCGATATGAACGGTAGGTGCGTGTGCGACCGAAGGCTCCTGACCATCGATGGGCCTATGGTTATGTTCGGCACGAAGAAGCCGTCCATGACATCGATGTGGATGTAGTCCGCCCCGGCCTCGGTGACCTTCCTCACCTCGTCGCCAAGCCTCGAGAAGTCCGCAGCAAGTATCGAGGGCGCTACTTTCGGCATCGGACACACCGAATGCGATGGACAAGATATGGGTTTTGCCGTCCCGAGGCTTTTTAATATCGCATGGGGATTCTCAAGGCATGCCCGAGCGGAGACATGCCGTTGAGAGCGCGAAGAGATGCGATGTCGAAGGCTGCGGCGCCGAGGCGGTGAGGTCCGTGTCGGGCAAGAGGGCCGAGAAGGCTGGCCTCAGCCTCGCCTCAGACCCGTCCAAGAACGCGCACCTCTGTAGGAATCACTACCGGGAGTTCAAGAAGAAGACCAAGAAGGACAGGACCCTGGAACGGCTCGGCTGGTGACCGGTCAGAGCTGGTACTTGGCCGGATTCCAGTGCAAAAGGACGATATACTCCTGTCAGGTTCTCCGCCGGCATGAAGCCCGAGGCCATTCAGCTCCTGTCGAACGCAGGCCTGTTCGGTCCGGTCATCCTTGTCCCCGTGATACTCCAAGAGGACTTCGGGGCCACGAAGGACGTCATAGGCCTCATCGCGGGGGCCTTCGCAGCGTTCGGGTTCATATCGTCGTACATCTTCGGACGGGCCTCCGACATGCACGGCAGAAGGAACGTCCTCCTCCTCGGGCTGCTTCTCTCGGCGTCTCTGACCATCATCCAGGCCGCGTCTCTCGCATGGGGCGGATTCGCCTTCTTCGCGGGCGTGAGGGTGTTGCTGGGATTCTGCGGAGGCATATTCCCGGCCGCGCTGCTGGCATACGCCTACGAATCGAAGTCCAAGATGGGTAAGTTCAGCGCCTGGGGTGCTGCCGGGTGGGGTGTCGGCAACCTCACCGTTGGCCTCTTCGGGACTTTCTATGAGGCGGCTTATCTCTACTGCGCCGCGATACTCTTCGTGTCCTTCGCGGTCGCGCTCAGGCTGCCTATCACGCAAGAGGCGAGGATGGACATCCCTCTGTTCCCCACGGCGCTCATCAAGAGCAACGCCCCTGTCTACAGCGCGATGCTGATCAGGCACACAGGGGCGAACATGATATGGGTGACCTACCCCCTCTTCCTCGCAAGCATAGGCGCAGATGCCAGGTGGATCGGGATCATATACGCTGTGAACGCCTTCGGGCAGTTCTTCGTGATGAACCTCCTGGACTCCTTCGACCCCGCCCTCCTGGTGGTCGTGGGCCTCGGCAGCTCGGCAGCTACCTTCTTCGCGTTCACGCTTGTAGGTAGCTACTGGCAGATCATACCCGCCCAGGTGCTACTGGCGACGGCCTGGGGGTGCCTCTACGTCGGCAGCCTGAGGTACGTCATGGATCGGAACAAGGAGAAGGCCACTGTGACAGGGCTGCTCTCGAGCACGATGAGCCTCTCCGGCATACTGGGCCCAGTGTTCGGCGGCATCGCTGCGACAGCGGTGGGTTTCAAGGGCACCATCGGCGTGGCCACGGTCATGGCCCTGGTGGCTCTGGTGATATTCGTCTATGACCTCATGCGCTCGGGTGAGCTTTATCGCATCAGAGTCCTTTCAAGGGGCCTGGCATGAAGATAGTCTTCCTCGGGACAGGCGGGACATACCCCTCGAAGCTGAGAAACGTGACCTCCATCGCTGTCCAGATGCCAGGCGAGGTGGTCATGTTCGACTGCGGCGAGGGCACCCAGAGACAGCTGATGCATTCGTCGGTCTCCTTCATGAAGATACGGAAGATATTCATATCGCACCTGCACGCGGACCACTTCCTCGGCATCCCAGGGCTGATCCAGAGCATGAGCCTCAACGGCAGGGAGGACGCATTAGAGGTGTTCGGACCGAATGGCACCTCGTCCAACGTGAGATCGATGCTCAGGCTGGGGTACTTCAAGAGCGGGTTCGAGGTCGAAACGAAGGACATCGAGCCCGATGAAGAGCTTGACTTCTCTTCATACACGGTACGATGCGTCGAGGCCGAGCACACTGTCCCGTCGCTCGCCTATGCGCTGCAGGAGACCTCCAGGCCGGGCAGGTTCGATGTGCAGAGGGCAGAGGCGCTCGGCATACCCGAAGGACCTATGTTCCGCAAGCTCCAGCAGGGAAGGCCTGTGACGGTCAAGGGGCGGAGGATAGAGCCCGGGGATGTCCTCGGCCCTGCGAGAGCCGGCAGGAAGGTCGTCTACAGCGGAGACACTAGGCCGAGCCCGAGGATTGTCGAGCTGGCAAGAGATGCGGATGTGCTGATACACGACTGCACTCTGGATTCGTCGCACTCGACGCTCGCAGCAGACTTCGGCCACTCCACGGCAGCCGAGGCTGCGACGGTCGCGAAGGAGGCCAGCGTCGGCATGCTCTTCCTCGTGCACCTGAGCCCCAGGTACGAGAGCCACGAGGTGGTGGAGGAGGAGGCCAGGTCCATATTCATGAATTCGAAGGTCGCTGAAGACCTCTCCGAGTATGTGGTTAGGTACAGAGATTGAGGGAGGTGAGTGGCGAGTATGACAGAGAACATGGAGCTTGGGACCTTCTCCATTGTCGCGCGGGACAGGAACACGGGGGACTTCGGGGTCGGATCTGCCACGGCGGCGCCCTGCGTGGGAGCGCTCCTGCCCTTCGCTGAGGTCGGCGTGGGCGCGATAGCCACACAGGCATGGGTGAATGTTAACCTCGGCTACCAGGGCCTCGCCCTGATGAGGACGGGACTTTCGGTGAAGACCGCGCTCGAGAGCCTGCTGTCGGAAGACCCGGGGAGGGAGAAGAGGCAGGTGATAGGCGTCGACTCAAGAGGCTGTTTCGGGTTCACAGGTGTCGAATGCACGAGCGAGAAGGCGCACTTCGTCCACGAGGATTTCGCGGTAGCTGGCAACATACTGACGAGCGTGGACGTCCTGGGCAAGATGGAGGAGTCGTTCAGGAGGGCGAAGGGTGAGCTCTCACACAGGATACTGTCGGCAGTGCAGGCAGGGCAGGAGGCGGGCGGGGACATGAGGGGGAAGGTGTCCGCAACGCTCCTAGTCGCTTCCAGCAGACCGAAGATCTACCACAACCTGAGGATAGACCTCAGCAACGACCCCGTGAAGGATCTCGCGATCTTGTATGAGAGATGCAGGCTCCTGCAGGATGAGATCGGCGAGGACGAGGAAGGCGAGGTGCTGACCTACAGGAGGGCTAGGACCGACAGATGAGCCCGGGGCGCCAAGGCGCATTCGAGCTGGATGCTGTCCGACCCTGTCCACAACAGCGTGCTGTGTCGCCCCGGAACGCATTTATAGCAAAAGAAGATTCACGGGATGTCCAGAGCAAAGAGGCCATTAGGGACATCTCTGCCTCGTCCGCTCGGGTGCGAGGGAAGACCGACAACTCAAGTTGTTGAGGGGGAATCGACCGATGGTGTTATTGGAAGTAGAAGGACTCAAGACTTACTTCAAGACCCAGGAAGGCACGCTGAAGGCCGTCGACAACATAAGCTTCGACCTTGACCGGGGTCAGGCCATGGGGTTGGCAGGCGAATCGGGGTGCGGCAAGACCACTGCAGCATTGTCCATCATGAAGCTCCTGCCCGCGAATGGTTTCATCGCAGGCGGAAGCATCAATTTCATGGGCCAGGACATGTCCAAAGTCACTGGGGACAAGCTCAGGGCCATAAGGTGGAGGGACATATCCATCATCTTCCAGGGTGCGATGAACGCGCTCAACCCGGTCAAGAGGGTCGGCGACCAGATCGTGGAGCCGATCCTGCTCCACGAGAAGGTTGACGAGGAGGTCGCCATCAAGAGGGTCAAGGAACTCTTCGAGCTTGTGGGCATAAACCCGAACAGGATAAGGGAGTACCCCCACGAGTTCAGCGGCGGCATGAGGCAGAGGGTCATGATCGCCATGGCGCTTGCCTGCAGGCCGAAGCTCGTCATATGCGACGAGCCCACCACCGCCTTGGACGTCATGATCCAGGCGCAGATACTGACGCTGCTCAAGAACCTACAGCAGGAGCTGGAACTGGCCATGATCATCATCTCGCACGACCTGTCCGTCCTTGCGGAGACGTGCGACCTGCTGTCGATCATGTACGCGGGCAAGATAGTCGAGAGGTCGTCTGCGGTCGAGGTCTTCGCGAACCCGCAGCACCCGTACACGAAGGGTCTCATCGCTGCCTTCCCGAACATCAAGGGCGACCGGAAGATGCCAGCGTCCATCGCCGGCAACCCCCCAAACCTGATCAGGGCGCCAAAGGGGTGCAGGTTTGCGGAGCGGTGCTACATGAAGCAGGACATATGCATCGAACAGGAGCCGCCTTTGATCGAGGTCCTCCCAGGCCACTTCGCGGCCTGTCACTTCGTCAAGCCGAAGGGGGTGTGACCGATGGCAAAGGATCTGTTGCAGGTGGAGGGGCTACAGGTGTGGTTTCCCGTAAGGCGGGGGTTCGTCGAAAGCCTGACGTCGAAGGAGCAGAAGTACGTCAAGGCAGTCGATGGAGTGTCGTTCGCAATCAAGGAGAGGGAGATATTCTGCCTGGTCGGGGAGTCGGGCTGCGGCAAGACGACCACTGGCAAGGCCATCCTGAGGCTCGTCGAGCCCACGGGCGGAGATGTGAGGTACTTCGGCTCGGGCCTCAGCGCGGCGATGATGAAGGACGCAGTGAAGAGGTCGGTCTCGAAGAAGCTCATGACGGCGAAAGAGGGAGAGGAGGCACTCGCTGCCGGGACCGTGGATGTCAGGAAGCTCACGAAGGACAAGATGAAGATGCTCCGGCAGAAGATGCAGATGATCTTCCAGGACCCCTATGAGTCGCTCAATCCCAAGCAGTCCATCTACGACATCGTCGCGGAGCCGCTGATGGTCAACAGCATCGGCGCGAACGAGGCGGAGAGGGAGAAGAGGGTGGCCAAGGCGCTCGACGATTCTGGCCTCAGACCCCCCAAGGACTTCATGTGGAGGTACCCTCACGAGGTCTCCGGAGGTCAGAGGCAGAGGGTCGGCATTGCGGGGGCATTGGTGCTCGAGCCGCAGTTCCTGGTCGCAGACGAACCCGTCTCCATGCTCGATGTCTCGATCAGGTCCGAGATCCTCAAGTTGATGCTGGACCTGAGAAACAACAAAGGCCTCACCTACTTGTTCATCACGCACGACCTGAGCGTGGCGTACGTGTTCAGCGACAGGATAGGGATCATGTACCTCGGCAAGATAGTCGAGCTCGGACCCACTGAGGAGGTCATCAAGAAGCCGATGCACCCCTACACCAAGGCGCTCATATCCGTCGTCCCGAAGCCCGACCCGAGGATGAAGACGGACAAGATCATCCTCAAGGGCGAGCGGCCCGATCCGGCACACATACCTCCTGGCTGCAGGTTCCACCCGAGGTGCCCGTACGTGATGGAGAAGTGCAAGGTCGAGGAACCCGAGCCGATCTATGTCTCTCAGGAGCACTGGGTTTCGTGCTGGCTGGCAGCCGGCGAGGGCAAGGCGGAATGAGAGCTAGGGCGCGGGAAACCGGAATATGGTTCGGGGAGTTGCCCACCGGCCCAAAGAACATGCTGACGGATGTTTCTGGGGTCAAGGTCGGGCACTGCTCCATAATCAGGGGCAACGGTCCTCTCAAGCTAGGGGAAGGGCCGGTGCGGACTGGTGTGACCGCAATCCTGCCGCACAACGGGAGTATGTATGAAAGGCCCGTCAAGGGCACTTACTTCGACTTCAACGGCTGCGGAGGGCTCGGGGGCGCCCTGCAGATACGCGAGTTCGGTGTGATAGATACGCCGATAATGCTGACCAACACGATGTCCATGGGCACCGTTTCGGAAGCACTCATCAGGTACATGATCAAGCAGAACCCACGCATAGGCGTGAACAACGACACCATCATCCCGATCGTCTCGGAGTGCGACGACAGCCACTTGAACGACGCGCAGGGGCTGCATGTGAGGGAGGAGCATGTCCTCGCAGCTCTCGCGGCGGCTGGGACAGAGGTCCACGAGGGTGCGGTCGGAGCCGGCACCGGCATGGTCTGCCACGACTACAAGGGTGGGATAGGGACCTCGTCCAGGGTCGTCTCCACGCCTGCTGGGAAGTACACTCTCGGCACACTGGTCTTGACGAATCACGGGGATTGGAGCGAGCTGAGGATCGACGGGGTGCCCGTGGGCAGCATCCTCGGCTCTCCACCGACCACGAGGAAGGAGCACGGCTCAATAGTAATGGTGGTGGGCACCGACGCCCCGGTCGACTCGAGGCAGCTGCAGAGGATCGCCAGACGCGCGATCATGGGCCTTGCCGTCACGGGTTCATCGTCGCACAACGGCAGCGGAGACATCGTCCTGGCGTTCTCCACCGCGAACGTCGTCGAGCGGTTCGCGAGAAACGGCCTGGTGACGGAGAAGCTCATGACGGACATGGACATCGACGGTCTGTTCAGAGCCGCCGTCGATTCGACCGCCGAGTCCATCATCAACTCGCTCTTCAAGGCTGAGTCCATGGAGGGCAGGGATGGCAACATGGCGTTGGCCCTGCCGATAGACCAGGCGCTCGAGGTGCTCAGGGAGCACGGCCGCCTCAGGGGAAGATAAGGCCATCTGGATAGTTATTTGGACGAGGAGACGCATCTGCCCGGAGACACGATGGCACGGGCAGCGAGGGCTCATATGGCATCCGGTCGCAGGAAGGACCCGCAGAAGGTTCTCCGGACGGTCAAGAAGGCGGAGGTCGAGAGACTCGTCAGGGACCTCGTCAGGATACCCAGCCACGAGGACGTCCCCACCCAGGAGAAGGAGGTTGCGGAGCATCTCCACGAGTTCCTCGAGGACGAGGGCGTGGAGTCCAGGCTCAGGACCGTCGAGAGGAACAGGCCGAACGTGATCGCGGCAGTGAAGGGATCGTCCGGTGGCAGGAGCTTGATGCTGAACGGCCACACCGACACTGTACCAGCCTACGACATGAACATACCCCCCTTCAAGCCAGATGTGAGGAACGGTAGGCTGTACGGACGCGGCTCGTTGGACATGAAGGGTGGCCTGGGAGCCATGGCGATGGCGCTGGTTGCCATCGAGCGCTCGAAGGTGGAGCTGGACGGAAACCTCTATCTGACGGCGGTCGTCGGTGAGGAGCGCAGGAGCGAGGGCACAGAGGACATCATTCTCAGGGGTCCGAGAGCGGACATGGCCATCGTGGGGGAGCCCACGGACATGGAGATACAGCCATCTCATAGGGGCCTGGAATGGCTCGAGGCGCACTTCCACGGCAAGGCGGCCCACGGTGGACAGGCGGACAGAGGGGTGAACGCCATTTCGATGGCTGCGAGATTCGTCGGCAAGGTCGAGGAGGATCTGCTCCCGAAGCTGAGGGCGCGCAAGTCCAGGCACACGCTTCCGCCGACGCTCAACCTGGGAGTCATCCAAGGAGGCCAGCAGCCAAGTTCCGTGGCCGACCACTGCGTCGTCAGGATCGACAGAAGATGGGTGCCCGAGGAGACGCTTCAGCAGGTCTTCGGAGAGATACTCCAGATATTCGACGAGCTCAAGAAGGAGGACCCGAGATTCAAGGCGGAGCTGAGGCGAGACCCGGCCAACATGAAGACGATGACGCACGTGCCGAACGTGGTCAGGAAGGACCACCGGGTCGTGGTGTCTCTGGCGCGGGCGATCAAAGACGTGACGAAGAGGCCAGCCAAGATCTCCACGTTCTGGGGATGGACGGATGCGGCGCTCATGACCCACTTCGGCAAGATGCCCACGGTCGTCTTCGGCCCGGGGGGCGCGGGAGCACATTCGAGGGTGGAGTACGTCTTCGTGGATGACCTTATTCAATGCGCCCATGTGTACTCGATGGCGGCCTTGGACATATGCGGGTGAAGCCTCTGCTAGCACACGCTCGGAGAATGCCTTAGGACCTGGCCGGCCCGCTCCCTCGTATGCTTGCCATGATCTATCGTCACGATCCCGTTCACCAGCACATAGTCTATCCCTTCAGGATAGGCGTGCGAATCGTCGAACGTGGCCTTGTCGCGGACCCTCTGCGGGTCGAAGATCACTATGTCGGCTCTCATCCCGCGGGCCACCAGGCCTCTGTCCTTCAATCCGATCCTCTCCGCGGGCAGTGATGTCATCTTCCTGATGGCCTCCTCCAGTGTGATCAGTCCTGCGTCGAGTGCGTAGTGCCTGAGGACCCGGGGGAAGGTCCCATAGGCCCTGGGGTGCGACGCGGTCTCGCCCATAATACCATAGGGCGCCTCCGCCTCGCCGTCGGAGCCTATTGAGGCCAGAGGGTGGGCGAGAACACTGGCGACATCTTCCTCCGACATCTCATGAAAGACCGCCCCTGCCATCAGGTCCTCGTCGATCATCAGGTCGAGTGCGACTTCAGAAGGATCACGGCCGAGCTCCAGCGCAATGTCCGAAACTGACCTGTTCTCGAAGGGCCGGTACTTGTCGCTCCTGAGGCCTATCACGCATATGTTCTCCCATCCGTCCTCTGCCGCGATCGCCTCCCACTCATCGGAAAAGACCGTCATCTGCTCCTTCGCCTTCTCTCTGGCCAGAGGATCCTTCAGGCGGGTGATTATGTCCTCCTTGCTCCCCTCCCTGGCCCATGGGGGCAGAATGGTGTCAAGGCTGGTGCAGGATGCGGTGTATGGGTAGACGTCGAACCCGACGTCCACCCCCGACCTCCTGGCCTCCTCGATCATCATCATCGTCTTCCGTACATTGCCCCAGCAGCTTCTACCACAAGCCTTGTGATGTGATATCTGAACGCGGGTGCGCGCGCGCCGGCCTATCTCCAAAGCCTCAGCGACAGCCTTCAGAAGCGTCCTCCCCTCGCCCCTTATGTGGCTGGCGTAGAACCCGCCCAAAGACGCCGACACCGATGCCAGGTCCACTAGCTCATCGGTATCGGCGTAACATCCAGGAGCGTATATCAGCCCAGAGGAGAGACCGAAGGCGCCTTGTAACATCGCATCGGCGAGCAGATGCTTCATCTGGAACATCTGTTCCTCCGATGGCCTTGCATCTCGGTTGCCCATCACCGAAGCCCTCAGATTGGTCGCGCCAACAAGGCATGCTACGTTGACGGAGGTAGTCAGGTTCGAGAGCCTGAGAAGGTACTCGTCCAGAGTGCTCCAGTCTACATCGATGTCCAGTTGCTTTGCGAAGTCCAAAAGCGACTCCCGCGCCATTCCGAGCGCAGGTGCGGGTGACCCCCCGCAGTTGCCCACGAGCTCAGTAGTGACGCCCTGCCGTATCTTGCTCTCGGCGAACGGATTGGCAAGAAGATGGAGTTCTGAGTGCGAATGTATGTCTATGAATCCAGGACAGACCACCATGTCGGTTGCGTCGATTAAGACCTTCGCCTTCGCCTCCGAGTGCTTGTAGACGCCCGAGATCTTGTGGCCGTCGATTGCGATGTCCCTCGGGATGCGCTTCGCTCCGGTGCCGTCGACGAGAGTGCCGCCCGCGATGAGCATGTCGTGCATTCGTTCCCTCTTGAAATGAGATAGTCCGGGTTACGACTCCGGGAAGGCCAGACTGGCTATTGAAGGTTTCCAATGGAGCGATGCCGCCAGCCACGATTTATATCCGGAGTCGTCATCTGGGGTGTCGGATGAGTCGCAGGTTCGCGTTCGAGAAGTACCATGGCTGCGGCAACGACTTCATAGTCGCGGACGAGATGCAAGGCAGGAAGACGAGTGACAGAGAGCGCAGCAGACTTGCTAGGATGCTGACCGACCGTCATTTCGGGATCGGCGCCGACGGGGTGATATTCGTCGAGCGCGCGAGGGGCGTGGACGGTTCCATGCGATTGTTCGAACCTGCAGGCAACGAAGCCGACATGTGCGGGAACGGTATACGTTGCGTGGGCGCGCATCTGATGGACAAGCTTGGGTTGGATGAGGTGGAGGTGCTCTCGAAGGACGGCATCAAGAAAGTTGTCAGGGCCGGCCGTGAGTACTCCGTCGAGATGGGCAGAGTGCGCACGTCAGGACGCCACCTGAAGGCCTACTATTCCGGCGTGAGGCACGACTCGGATTCGATGATGAACGTGCGAATCAGGACAGGGGGCAGGTCCTTGGTTGGAGCCCTCGTGAACTCAGGGGAGCCGCACTTCGTGACGAGGACGAGCGACCTCAGGCCACTGAAGGTGTCGGAGATGGGAGATGCGGTCAACGCGAACAAACGCCTCTTCCCCCGAGGCGTCAACCTCAACTTCGTGCAGGTAGCATCCCCGCACACGATAAGGATACGGACCTACGAAAGAGGTGTCTACGACGAAACGCTCGCATGTGGGACTGGTGCGACCGCGAGTGCGGCCGTGTCGCTCCTGTTAGGATGGGTGCGCCCTGGCCCGGTCACCGTGTTCGCCGAGGGGGGCAGGATGCGGATAAGCGTGAGAGATGACGGCACGATCGTCATGTCGGGTCCGGCAGTGCGCGTGTTCGAAGGAACCTTGGAGCTGCCCCTGGGGCCTGGACTACGTCTCAGCTGCCCATGAGCTTGAGGACTTCCTCAGCGGTCTTCAGCGCCTGGTCGATGTCTTCGTCGGTGTGCGCTGTCGACGTATAGAGCGGCTTGTCCGGATGGTAGTGGATCCCCCGGGCCAGCATGCCGAAGTCGAAGATCTGCCGCTTCTTCTCGTCACAGAGCAGCGCGTCCCTGTAGTCGCATATCTTCTGGTCGCCGAAGACGATGTTGAAGGTCGACCCTGGACCGATCGCCTGCGCGACGACACCGAGCCTTTCGAACAGGTCGTTCAGGCCGTCTTGCAGCTTCGCCGTGATGCGGTTTAGGTAGGGGTAGGTCTCCGGTTCCTCGAGTACATCCAGCGTTGCCATGCCCGCGGCCAGGACGGTCGGGTGTCCGTTGAATGTTCCGCCGTGGAAGACCCGCTGGTCCTTTGCGCGTGTGGCTGGATTGACCACATCCATTATGTCCTTTCTGCCAAGGAAGGCCCCGCACGGGAACCCGCCACCTATGATCTTGCCGAGGCACATCATGTCTGGGGTGACGCCGAACATCGTCTGCGCACCTCCCAGCCTGTCCATCCTGAAGCCGGACATCACCTCGTCGAAGATGAGTATGATGTCGAGGTCGTCCGTTACCTCCCGGATGGCTTTCAGGAACTCTGGGTCCGCTGCAACGAATCCTCTCTGGACCGGCTCCATTATCAGCGCGGCCAGGTCGTTCTTGTGAGCTTTCAGTAGCCGCACTGAGCTCTCAACGTCGTTGAACGGGAGGACCTGCACGCTCTGGAGGGTGTAGTCGGAGGTGCCCAGAGAGCAGGAGACCGATTGGGGCGCCACCTCGGGCCCTGCGATCTCCTCGGAAGGCGTGAGGCTGACCAAGACCTCGTCGTAGCAGCCGTGGTAGTGCCCCTCGAACTTCGCGATTCGGTTCTTGCGCTTGTACCCCCTCGCGACCCTGAGGGCATGTAAAGTCGCCTCGAGCCCCGAGTTGGTGAAGCGCGTCCTCTCAGCGCACGGGAATATCCTGTTCAGGCGTTCGGCCATCTTCGTCTCCAGCTCGTGAGGCGGCCCGAAGATCGTGGTGCCGTCCCTTTCGAGCTGATCTTGGATCGCCTTGATGACCCTGGGGTGGCCGTGTCCGAGTATGAGTGGGCCGAAACACAACATGTAGTCTATGTAGTCGTTGCCGTCAAGGTCCCATAGATGTGAGCCCTTGGCCCTTGCAGCACATATGGGATATGGCTTGTAGAACTTCACGTTGCCAGTAACGCCACCCGGAAGGTGGTCGCTCGCCTCGTGGAACCACTGCCGGCTCTTCTTGGTCCTCGCCTCGTACTCGGCGATCGGGTTGAATCCAGCGCACATGAGAACCTCACCCCAGTTATGTCCTGTCGGGGTCCAGGGCCCGGAGCGCCATTATCTCTCTCTCCGACGGCGCCTGGGTCTGCTCCAGCTTGTCGGCCACCTTGAGCTTCCAGGGTGTGTTCTCCTGGACCTTCTCCATGGTCACACCCGGGTGCAGGGACACGACGGTCATCTCGCCCGTGGCGTCGTCGAACTTGAGCGTGCCGAGGTTGGTGATGACAGCATACGGTCCTCCCCCCTGAAGCTTCAGCAGCCTCCACTTATCCTTGCCCTCGATGAAGCCCGGGCTTGTCAGGAAGTCGACCTTCTCGACGAACCGCCTCTTCTCGTGCGGGGTGATGACTATGATCTTCTTGACGTTCGAGGCGATGTCGCAGGCACCTCCGCTCCCGGGCAACCTGACCTTGGGGGCCTTGTAGCCGCCTATCACGGTCGAGTTGATGTTCCCGTACTTGTCGATCTGTGCCCCCCCGAGGAACCCGACGTCTATCCTTCCTCCCTGAAGGTAGTACGCGAACTGCTCGTACATCGAGCATATGCTCTTCGCGCCGGTCACGAGGCATGGGTCGCCGATGGACAACGGCATCCTGGTGGGGTTCGACCCGACGGCACCCGACTCATAGACCATGTTCAGGTGTGGCGCCTGCAATTTCTTGGCGAGGTTCGCGGCGAGGTTCGGGATCCCGACACCGACAAGCACCGACTCGTAGTCCTTCAGTTCCCTTGCCGCCACGACGACCATCAGCTCACTGGATGAGTAATCCACCATCACCATCGCCTCCTCACACGCTCCCGTAGTTCACAGGGGAGCTATACGCTGCCTTCGGGAGCAGCTTCAGTATCTTCTCGGTGGTCATCTTCTTCACATACTGCTGCCTGTCCTCGACCCCGAAGACCCACTCGTCCATCCATCTCATCGTGGATTCGTGCTCCTTTGTGATCTCGTCCCACTCCATGTAGAAATCATTGTCCCTGTCGTAGTAGCCCTGCACATACGACGGATGGCACGCCCAGGGCTCGTGCACAACCGCATGAACGACGAAGTCCGGTATCAGCGTCCTGTTGGGGTCCGACCTGATGAGGGACTCGTCCACGATCTCCTCTGCGGTGACTATGACCTTCTTGGAGGCGAATGCCGTGTCCTTCTGCTCCCCGATGATCCCCCAGACATGCGAGTTGCCGTTCGCGTCGCATCTCTGGACGTGCACGACAGCAACATCTGGCTTCAGAGGGGGAACCACGGATATCTCATCGCCCGTGTAGGGGTCCTTGACAGTGCGTATGTTCGGGTTCTGAGGGGGCAGGTCGGAGCCGGTGTTGGTCCTAATCGGCAGGAAGGGCATGTTGGTCGCGCCCGCGAAGAGCCTGCCTGACATCCCGAAGTGCGAGTACTCCTCTATCTCTATCCGGTTCGGCAGCCCCTTCTCGAAGGCTCGTCTGAAGCATCTCAGGGAGCCCACTCCTGGGTTGCCAGCGTAGCTGAAGACGACCTTCTTGCAGCATCCCGCGGCTATCATCTGGTCGTAGACTATGTCGGGGGTCGCCCTGGCGAGCGTGAGGTCCTTCCTCTTCTGTCTCATTATCTCGTGCCCTGCTGCGAACGGGATCATATGCGTGAACCCGGCGAGGTACACAGTGTCGCCGTCCTTGACGAACCTGGACACGGCCTCCTTCATCGTCGTCAACTTGCCTGCTTCCATCTTCTCCACCTCCGCCTCTATGCTGGAACGAACTTGAAGCCGTATCTGATGACTTCCTCTTCGGTGTATATCTTCCTGAGCTCGGTCCTGACGGGCATGCCTATCTTGACCTCCTTGGGGTCGATGTCGGCGATCTGCCCTATTACCTTGGGCCCCTCCTCGAGCTCCACAATCGCAACTGGATACTGCCCTCCGGCCTTCTCCTGCTCTGCGAACTCCGGAGGCGCCCCGCCTGCGCTTATGAGCACGAACGTGTGCACTTTCCCCCTGCCGCTGAGGTGCGTCTCCTCGAACTCGGAGGAGCTCTGACACTGCTTGCACACGCCCTTGGGCGGGAAGTTCACTGCTCCGCACTTCTTGCACTTGTAGCCTATCAGCTTGTACCGCTGGGGTATCGTCCGCCAGTACATGGGCACCGAAACATGCGCCATCTCATCTCACCTCACTGGATAGCTCCTTTGATCTTGAGATACTTCACATAGTCGATGTACTCCCTTCTCTCGGTATCCGCCTGCACCCTGACCGTGGCCTTCTTGTCCGTCACGACCTTGAAGCTGAGTGCGTCGCTCCCAGCCCCGGAGCCGTATGATATGACCATGATCCTGTCTCCAGCCTTTGCCGCATCAAGCGCAGATGCGAGAGCTACGGGGACGGAGGCCGCACCCAGGTCCCCCAGGGTCTTCGAAACGAGGCTCGAGGCGAGCTGCGCATCAGTGAACTTGAGCCTGGATGCCACGGTGACTGGCACTCTGGCATCAGGCTGCTGGATGACCACATGCTGGTAATCCTCAGGCTTCCTCCCCAGCTTCTTGAGGAGCGCAGATCCCGCACTGGTCGTGTTGCGGACGACGGATCCCTCGGCGAACTTCTTGACGTTGAGGTCGCGCACGAGCGGGTCGTCCTTTGGCTTGAACCTCTCTCCGAAGTGCTCGCTAGCATACGAGAAATGTCCTTCGAGTTCGGCGATGAGGTTGTCGGATGAGATGACGAACGCAGCCGCCCCGGCCCCGAAAGCGTGTTCCACGGCGTCCCACATGCTCGCCTTAGGCGCATCTGCCGCCGCCACCACCGCCTTCCCTGATTGGGTGGCCATGACGTGCTCGAACGCAGCCAGCATGGCCTCGGTCCCTGCCCTGGTAGAGCTGGTGTGGTCCGATGTGAAGGCGCTGTTGGGAATTCCCACGCTTACCAGGACGGTCCCGGAGAGCAGCTTCTCGAGGTACGGCGCGGATGTCGTGGCCAGTGCGAACCTCGTCACCATGTCCGCCTCCATCGGGACCGACTCGAGCGCTCGCCTCGTGACCTTGGCGGCCGCTGTGAGAGCATCCTCGTCGAAGCCGAACACGGACTTCTCGGTCACCCCGGCCGCCGAGAACGACCCCCACGCCTTCGCGTACTCCTCTCGCTTTATCCTGAACCTCGGTATGTAGATTCCGTAGCCGGAGATCCCGACCGCCATCATCATTCACCTCCTCAAGATGGAAACCGCGACAGTGCCGCCAGACCCGCCCACATTGTGGATCAGCCCGACCTCTGCGCCCTTGACCTGCCTCGCAGGCTTCTGGATAGTCCCTCTCAGCTGGTTGAACATCTCATAGGCCATCCCAGTCCCGGTCGATCCAATCGGGTGGCCCTTCGACTTCAGGCCCCCGCTCGCGTTGACTGGTCTGTCGCCATCCAGCTTCGTATGGCCCTCCTCCATGTACTGCCCGCCCTTGCCCTTCTCGCAGAACCCCAGGTCCTCGTAGGCAAGCAGCTCGGCTATCGTGAAACAATCATGAACCTCTGCGGTCTGGATGTCCTTAGGCGAGAGGCCAGACATCTTGTACGCCGCCGCTGCCGCGCGCTTCGTGCCCTCGAGCGCAACGGTACTGACTCTGTCGTGGATCGCGAGGAAGTCGCTGGCGCCTCCGAAGCCGGCGACGTACACGGGCGTATCTGTGTACTTCTTGGCCATGTCGGCATCGCAGATGATCAACGCAGACGCCCCATCCGTCGTGGAGCAGCAGTCGAACAGATTGAGGGGATGCGCCACGATGGGCCCTTTGAGGGCCTGCTCCATGGTGATCTCCCGCTGGAACTGCGCCTTCGGGTTCTGAGCGCCGTTCTTGTGGTTCTTCACAGCGACCATAGACAGCTGCTCCCTCTTGGTCCCGAACTCGTGCATATGTCTCTGGGCCATGAGCGCGTACAGGCCAGCAAAGGTGGTGCCCGCGAGCCTTTCGTACTCAGTGTCCCCCGAGACGCCCAGCCAATACTTCTGCTTCATGCCGGAGACGTCCGTCATCTTCTCCACACCCCCTGCGAGAACGACCTCATGAGCGCCCGAGAGCACATCCATCGCCGCGGCGATGATCGCGTATCCGCCCGAGGCGCAGGCGTTCTCTATCCTCATCGTATTGAGGTGTGTGAGCCCGCAGTACTCCGTCACCAGCGCGGACATGTTGCCCAGCTGGAATCCCCCAGAGCCGAGGTTGCCTATGTATGCCGACTCGATCGATTTCGGGTCGATACCGTTGTCGACGCTGGAGATCATGTCCTTGTAGGCCTCGAAGAACAGTTCCTTTATTCCCTTGTCGGGGAAGTCGCCGTATCTACTCTGCCCTGCACCAACAATCGCCACTTTCTTCATCCGAAAGACGCTCCCGCCCGGCCCCCTTTCAAGACGCAATCGTCCGGACACCTCCTAAGGCGGTCCAGGCGACCGATTCTGGATGTCTGGAACAACAACGGCTCGAATCAAGGTCAGGCTATATAACGATTGGCGATTTACACGGCCCTCCAAGCTGCAAATAGACATCCGGTTACGAAAGCGAACAGGTCGATGCGCGCGCCCGTCCTCAAATCGTATCGCGCAATCGGAGTTCGTAACGCAGTGGGACCTCCGCTGACAAGATGCTAAATACGGAATCGTGCAATGGGTAGAACCAGCGTACGGATTGCCCGGAGGCACGTGCTATGCGTTCGTATAGAGAAGTATCTCTTTGGGAGGACGTCCCAAAGAAGGATTGGGACGACTGGAAGTGGCAGATGAGGAACCGCGTCACCACTCTTGAGCAGCTCAAGGAGGTCATCAACCTCACGGAGGACGAGGAACAGGGCGTCCGAGAGTCTCTCAAGGTCCTCAGGATGGCGATCAGCCCGTATTTCGCGATGCTGATGGACCCCGACGATCCCTACTGCCCGATCAGGATGCAGGCCGTGCCGACAATCAAGGAGATAGACTTCAGCGCCTCCGACATGGAGGACCCGCTGTTCGAGGACGTCGACTCTCCCACCCACGGCCTGACGCACAGGTATCCCGACAGGGTGCTCTTCCTGATAACGGACATGTGTGGCAACTACTGCAGGCACTGTACCCGCCGGAGGTTCGCGGGTCACAGGGACAAGCAGGCCGACCGGGGCACCATCGATGCGTCCATCAGGTACATCAAGGAGCACGAGGAGGTCAGGGACGTCCTCCTTTCCGGAGGGGACGGCCTGATGGTCTCCGACAAGATGCTCGAGGACATAGTCAGGCGTCTGAAGGCGATAGACCATGTCGAGATAGTCAGAATAGGCAGCCGGGCCCCTTGCACGCTCCCGCAGCGGGTGACGCCAGGACTCTGCAAGATGCTTGCGAAGTACCATCCGATCTGGCTCAACGCCCAATTCAACCATCCGAAGGAGATCACGCCGGAGTCCAAACGGGCCGTCGAGATGCTCGCAGATCACGGCATACCGGTCGGGAACCAGTCCGTGCTCCTGAAGGGCATCAACGACTGCCCTGCCATCATGAAGAAGCTCTCCCACGAACTCGTCAAGATCAGGTGCAGGCCGTACTACTACTATCAGTGCGACCTGTCGAAAGGCATAGAGCACTTCAGGACCGACGTCGCTAAGGGCATCGAGATCGCAGAGGCCCTGAGGGGACACACCTCCGGGTTCGCTGTCCCGACTTTCATCATAGACGCTCCTGGCGGAGGGGGGAAGATACCGGTGGGCCCCAACTACCTCATCTCGATGTCAGACAAGAGGGTCGTGCTCAGGAACTACGAAGGAGGCATATTCACTTACCCGCAGCCCAAGGACCGCACTAGTGTCTGTCCGCCCAAATGCAAGATGTGCGAGGACTACAGCAGCGTCGAGAGCAAGGAAGGGGTCGCTGGAGTCCTCTCCGGGAAGAAGCTGTGCCTTGTCCCTCAGGGAACGCTGCGCGAGGCTAGGCGCAAGGCGTACCACAAGAAGAAGTAGCGCCTCGGCCCGATGCTGGCCTTCTTCGCGTGCTCGCTCCGAAAAGGTTAAAAGCGGAGAAGGATTCTTCCGGCCCACCTTTGTGAGATGAGCCGATGTCTAGGAATATTTTCATCGAGGAACTCAACCAGCTCCCAATCGAGAAGCAAGGTGTGGAATTCGTCGAGAGGAAGGGCATAGGACATCCGGACAGCATTGCGGACGGCCTTGCGGAGAGCGTCAGCCGAGCGCTGTGCAAGATGTACACGGAACGATACGGCAGGATCCTGCACCACAACACGGACGAGGTGGAGGTCGTTGGCGGGCAGTCAGCTCCGAAGTTCGGAGGAGGGGCCATACTGGAGCCGAGCTACGTTCTCCTGGTCGGGAGGGCGACGACCGAGGTCAACGGCGAGAGACTCCCCTACAGGACCTGCGCCGTGAAGGCGGCCTACAACTACCTCGAGAAGAACTGCAAGCACCTCGACACCGAATGGGGCGTCACAATCGATTGCCGGATTGGACAGGGGAGCGTCGACCTCAGAGGGGTCTACGAGACCAAGCGTCTGCTGGCGAACGACACCTCGTTCGGGGTAGGGTTCGCTCCCTTCAGCGAGACCGAGACGATCACGCTCGAGACCGAGAAGCACATCAACGGTAAGCTCAGCAGGACGATGCCTGAGCTCGGGGAGGATGTGAAGGTCATGGCCTGTCGGATGGGGGATCGGATAGACCTGACCATAGCGGTGGCGATGGTAGACTGCAGGTTGTCGGGCAAGAACGAATACAAGAGCTCCATAGAGCAGCTCACGGAGAGGGTCGCGGACTTCGCGCAGAAGTTCACCGACAGACAGCTGAGGGTGTTCGTGAACACAGCTGACGACTACAGAGGGAACATATTCTACTTGACGGTCTCAGGGCTGAGCATGGAGAACGGTGACGATGGCTCTGTGGGCAGAGGCAACAGGGCGAATGGTCTGATAACCCCGATGAGGCCGATGAGCATGGAGGCCTGCGCGGGCAAGAACCCCGTGACGCATGTAGGCAAGCTCTACAACATACTCGCGAACCATGTTGCGAACGACGTAGTCAAGGCCGGAAGGGGGGACATCCTGGAGGTACACACGCGCATACTGTCCCAGATAGGCAAGCCGATCGACAGCCCGCAGGCGGCGAGTGCGAGGATCAAGTATGCCGACAACGTCAACCCGAGAAAGTACGAAAAAGATGTCGCCGCCCTGTTCGATGAGAGGCTGGCCAATATCACGGACCTGACGGACAAGATAGTCGCTGGCAAGATATCCGTGTTCTAGCCTGAGCTCGACTCAATGGCCCTTTCGAACTACCCAGCGTCCTCTTCCTTGGACTTCAGGACCTTGGCAAGATCGGTGAGTTCTCCCTCTATCGACTGCAGCCGCGCCCACTCGTCCTCGAGCCTCCGCTCGTCGCGGCGTATCTCCTCCTCCCTCTGAGAGAGTCTGAGATAGATCTCATCCAGCTCCGTCTTCCTGCGCTCCAGCTCTGTGATTGCCTTCTCGTCCAGCCCCTCGGCCAGACCCTTCCTCGAGGCCTCGATGTTGTCCCAGAGGTCCTGCACCTCCGCTCGCTCCTTCTCGAGTTGCTCCATCTCGACAACGACGGTCCTCTCCCGGGTCTCGAGGTCCCTTTCTCTTTCCTTCATGCGCTCCCCGAGGTTCCGCAGCTCCAGCTCCCTCCGGATAAGCTCGTCCTCACTGACCTGTATCGGCTGGGGCCTGGTGAGGGCCGCCGCCTCCTTCGACACCTCGGACACCCTGACCCTCACTTCCTCTTCGAGCTGTTCCCTCTTGCCCATCAGCTCGAGCCGCCACTTGTCCAGCTCCGCTCTCAGCTGCTCCAGGCCTCTCTCCTTCTGGTCCAGGAGCCCCCGTTCTCTGTCCAGGTCCTCCTGCATGAGCTCGATCTCGGCGATGGTCTCTTCCAGGGCTGAAGTCCGGGAGAATATCTCTTTCTGCTGGGCCGCCAGGGCGTCCCGCTGTCGGGCTATCTCGTCGAGCACCTCTCTGTACTCTTCAAGGGACTGCCCGGCCTCCCGCTCCTTGGTCATGAGCGCATTCCTCTGCTTCTCGAACAGCTCGATCTCCTGGCTCAGCTTGTCCTCCCTCTGCTCGACGGCGACAACGCGCTTCTCCAGCTCGTTCGCAAGCTCGAGAGCCGAGGCCTCATCCGCCCTCAATGCCTCCTCCTTCTCCGAGATCTTCGCTTCGTGCTCCTCCAAATCCTTCAGGGATGCCGCTGTCTCCTCCCTGACGGTCTCAACATCCGACTGCAGCTTCCTGATATCTGCCTCGGACGCGGCAGCAGCCGCCTCTCGCTCGGCGAGTGCCACCTCTCTACCTGACAGGCCCTGTTGCAGCCTAGTGAGCTCGTGAGCCCTGCCTTCGAGCTCACCCTTGATCTTGTCGATCTCCGCCTGCGACTGAGCGAGGGCGCCTCGTTCGTCCTCCAGGCGCGCCCTCTCGGCCTCAAGCCGGCCTTTCTCGGTCTTCAAGACCTCGAAGTCCCCCTGGAGTCTGGCGGCCCGTCTGTCCAACTCGGTCTGGGCCTCCAGGATGCTCTGCTCTGACTGCTGAGTTCTCTGGCCGAGATCCTCCCTCTGGACCTCGAGCGACTGAGCGGTTGTCTTCAGCTCTTCGTCCCTGGCATGAAGCTTCGCCTGTGACTCCGCGAGTCTGGATTCGAGATCTCTGAGATCCGACTCCTTCGCGGACAGCCGGGACTCGGACAGGTTGAGCTTCTCCTCTACCTTGGCGATGTGCGCCCTCTCCTTTTCGAGATCGGCACGCGAGGCCGTGAGTTCGTCCGCCGTCGCCCGGAGCTCCGCCTCCCTTGTCCCGAGCCTTGATTCTGAATCCAGCAAACGGGACTCCATCTGCCTCAGTTCATTGCCCCTGGATTCGAGATCCGCGCGAGACTGCTTCAATTCCTCCTCGGAGCTCTTCAGTTCGACCTCTTTGGTCATGAGTTGTGAATGCGATTGCGTCAATTCCGACTCGAGCTGGCCAAGCTCGGACTCCCTCGTCCGCAGGCTCGCCCTAGACTCCTCCAGCTCCTTCTCCATATTCCTGAGCTCTGCCCCGCGTTCGTCGAGCCTGGCCTGGGACTCGACGAGCTTCGCTTCGACGTCTTTCAGGCGCGCTTCCTTCTCCTGAATGCCGGCCCGGGACGCCCTCAGCTCTGCCTCGGCCCTTCCCAGCTCATCCTGCTTCTCGCTCAGCTCCTGCTCCGTCTTCATGAGGCGGCTCTCCAGCTCCCCAAGCTCAACCTCCTTCGTCGAGATGCCTTTCGCGGAGGCCTTGAGTGTCAGTTCCCTCGCCAAGATGTGCTGGTCTTTCTCCTCCAGCCCCCTTGCCCTCTGCTCCAGCTGCGCCTTGGCCTCCTCCAGGTCAGCCCAGATGGCCTCGTTCTCTTTGAGGATCTTATCCTTCTCCCGCTGCAGAGCCTCCCATTCCTTCGAAAGCGATTCGCGCTGCGATTCGAATTCGCGCTTCTCGGCTCTGAGGCTCTCTACCTGCTCGGCAGTCGCCTTCTTGGCGGACTGGATGGCGCTCTCCGCGTCGGCAAGAGCCTTCCGTTTCTCGGCCAGCGCATTCTCGCCCTCGATGATCTTCTTCTCCCGGTTGCTCGCCTCCTGCTCGGTGGCGGTCATCTTACTCCTGGCCGCCTCCATGGACGCCGACTCTGCCTCGAACGTCTTTCGCATCGCCTCGAGCTCGGCGAACTTGGATGCGTAGTCACTCTCCAGTTTCGCCTTCTCTTCCCTCAGCGATTCATGAAGAGAATCGAGCTCGGACTGCCGGGACTGCAGTGTCTTCTCTCTCTGCCCGAGCTCCGCTGTCCTCGACTTGAGCGATTCTGAGATATCGTCAAGCTGCCCCTTCCACTCCTCGAGCTCCGATTGCTGTGAAGCTATCTCCTGAGCCTTGGCCTCCATCTCCGTCTTGGATTTCTCGAGCGCTTGCTCCTGCTCCAGCAGCGTGCTCCTTCTGGCTTCCAGGGCGTCCTTCTCGCCCTCAGAAGTAGTGAGCTGCTCCTTCAGGAGCGATTCTCTGTCCTCGACCTCTGCCTTCGCCTCATGCAATTCCACCGTGGCCTGGTCCAGCCGCTCCTTCTTGACGGCGAGCTCCTTCTCGATCTGCTCCAGCTCTTCCTTCCTCTTGCCGAGCTCCCGACGCATCCCATCCAAGGCGACGCGCTCCTCGGCCATCTTCAGTTCGGAAGCAGCGACATCGCTCGCCCGCTGGTTCAAGATGCTCCTCATCTCGTCGACCGAGATAGCCTTCTCCTCTCCCTCCTTGCGCTCCTCCTCAATCCTCGCGAGCTTCTCGTCGATCTCCTTCTGGGCCTCGGTTATCTGTCTCTCGGCTTCCCCCCTCTCCTGCTCGAATGCGAGTTTGTCCTGCTCGAAGGTGTTCCGATCCTTGACAAGCTCCTCTCTGGCCTTCTGCGACTCTCGCTCGAAGGAGGACTTCTCATCGTTGAGCGAGGCTGCGAACTCCTCAGCCTCGGCCCTCATCGATTCCATCTCCTCCTCGAGCTTCTTGATGGCTGCCTCCCGCTTGTCCAACATATCTCCCGTCTTCTGGAAGGCAACGCTGCTTTCCTTGAGCTGAACTTCGAGTTCGGATAGCGCCTTGTTCCTGGCCTCGCTCTCCGAGGAGAACCTGTCCTCGTCCGCCCTCAACTTCTCCTCGCGTTTCTGCAGCTCCGCAGTCTTCCTGACGAGTTCGATCCGCATGACCTCCATGTCCGCCTGGAACTTCTCGTGATCCTTCCTGAGCTGCTCTTCCCTTGCCTTCGCTGCAGCATCGAGCATCGAGGCCTTCTCCAACGCCTGCTTCGAGTCGGTCTCGGCTGCGACGAGGGACTTCTCCTTCATGTCGAGGGCTTCTAGCTTCGCGCCTATGGCCTTCTCGCGCTCGTTGAGTGCTTGCTCCTGAGTGACAAGCTTCGACTTGAGGCTCTCCAGCTCATGCGTCAGCTTGGAGATGGATTCCTCGCGCTGATTCACCTCGGCGGTTATTCGGGAGAGCTCGGAACGCGTATGGGCTGTCTCCTCCTCTTGCGCCTTCTTGAGTCGCTCGAGCTCCTTCCGCTCTGTATCCGTGTTCGCACGAACCTTCTCCAGCTCGACCCTGTCAAGAGCCAGGGCGCGCTCCTTCTCGGCGAGCTTCTTGTCGCGATCCTTTGCCTCCTGTATCGTCCGCTCGAGCGACTCCTCGTTCTCCTGTATTGCCTGGAGGCGCTCCTCCATCGTCTTCTTCTCGGTCTGGACCTCCTCCATCAGGCTCGCGACCTTCTGCCTCTCCTGCTCGAGTCGCCGCTTCTCACCCTGGACCTCGACCATCCTCTGTTCAGTCTTGAGCCCGACTATCCTATCCAGCTGCTGATACCTCGACTCTATCTCCTTCTCCATCATCTCGAGGTTCGCCCTCTTCGAATCGAGGGCCTGCATCTCCTTGGCCAGTTTCGCCCTGACCTTCGAGGTGAGCTCCGCCTCCTCGCTCGTGAGCTTGATCCTGAAGCTCTCCAGTTCCTTCCTGGTCTGACGGACCCGGACTAGCGTCTGCCGAACCTCCTGCCGCTCCTTCTCGAGCTCGGCCCTGTCCGCCGCGTTCTTCTGAGACTCCCCGGCCAACCTGGCTGCCTGAGCCGCAAGCTTCTTCTTCTCCTGTTCGAGCTTCTCGACCTCGACCAGCATCTCATCCTGCTTCAATTCGGCCACTACCTCGGCTTCGGCCTCGCCGCGAGGATGAGGCGCTGCGGGCTTGTCACCAGAAAACACCTCCAGCTCCCTCTGTATCGAGGCCAGCTTTGCCGGCTCGAGCGTGGATGCCTTGAGCCCCACCAGACCGACCGCCTTATGAATGGCCACGAGGTCCCTTATCGTCTGGATGAGCCTCAGGACGCTGACGAACTTGTTGTTGGTGATGATGTATTCAAGGGAGTCTATCAGCACCAGCTGGCCCCCGCCTTCATCGAGGAACCTCCTGATGTTGAGCGTGAGGCGCTCCAGGTCCTTGGGGCCGATGGCATCCTCGCTCATGGCGTTTGTCAGCCAGTATATGGGGACATCTGGTAGATTCAGCGACTTCCGGAGATTCTTGGGGTATGTCCTTGAGATGATCATACCGCGCACGCCGCTGCGCGTGGCGGTGGCGAACAGCGAATAGACGAGCTCCGGCTTCTCCTCTTCGACAAGATAGGTCACACTGGACTCGAGCACAGGCTGCTGATCGTCCGCTTCTTGCTCAGGCCGCTGCGCGGCAGGCCTCTCATCAGCACCCTCTTCTCTGGAGGGCGCCGGCTGCTCCGCTGTCTGCCTTGAAGCCGTCTCTCTGGCTCTGTCCCTCAGACCCATTTTGGACTAGCTCCGTGTTCATTACGTGTTAGGGGGGTTCTCGTCGTCTCTTGCGGTGAATCTGGTTGAGTAATATACCCGCTCATACATTTAATCGCTTCTCATATCTTGAACCGGTCAAGCACTCTCTCGTAGAGGGCGAAATCCTCCGATTTGGAGAAACGGTCTATCGTCTCCTCGGGCAACTGGCCGAGCATCTGGTCCAGCACCTTCAGCAGTTTCTTGAGGTCCTCGTCGACGATGGAGGCATCCTCCATGTCCGTCTGGACCTTGATCTTCTCCATGATCAGCGCTGTCAGCTGCTCCTCCACATGTGATATTGCCTCATCAAGATTGATCTCGACCGCCTCGATCTCCTCCTCGGCGACCTCCTTGCCAGTCCTGTGGAACTGGATCTTCGACTTGAGCCCAAGCAGCTTCTTCGCCACGGACTTCTTGGCTTCCTCCCACTCGGCTGCAGCCGACTCCCTCTCGGGTTCGGTCCGAGCGCCTTCCATCTGAGCCCTGAGCCTCTCGAGCGCCTCCCGGTCAGCCTCGAGCTTGGACAGCCTGATCTGCAGGTCGGCTTCCGATTCATCGAGCTTCTTCTTCTTCTGCGCATAGGCCTGGATCTTGCGGTCGACCATCTCCTCGCGTTTGACCAGCTGCTCCTCTCTGTCCCTGAGCTCGTCGATCTCCTTCTCCTTGGCCTCCAGCTTCTTCCTGAGCGCGCGCGCAGCAAGGCCGCGCTCCCTAACGGGAGCGCTCACATCGACCGATTCGAGCAGGGAGGATATCTCATCCGCGAGAGCGTCCATGTGGGCCTGGAGCATCGTTATGTCCGCCATCTCGTCCGCGAGGGACATGATCTCAGCCTCTATCTGCCTAGCGGCCGAAGCGCTGTCCTGCGCCTCGGATATCTGGGCCAGCCTGGACTTCTGCTGCTCCAGTCTCTTCTCCATGCGGTCCAGCATCTCGGACCTGTTCGCGGTCAGTTCGTTGATGCTCTGCTTGAGCTCGGCAAGCTTCCGAAGGCGCTCGATCTCAGGAGAGGATCCTGGTGTCGGCTCTGGAGATGCATCGGTTACAGTGTCTTTCCTCTCTGTTGCCTGAGGGGGCTTGCCGCTCCATTCCAGTAGCTTGGCCAGAAACTGGTCGTCCTTCGCCTCTTCAGCGGGCCTGACAGACCTGATCTTGAACTTGAGGCCACATGTAGGGCACTGCGGTTCGCCCAGAGCCATCACGGTCTTGCACTTCGGGCATGCGAAGGCTTTGACCTCGTCAGTGAGTTCAGTAAGACAGCCCGGGCACTGTCCAGCATCCCGCTCCACCATCTGACGGCATGCCAGACAGTAAGCTTCTCCTGTGCGGGTAATCCCTTTGGAGGCCATGGGTCTGAATCTCCTGAGCGGGGGTGATGTCGAAGGGTTTTTTGCGACCTTGAACGGATTGGAAGGTCTAGCATCCTGACAGCTATTGATACCTCTCGAAGATCACGAGCTCCTCAAGGTTCTTCCTCGGGCTCTTCTCCGGGGTCTCGTCGGGATATCCGAGCGGAGTGAGCGCAATCACGCGGACGTCCTCGGGGATACCTAGTATCTCCCTGACTTTGTCCTCTTTGAACGATGCGATCCAACAGGTGCCCAGGCCCTGGGCATGGGCCGCCAGTGTCAGATGGTCCAATGCTATCGTCGCGTCAATCACGTGGCTGCTCATGTACCCGCCCACCGTCTGGAACGCCTCGTCAGGCAGCCCGCACACCACAAGGACCAAGGAGGCCTGCGCGATGAACTTCTGGCCATTGGACGCAACGGCTAGCCGGACCTTTGTCTCCTCGTCCCTCACGACCACCATCTTCCATGGCTGGGCGTTGTCAGCGGATGGGGCCAGGCGAGCGGCGTTCAGGACCTCCTTGAGCACCGACTCCGGGACCGGAGCGGGCTTGTACTTCCTTATGCTCCTTCTAGTCCTGATGGCATCCATCAAGTCCATTAGGTCACTGGTGCGCTAAACAGTCAGACGGAGTATTAACCTTTGCTAGTGTTTCTCAAGAATGACAAGGGTGGACCAGCAACTACGAAGAATGCCCCGGCGAAAGCGTCGTCGGACACCATCACTCATTGAGTTTGACGAGGGTCGATGTCCTTAAGACGCCCGGAAAGGCTCGGAGCTCGTCCACCTTCTTGTTCAGCTCATCCAACGAATCGGCTCTCAGCTTGGCGGCCACATCGAACTCGCCAGTGCACTCGAACACGCTCTCAGACATCTGCGTGGCCTTCTCCCTGACCGCTGCCGTCCTCCCGACATTCGTATCGATGAGCACGATGCCCTCGACGCCCACTGGCGATGTCTCGATCGTGAACTTCTTAATCGTGCCCTCGCGGGTCAGCTTCTCGATCCTCGCCCTGACGGCCCTCTCAGTCAGGCTGACCCGTCTGGCGATCTCCGTGTTCTTCATCCTGGAGTTCTGCCTGAGCAGGCTCAGGATCTTGATGTCGGTCTCATCCATGGAAGGCACGTATTACTCTTCCGGTTTTCGTACCTTTCGATGGTTTTGACTACCTGCGGTCCTTCCAGGCGGGCATCTCTGAAAGCCTCTCCTTCGCAGCCCTCTCCGCCCCAGGTCTGTCCATCTTGAGCTCCTTCATGTAGTGACGTGTGACCAGCCGCTCGAAAACCTCCTCGTAGCTCTTCAGATGCCCATGCTGGTCCGAACAGCCAGGACATATGCCCGCGATCTCAGATGCGACCTCGCGCTGGGTCCTCTTCATGGGCAGTCCGCAGCTCATGCACCCCACGACATCTTTGAGCTCCTCCCTGGCCTCACTGGCGGTGTGGCGTTTGTGCTTCAGTTTCTTTGGCATCTTTCTCATCCTCCCGAGACTTCAACAGCTCGCACATCTTGAATAGTTGTTGACGTACATGTCATGTAAGAGCGGCGCCCCAGCCTCGACAATGAAGGTTTTATCTGCGAACCGTCTTCGTGCTGTCACAGGAGGGGGGAGCTACGGATGAGAGAGGGTTCAGGTCGTTTCTGAGAGAGGGCAAGCTGGTGCCGAAAGGCCTCAAGGCCGACGTCATCCGGGACAACGTGAGGCTCGCCAAGCGGTTCGAAGAGTCCCTCGCGAAGACATTCCCGCGACGGTCGGCAGTGAATGCCACTGACAGGGACGTCAGGCTCTTCATCAAGCACCTTGCGAAGAGCGGGGATAACAGATTCGACAAGCTCATCGGACTGCTGAGGTACTCGAGGTTCATCGGAAACAGGGCCATGGAGCTGGAGCTCCTCGTTACGCTCGACGGCGTCGATGTCCTGGGCAAGCTCGTTGAGGCCGCCAAGGGACATCTCGGGAAGAAGGACCACGAGAGGATGTTCGCGGGGTTTGAGCCTCCCTCGCTGGGCACGCCCCACAAGGAGATGCCAGCGTTCACGCAGGAGTTCATGAGTCGGTTGATGAAAGGGACCGATCGAGAGACATGGAGGGCGATACTCCTCACCGGTGTCCATGCAGGTCCCCCCAAGGCGTACGCTGAAGAGAAGGAGATGCTCCGAGAATCGAAAGACGTCGATGAGTATCTCGCGAAGAGAAGGCAGCAACGGATCGACCTGCTGGAGGAGCACTTCAGAAACGGGACCCTATTCTACACTCAGGAGATAGACGACTTGTCGTTGGAATTCGTTCGCAACAACCCTGAGGTTGCCGGCGGGGTTCGGAAAGGGGACAGCATATACCAGACCAAAATCCCATACATGATGAAGGAGTATCTTCGCGAGAAGGACCCCACGATGAGGAGATACCACTACTGCCACTGCCCCCTTGCCAGGGAATCGATTCTCTCAGGGGCCACGATACCGCGTGATTTCTGCTACTGCAGCGCAGGCTATGAAAAGATGCCCTACGAGGTGGCGTTCGGCGCCCCGGTCAAGACCACGGTGCTCAAGTCGGTGCTGTGGGGGGACGACGTGTGCAGGTTCAGGATGGAAATACCTGAGGAGTATCGCATCAAGGCAAAGAGCCGGGACTGGCCGACTCGTAGCCGGAAGAAGCCGAAGAAGAAACGGTACCGGAAGCAATCCAGTCGCCGAGAGTGACGGGAATCGCTCTCCTTCCAAGCCTGGAGAAGAGCGTTGTGCGTCAGGAGCTTCCCTCACACTGCGTACGTCAGGACTCCGCTCGCGCTGCAGAAGACCCAGTACGCCTGTCCCACCGTCAGTTCGAAGTCCGTTGACAGATCGAACACATAGAAGGGCTCGTACAGCCCAGCGTCATATGCGACCACTGCCATTATGCCGCCGGGCTCGCTATACATCGCGGGTACGTCGCTAGCGCGTCTGGTCGAGTTGAATCCCAGGAAGCCCAGGGCGATCCAGCCGCCCTGTGCAGGCACAGCGCACTGCACATTCTGCGTCGATGGAGGAGCTGTCCCGGATATGACCAGGCTCCTCGCCGTGCTCGAATGAATCCAGTAGCCCACGCTCGGTTCCAGTGCGAAGTCCGCGCTCTCCGGAGATATTCCGACGACGTAGGCACCATCATAGCTCTGAGCGGAGGAGTCCCACCCGAAGATGGCATCGCCGAAGGCCAGACCCAGATTGCTTGCGAAGTAGTCGCATCCCGCCAGTGGAAGCAATATGAAGTTCCAGCCTGCGACGAGTGCGAACTCGGAGGCCGTCTCCTCACCAATCGATATCAGCGTGGAATCCCCAGCCACAGGCGGATCTCCCTGATTGTATCCCGCAACAAATCCCCATATCGTGTAGTCTCCAGGCACAGGGACATCCTCGCCACTGTCATCCTTCTGGTCCCAGGTGTAAAGGAAGTTCACGGTTGGCGGAGCGCACAGACATGTCGGAATCTGCGCCCAGTAATAGTGCTTCCTCAAGTCATAGACGACTTCTCCTGACGCATTCTCAACGACGAAAAATGATTGGCAAGCCGAGCTGAAGCAGGCAAACAACGGTCCAACCACGGACACATTGACTTGCACTGCATCTCCTGCGATGTACAATTCCTTGTCTGTAGTGACGATTACAGGCTCATCCCAAGACGCTGAGTGGTTCGCTGGCACCAATGAGAGCGAGGCCAGCAGAATCACTGTCGCTGCCAGCAATGAGGGGAACCCCCTCGTGGCAGTCACCACTCATTCCTCCAATAGATAAGGTCCGCTACCGCTTCATAAAGATTTCCTTCCGAAGCGATGAGATCCGATGCCCGATTGGCATGAAGCGCCCGGAACCGTGATTCCCCGCACAATGGACCTGATCTCTCTAATGCTGCGTCAATTGCGTGTGTTCCGATGACAGGACGACAGAAGATTTGCCGCCTACAGTCGCGCAAGGAGTGTGAGTGGGCCCAACCGGATTCGGACCGGTGACCTCCCGGTTATCAGCCGGGTGCTCCAACCATGCTAAGCTATGGGCCCGTTAAGCTCTTGCGCAATACAGTGATGTGGATTAAATACTTTGCATAATGCACGTCTGACCCAGTCAACTCTTTAGCAGGAGCCGCGCGTACTCCCCCGCGCACGGCTTGCCCTTCACGACATGCGCCTCGAGCGCTGTCAAATCATATATCACTGAGAATATCGTCTCCGAGACGTCGAGAGGGTGCTTTCCCGGGTCAGCATGCCTGCAGAGCGAACAGGGCTTGTTCACATGGTCCCGCAATATGTGCTTCAGCGATTCGGGCGTGACATTCCCCAGTTGATCTTCCAGGAGCCGAAGGGCCCTGTTATACCTGAATCTCGAACAGGAGAGCGAATCCGGGTCAGACTCGAACCGCTCCATCTTGGGAGCGACGTAGTGGTTCGTGTGGACCATGTATCCGTCGATACCATACAAATGGGCGCAGTCGGTAGCGGACCCCTCGAGCGAATACATCTCCCCGTTTCTATCCGCAACTATGTTGTTGTAGCTCGATGCGCGCCCTGCTGGCATTGCATGTTCAATCGCCTCACCTATCCGTCTCGCCTCGAGAACCTTGCGCACGGGGAATATCCTGGGAACGCCCAAACGCATGTCGTTGGGGGAGAGAGCGTTACCAGTGAGGCTGACCCCAGAACTGTTCATCCCGCACGATGGAAGTATGCCTGCATAGGCTGTCGCGAAGAACTCCGGCTTGCCTTTCGGTTTTGCGTGCAGCAGCACCACCGTCTCCAGCGCATCAAAGGACCAATCCTCGTTGTGCGCGGCGAGTACTTTCCCGTCTCTGGAGACGTCTGCATTGACCACCAGGTCCGTGCAGCCCTTGAAGCCCTGCTCTGTCAGCAGCTCGTGGCAGCAGAACGTGAACACGTCCTCAAAGGGCAACTTTGCGCCCTCCGCATAACCCCGAAGCTCTTCGACATAGTCTCCGTAGAAGTCTTCCGCGAACGGGACATACAGCCGCGCCCTCGCGACCGCCTCCGTCCAGCTCTTCCCTGTGTAGTGCAGTATAGAGCTGGCTATGCTCTTTCTGTACTTGACCGCCCTCGCGGCGCACTTCCTGCCGACGGCCCTGCCCAGATCGTACGGCCTTCCAGACGCCTCGACGACCGGGAGAGTTGTCTTCCTCATCTTGACCAGAAGCTCCGAAGCGTGTTTCTGTCTATAAAATCTAGTGCGATCCGGGATCGGCTATCTTGCAGAGTAGGTGAACGCCTGGAGCGCGCGGATGGAGTTCTTAGGTATCTTCTTGCTGCGGTCCACGGATAACCCCGTTTCGGATATCGTGACCGGCCTTGGGACCGTGTCATGGGCCGACCCGCGGAACTTCTCAATCGTAACCCACCTGTCGATCTTGTTCGAGATCAGCCGCTTGTGCAGCCGGATCTCGCCTCTGCAGATGAATATCTCGGGCTCCAGCTCAGTGGGGTCGGGCAGATCTGTGATCACGAGGGCCGTCACAGAGGACTCCGATATGAAGCGAAGCAGAGACATTATTGGTGAGGATGGGTCCTCGTCTGTCTCGGAGAGCTTCCTCAGCGAATTTAGCGAGTCTATGACAAGGCGGTCATAGTGTGCGTCCTGGAACTCCTGCTTGAGCATCAGCTGCAGCGATTGGATGGATATCTCTGGCGCGGCCTGCTTCACAGCCTCCGCCCTGCCGCCACCACCCATCTCCCTCAGGACCCCGACGGTCCTCTGTGCGGCGACCTCCACCAGGGAGACCCGCTTGCTGAACGCCTTTGTGGCGGGGTGCACATCCAGAATCCTTATCTTCCCCACATCCCAGCCGAGCGTGCGGAAGTTCTCCCGGATCTCCGCAGGGGGCTCGTCGACGGCCACCAGAAGAGACCGCTCGCCGTTCTTCACGCCCTGGTGCAGGAACTGGATCCCCAGGGTGGTCTTGCCGCTTCCTGTCGTCCCCGACACGACATACGGCCTGCCAGCTATCAGCCCTCCCCTGAGCATCTCATCCAGGCCCTGTATGCCCGTGCCCACCCTGTCCTCGCGCGAGTCGCTCATATGCCGCCACCAGAATGTGGGTCTGAACCTGCCTTTCCCGAGGCTGGCTCGGCTAGCTTCTCCGGGGGCTCCCCGGGGGTGTCTGCTCCCGGCGGCTCGGGCAGTTCGTCGGGAGGCGGCGGGGGCTCTTCCTCCTCGTCGTTCTCCGAGGGCGTCTTCATATGTGCAGTCC
>JAFGHM010000098.1 GCA_016930135.1 Thermoplasmatota archaeon | reverse complement strand
TAGCCAAGCTCGGTTTAAGGCGGTAGCCTCGAGAGCTACTGGTGCTTGTCACCACGGGAGTTCAAATCTCCCCCTGGGCGCTCGCGCCTGACTGCTGCATACGCGTGCATGCTTCTCAATAGCTTAATTACGCTCAGCTACATTCAGCAGTCGTACGGAGATGTCCCAGAAGAAGATACTGCTCATAGTCTGCGACGGTCTATCGGACAGGCCCGTTCGTGAGCTGGACAGGAAGACCCCGCTCCAGGCGGCCCGGAAGCCGGCCATGGACGCGCTGGCGAGGCACGGTGTGAGCGGCCTCATGGATGTGATTGGTCACGGGATAGTCCCGGGCAGCGACACCGCACATCTCGCTCTCTTCGGGTACGACCCCTACAAGGTCTACACGGGCAGGGGTCCGATCGAGGCGGCAGGGACTGGAATCGAGCTTCACCGAGAGGACGTTGCGTTCAGGTGCAATTTCGCGACCGTGGACGGCTCCATGCGCGTCGTGGACAGACGTGCCGGTCGGATCAAGAAGGGCACATCCGAGCTGGCCGGCGCCGTAACCGGAATGAGACTGGGCGATGTGACAGCCATCTTCAAGGAGAGCTCGGAGCACAGGGGCGTGCTGGTGCTGAGAGGCGAGGGGCTGGACCACAGGGTGACCGATGTCGACCCCCACCATGAGGAAGTCATCCTCGAGTCGCGGCCCATCGTGCCCGAGGCGGCGAAGACAGCCCAGGCGGTCAACGAGTTCGTGCAGCGGTCTCACGAGGTCCTGCTCTCCCATCCCATCAACGAGCAGAGGGTCAAGGACGGTCTTCCTCCCGCAAATGCGATACTCCCCAGAGGTGCTGGAAGCACCAGGGAGCTCGGGACGATGAAGGAGAGGTATGGGATCGATTGCGCTGCCGTCGCAGGCGTGAACCTTGTCAAGGGGATCTGCAGGATGGTGGGCATGCATGTCCCTGAGATCCCAGGAGCCACTGGAGGTCTGGACACCGATTACAGGGCCAAGGGCGAGGCCGCTCTGAGGTTGCTGGAGTCCAATGACTTTGTGTTCGTGAACATCAAGGCGGGGGACATAGCGGGCCACGACGGCGACTATAGGACCAAGGTGAGGGTTGTCGAGAACATAGATGCCATGTTGGGCTTGCTCCTCAAAGACCTGCACGAAGAAGTCGTGGTCGCCCTCACGTGCGACCACTCCACCCCGGTCTCGGTCAAGGACCACAGCGCGGACCCGGTGCCGATTACAGTCTCGGGCGGAGGGGCGAGGGTGGACGGCATCAAGGAGTTCGACGAGGTCTCCGTGGCTGGGGGTGCGCTGGGCAGGATAAGAGGGATGGACCTGATGCCAATACTTCTGGGAATGGCCGACAGGGCAAGCAAGTTCGGGGCTTGAGTATGGCTGTCTAGCCGCACGCTCACAATCGCACTATGTCTCGTGCAACGACTTGTTTATGATCCGCTCCTGGACGTGCCCGATCACTTTGACGTCGGCTTTCTTGACGCCCTTCAGGCCGAGCAGATTGCGCTTTATGTTCTGGGCGAACTGGATGCCGAGCGGGCAGAAGGCAGAAGTCGGTCTGAAGGTAAGGCTCACTGAGTCCTTGGATACCTTCAGTTCAGAGATGAGCCCCATGTCGTACAGGTTGATGTTCGAGTGGGGATCCACGATCTCCCTAAGGCTCGAAATCACCTCGCTCTCGGTTGCCATTCGTGTTCACTCCTGGTCGGTGTGGTCAGCCACACTTAGTTCTCCCGCATAGATTAAGTTAACGCAGTTCCAGTTTGGCGTCAGACCGATTGCCGCTGCTTCTTGAAGTAATCAAGGACGATCTTCCTCTGGCCTTTCCTAAGTATCTCGGACAGCGTCGATGGCGAGACATCGAACATGCGGGCCAGCTCGCGGAGGCTTATGCGCTTCGGGTAGTCAAAGTACCCCCTCTCGAAGGCCACATGGGTTATCTTGTCCTGCCGCTCGGTCAAGCTCTCCTTGTCGTCGATCTTCGTCAGTTTGACGAGTTCCGACTCCACCCCTTTGCTCTTCAGGTGGTCGAATATGCTCTTGAGCGCGCTCTTGTCGCTCAGTACCAGGGTCCAGTCCACCTTTCCGCCCCCCTTGGACTCCGCGGATATGAGGAAGACGCCCGAGTCCGTGAGTATCCTGCATATCTCGCATCTAGCTGTGGTTACTGCCCCTATCACCCTGCCCTTCTCAGTGACGGTCGTTTCCACCTGTGCCACAAGGGGGTTCTTCTTGATGTCATCCAGGACATCCTTCATGACATCCTCCGGACCTGCTATCTCCACGAGGTCCTTGACGCCCTTCTCGGAGTACGGTATCCTGTCTATGACCCTGATGGTGACAGGATGCTTCTGAGGGATCTCGCTCATCCAGTTCTGAGGTATCTTTAGCGAGAGGATTGCCTCCATCATTGTATCGACCAGAGCCCCTTTGCGGCGCGGCTATCAAGCTAGATAATATATCTATTTTGAGGTTTGAGAAAGCAGCCTCGACCGGGCGCAACCTGGGCGCGACACTTTCGCCTATGTCGGGTGCGCCATTAATTAGATTCCATTCACATACTGGCACTGGATGGACCTATCAGTCTTCGGCCAGTCAAGAAAGATGCCCGACAGCTCGTCGCTTTTCGAGGAGATACTCTCCGCCGACGGCATCCGCGGGCGGTCCGCGATGTGCGCCTACTGCAAGGGTTCGAAGATGCTCTGCGGTAAGGACAGGTGCCCCGTCATAGCGCGCTTCCACTCCGCCGCGAAGGTCCGCGCGAACCTGGACACGACCAGCTTGGAGGGCTCCAGCCCGCCGAGCGTGTTCATCGGGCGGTTCGGATACCCGGACGTGTCGATAGGTCCGATGATACCTCCGTATCTGGGAGACACATCGCTGATGGACACTCCCGAGCGCTGGACGGGCCTGACGATCGACGACATCATCGACTTCAGGTCGTCCCTGGTGCGAGGCATGCACAGGGTCAAGGTCCAGGATGTTGACAGCCCGAACAAGCTCGTCGTCAGGACCAGGGACCTCGCGCTCGCCCGGGCCCCTCCCGAGGTCGATGCTGAGTTCCAGAGGAAGCCCCACAGCAGGTTCACCGTCAACGACGATGTGCAACCCTTCGGGGCATCCGCGCCGTTGAGGAAGTTCGATGTCTCCAACTTCAGGTTCGACAGCAGGCTGGAGAAGGCCTTTTTCGACACGGACCTGAAGGCCTCCGAGGCGGTGGCTCAGCTCTACAAGAGCGGGACCCTCGTCTCCCAGATACAACGGGCCTTCAGCGTCGGGGCCTTCGGGGTTTCCAGGAGGCGCAGGTTCGTGCCTACCAGGTGGAGCATAACAGCCGTCGACTCGAACCTGGGCCTGCACATGCTCCAGACGACGAAGACATATCCGCTCGTGAACGAGTACAGGGTCTACGAGCGGGTGAGCCTCGACAACAGATGGACCATACTGATGATGCCTACGACCTGGAGGTACGAGCTGATAGAGGCCTGGTATCCGAACACCGCCTGGAACCCGTACAGCGACAAGATCGCGATCATGGGGGACCACGAGTACTTCGACGGCAGGACGACATATGCGGGCATCGGGGGCTGCTACTACGCCGCCCGGCTGGCGGTGAACGAGCTCCTCCAGAGGGAGCGCAGACAGGCAGGCGTTTCGATACTCAGGGAGGCCCACCCCGGATACATACTCCCCGTCGGCGTGTGGAACGTGCGTGAGAACGTCAGGGTTGCCCTCCGTTCCCCGCCCAGGAGGTTCTCCACTCTGCAGGAGGCGCTGACGCACGTATCCACCGTCATGGACATACCCATCTCCAGGTGGATCAGGAACAGCGCCATACTCAAGGACGCCCTCTATCAGAGGCGCATCGATGATTCCTGGGGGTGATCGGTTGGAGGTGAGGATGGTCAGGTGCAGGACCGCGCTCTCCCCATCGCGCCTGCCTGGGCTCGATTGGGCTCTGAACCCGTACAGGGGGTGCGCTCACTCCTGCGCGTACTGCTATGCCCAGGATGTCACGAGGTTCGAGCTCGCACGTCCTTGGGGCGATGTGCTCGAGGTGAAGACGAACATCGCGCATGTCCTCAGGAAAGAGCTGCAGAGAAAGCGCGAGGGAGTTGTTGGCGTTGGCACCGTGACCGACCCGTACCAGCCCGCGGAGGAGAGGTTCCAGTTGACCAGGGACTGCTTGTCCGTCCTGAGATCAAAGGACATGAGCGCGAGCATATTGACCAAATCCCCCTTGGTGCTGAGGGACCTCGGCCTCCTGGAGGGCTGGGACGATGTGGAGGTCGGACTCAGCATCGCGTCGATGGACGAGAGGCTGTCCTCCGTCCTGGAGCCGGGCGCTCCCAAGCCGAGGCAGAGGATGGCCGCACTCGAGAGACTGAATAGGTCGGGCGTCAGGATCTATCTCATGGCAGCCCCCATCGTCCCAGGACTCTCGGACCAGGGACACTCGGTGTCTGAGCTTGTCTCTCGGGCCTCAGATGCTGGTGTCCGGCGGATCATGTGGGACGCATATAACCCGAAGCCGACGGCTCACAGGCGCCTGAGGAGTGCTCTTGTCTCAGCTGGACTTCTTGGCAGACTGCCAGCGGCGCAACCAGATCTCCGTCCAGTCCGCGAGCTGTTCGAGACCGAGTGTCGAGCGCATGCCGTCGATCTCGTCGATGCCTTCTGACCCGCGTTTGGCCCTGTTCATTGGCATCTGCGCCGGCATGTCCTCGTTGGTCCCTGCGCCCGATCTCCGAGCGGCAATCTAGCGAATTGCCTGAAGAAACCCAGCGCAGGTGCTGCGGACTGCCGTCCCGGGCCTCCAGACGTCCTGGCCATCTAAGGGCAAGATTCATATAGAAGCTCTAGTATACTCGAATCCGGAGGCTATACTGATGTTGGGAGGCCAACCTGTGATTGTGCTCAAGGAAGGCACGGAATCCACCAGAGGCAAGACAGCCCACAACAACAACATAACGGCTGCCAAGGCAGTGGCCGATTCCGTGAGAAGCACCCTAGGTCCGAAGGGCATGGACAAGATGCTCGTCGACAGCATGGGGGATATCGTCATCACGAATGACGGTGCAACTATCTTGAAGGAGCTGGACATCGAACACCCTGCGGCCAAGATGGTCGTGGAGGTCGCCAAGACCCAGGACAACGAGTGTGGGGACGGGACGACCTCGGCGGTCGTGCTCGCGGGAGAACTCTTGAAGAGGTCGGAGTCTTTGATCGACCAGAACGTACACCCGACTGTCATCTCCAACGGGTTCAGGCTTGCGGCCAACGAGGCCGTGAAGATCCTCAAGGGGATGGGTCTGGAGATCTCTCCGACCGACAAGAAGACCCTGAAGCTGGTCGCAATGACCGCGATGACCGGAAAGGGCGTCGGCGGGGAGATCGAGCTGCTCGCGGATATCGCTGTGAATGCCGTCTCGTCGATAGCCGAGAAGGTGGATGGCAAATACCGCGTGGACATCGACAATATACAGGTCGAGAAGAAGCAGGGCGGAACGATCTCGGACACGAAGCTCATCAAGGGGCTCGTGCTGGACAAGGAGCGCACGCACTCCAGGATGCCCAAGGTCGTCAGGAACGCCAAGATCGCCCTCGTGGACTCAGCTCTCGAGATCAAGAAGACCGAGGTCGAGGCCAAGATACAGATCAAGGACCCCGCTCAGATGCAGAGGTTCCTCGACGAGGAGGAGAAGACCCTGAAGAGCATGGTCGACAAGGTGAAGAAGTCCGGCGCCACCGTGCTCATCTGCGAGAAGGGGATAGACGACCTCGCACAGCACTACCTCGCGAAGGAGGGCATATACGCCGTTAGGCGCGTGAAGAGGTCGGACATGGAAAAGCTGGCAAAGGCCACCAGCGGCAAGGTCGTCACGAACCTGGACGACCTGAAGGCCACCGAGCTCGGGGCTGCGGAGCAGGTCGAGGAGGTCAAGATCGCGGACTCGCAGATGACCTTCGTCACAGGCTGCAAGAACCCGAAGGCGGTTTCGGTGCTGATAAGAGGCGGGACCGAGCACGTGATTGACGAGGTCGAGAGGTCTCTGCACGACGCTCTGAAGGTCGTCGGGGTCGCCACAGAAGACGGAACTGCTGTGCCTGGGGGAGGCGCTTCCGAGATCGAGCTCGCACTGAAGCTCAGGGACTACGGCCAATCCGTTGGAGGGCGTGAGCAGCTCGCAATCGAGGCATTTGCAGAGGCGTTGGAGATCATACCCTGGACCCTGGCAGAGAACGCTGGCATGGACGCGATCGATATCGTCATCGAGCTGAAGAACGCTCACTCGAAGAGCGGTGGCAGGAACTTCGGGATAAACGTGCTGCAGAACAAGGTGTCGGATATGGTGTCCGCCAAAGTGCTGGAGCCGTTGAGGGTGAAGACCCAGGCGATTCAGTCCGCGACCGAAGTCGCATCGATGATCCTGAGGATCGACGATGTCATCGCCGCCAAGAAGATGAGCCCGCCAGCAGGGCCGCCAGGCGGCGGAATGGGTGGAATGGGCGGAATGCCACCGGGCATGATGTAAACCACTTCTTGTCGTCCTTTTATTTTCGTCTTTTTTCACTTCTCGCTCCCGGAGGTCTGCCCCCCGGAACGTCTCCGCATATTTTTATCTAAAATGACAAATATAGATGCAGTCCTGAATATTATCAATGTTCATATATTCTAGTACGAATGTTCAAGAGAATGCATAACTTTATAACCTCAGCACGGGATGTTAAACCTCAGGAGGTCGGAAAATGTCGAACGCACAATCGGACAAGTCTGGCTACGGTCCAGTGTACGAGAGATCCTCATCGATCGCCTCGCTTCTGAAATCCGCTGCGAACCCCTATCGAATCAGGATACTCGCCCTGGCTATGCGAGGAAATGGCGACTTCTCTGAGATGATGGATGCAATGGCGCTCTCGAAGACCGCGCTTGCCAACCACCTCGCTCAGCTGGTCGACGCAGGCCTGATGAGGCGCCAGGCCAGGGGCAAGTATGAGCTCACATCGGACGGCAAGGAGCTGCTCTCAGCCGCTTTCTCGACGTACAAGCGCTCTGCACGCCGTGTCGAGGAGGAAAAGGACATGATCAAGCGGAGTTACGGAATAGCCTATGGTCAGCCAGACCAGGTGGGGAGGCGAACGATATCGAAAGATGCCAAGTACGAGCCATGCTGGCTGTCCCTTCTTGGTGCCATATCTGGATCCCTGAACGCCTTGGGTAACAGGACGAGCATCGTGGAGGTCGGCGGGTATACTGGATACCCATTCCTGATCAACGTCTCGATTGGAGAGACCTGCCCATCGGGCCCGACAGCACTCCACATCAAGACATTCCTTGAGATACTGGGTGGGATAGACTGCCTTGGCTGGCACGTCCAGAACCGCGAGTATCCGCACAGCTATCCCAGCAGACCGGGCGCTCCGTCCCCTGAGGATCTCAAGATCGCCAGAGAGGTCTTCGAGAGGATAAGGAAGGAGATCGACCAGAGAGACAGGCCAGTCGTGCTCTACGGTCTGGTCGCTCCCGAGTACGGGATCGTCCGCGGCTACGAGGGCGAATCGTACCTCGTCAGCACTTTCAGGAGCATCCAGAACCCAGGCGTCGAAGAGGAACCTGTCCCCTATCACAAGCTGAACGCACCTGGATGCGTTGACGAGATATATTTCGCGGAGAGAGTGAAGGTCCGCTCCTTGAGGGCGCGGAAGGAGGCTCTGGCACGGGCTCTGAGGTTTGCCGAGGGCGATGTGGAGATGCAGAGAAATTACGTATCTGGCCCTCCTGCCCTTGCCGAGTGGGCCAGCGTCCTCGAGGAGGCCACCGAGACCTCCCAGAACTACATGGGCAACAGCTACGTCGGTGCATGCGTCCAGGAAGGCCGTGAGATCTCGTCTGCCTTCTTGAAGAAGATTGCCAAACAGGCCCCGAAATCGCAATCCAGAGACCTATCCAGGGCCTCGGCATCCTATGCAAAAGGCGCGAGGTCCCTTGCAGAGTTCACGAAGCTCTTCCCCTTCCGTTTCGAAGGCAAGATGCCAGCTAGAAAACGAAGACGTGGCGCTGTTCTTCTGAGAGATGCCCAGGAACACGAGGAGAGAGCCATCCAGCATCTTAGAAAGGTCGCCTAGTTCGCAACTGAGATGGATTCCGCGTCGCGACAGCGCGATTGATCGTGTCCGGCCCGCCTCGAATGTGTCTTTTGGCCACCCTGCGTCCTCTCCTATATTTCTGAGCTATATTTGTTGATATGGGATTGATATACAAATTATTTCTATATCTTGATGGGAGACAAAACTGCCCGGATTGTGAAGGCCAGGCCGTGGCCAGGCGTCGGCTCAGATGCCGTGGAACATCCACACATTCAGGGTGAGTCCTGATGGCAGCCAGACATGTCTGGGTTCGCCTGGAGCCATTACAAATGAAGTGTGCTTTGTGTGCCGGGATCTGCCTTGGCCGGCAAGCCACGTGATGACGTGACAAGGTATCAGTCCATGCGGCTTGATAGCACGCCGTCCGCCGCCGTCCGACGGATTTCGATATGAATGCAATATTAGTATATCTCTATCCTAGTATGAGCATATTTGTATATCTAAGAAATAAACAGACACCCTTCCGGTTGCCCCCGTAGGGGGCAAGGAGGGCTTCTTGCTCGCGGATCACGCGATTTCCCTAAATCGTCAAGGGATTTCTTGCCATTCCGTCCAGGGCTTGATACATAATAGCACGGTTTTGCCTCGGGATCCATGCTGGGTCCTGCGGCCTGAAATGCCTTCCCAGGGAAAACGGCGACAAATAGGGTATAAGGCGACGCTTTTCCGGCGGTTTCCTAGGGGATCAAGGGCCGAAGGGCATTTTGGGACCGAAATGCGACATTTTTATATACGGAAAAACCGATGCTTTGTCGGACATTCGTCCGAAGACGAAGGGATGGGTAGCTAGCATGCGCAAGTATCTCAAGCAGGATGAGCTAAAGAACCTGCTCGAGGCACCGAGGCGAATGAGAGATCGTCTCATAATCAAACTTCTCTACGAAACGGGGATGAGAGTCGGGGAGCTCTGCTCCTTGACAATCGGTGACGTGGATTTGGAGTCCGGCGAGATCACTATACAGGAGGCCAAGCGCCACAGAGAGGGCAGGAAGGTCCCACTGGTGAACAGTTGGACGAAGACCATGCTCAGGGACTACATCGGCACGAGGAAGGTCAGGAAGGACCCGCTTTTCATGTCGAACAAGCGCGGTCCGCTGTCAAGGAGACAGGTGGAGAGGCTGATCTGGAACTACGGGGAGCGGATAGGTCTGGACAAGGACAAGAGGCATCCCCACGTTCTCCGGCACACACATGCAGTTCATGCGCTGAAATCGGGAATCGATCTGAGGACCTTGCAGCAGAATCTGGGGCACTCCAGCATAGAGGTGACCGCCATCTATCTGACGATGGACATCGACGACCGCAAGGAGGAATACTCGAAGCATCCTCTGCCTGGGATGCTTGAGGTCGAAGCAGCATCGCACGACGATGTGCAGGGTGAGCACGCGAAAGAAGAGATCTCGCTTCCCGCTTCGCACACGAACTCCTTCGTGCTCTCGGATGATGTATAGCTCAGAAGTGAACTAATAACCCCAAAACATTTTCATAATTTACTATTATATCTCTAGTTGTTATAGACTGGGGCGTTTCCGCATTTCGCAGCACTTCCTCCGCCGATCATGACTATTCTATAATACGGGATTGCCTCATTCAGTTCTGGATGCAGGACGAGTGGACGGAGAAGTACAGGCCCAGATCCCTGGACGACGTAGCAGGTAACGAGACGGCAATCAAGACGATCAGGCGATGGGCTGAGTCCTGGAAGAAGGGGGCACCGCGTTACAAGGCCATTGTCCTACGCGGCGAGCCAGGGATCGGCAAGACAAGTGCAGCTCTGGCTCTGGCCAACGACATGGGCTGGGACTTCATCGAAATGAACGCCTCTGACCACAGAAACGCCGCATCAATCAAGAAGATTGCCGGAGCTGGCTCCCGGGCACAGACATTCACATCGAACGGCGAGTTCTTGTCATCGTCTGAAGGCCGGAGGAAGCTGGTCATAATCGACGAGGCGGACAACCTCTTCGGCAGGGAGGACTTCGGAGGAGCGAAGGCCATTGTCGAGACAGTCAGGGAGTCTGCGCATCCTATAGTCCTCATAGTCAACGATTACTACGAGCTGACCAGGAAGGCTTCTGCCATCAAGACACTCGCCGACAAGGCGGTCTTTCGACGCCTGGACAAGGAGTCGACCATCAAGGTACTGAGGGCGATCGCCGACTCCGAGAGGATCTCAGTGAGAGGAGATGTTTTCGCGAGGATCGCTGACAACTGCGGGGGAGACCTCAGGGCCGCAATCAACGACCTGCAGATGATTGCCGAGGGGAGGAGCGAGATATCCTCCGGTGATTCGGAATCCATAGGCAAGAGGAACCAGCAGAAGGAGCTGGGGCACGCCCTGAGAATGATGTTTGGGGCTTCGACGCTCCGGGATGCCAGAGATGCCACCTTAGACCTGGACCGGACCCCGGACGAGCTCTCCAAGTGGATAGAGGAGAACATCCCGCTCGAGTTCAAGCACACAGCGGACATGGCAGATGCCTTCGATGCACTGTCCAAGTCTGATGTCTACCTGGGCTGGACAAGGAGGCTGCAGCACTACGGACTCTGGTCCTACGCCAAGGAGCTCATGACCGGAGGAGTCGCCCTGTCCAGGAAGAGAGGCCCGAGGCCTTCAGTGTATGAGTACAGGTTCCCTGGGTTCTTCATAATGATGTCCAGGGCCAAGGGACCGCGGGCCGCGAGAGATTCGCTGGCCTCCAAGCTGCAGAGGCATCTTCACACGTCCAAGCGCTGTGCGAACGAGTCGGTGCTCCCCTACATGGCCGCCATGGTCAGGAACGATTCGGAGCTGCTCCTGAACATGACTGCCGAATTCGAGTTGGACGAGGGGGATGTCGCCCATCTACTCGGAGCGGAGCCGGACTCCAAGCGCGTCCAGGATGTTCTTTCCGAGGCCAGGGGGACGGACGACCGTGAGGCCCCGACCCGGAAGAAGAAGGCAAGGCCGCTCCGTCGGTCGAAGGAATTGAGCGGGTTCTGAGGCGAGCGAGTTGGATACAGCTACAAGGGAGCATCTGGAAAGGCAGCAATACCGCATAGTGGGTGAGAGCGGGGCGGTCAAACTCTGCCATTGGATGCGCCAGAAGCTGCTCTACGGCAGGCCCTGCTACAAGGAAGACTTCTACGGGATTCAGACGCACCGCTGTCTCCAGATGACGCCAGCGGTCAATGTGTGCAACCACAACTGCCTCTTCTGCTGGCGATATCACGGCATGACTGAGTTCGGCATGTCCAAGCGCGCCGGACCCGAGGAGCTACTAGAGGGCTGTCTGCGGGAACAGAGATCCCTCGTCTCGGGCTTCAAGGGAGACCCCAGATGCGACCCGGAGGCCTGGAAAGAGGCCAGGGAGCCGAATCAGGTGGCGATCTCCCTCTCGGGCGAGCCGACGCTCTATCCCGAGCTCGGGGAGTTCATAGCTCTGTGCAAGCGGAGGGGCATGACCACATTCCTGGTCACCAACGGCTCCGTGCCCAAGGCTCTGGCCAGCCTGGACCCGCTGCCCACGCAGCTCTATGTCACTGTCGCGGCCCCCAACCCATCCATCTACGAGAGGCTCTGCGTGCCCCGGTTCCCGAGGGCCTGGGAGAACCTCATGGAGACTCTGAGATTGCTTCCCTCACTGGGCACGAGGACTGTGATCCGGCACACACTGGTGCAAGGGCACAACCTCGGCTGGGAGGACGAGTACGCCAAGCTGGACGAGGTCGCCGAGACGGACTTCATAGAATCCAAGGGGTATGTCTTCGTCGGCGATTCCCGCACGAGGATGACAATCGATAACATGCCCTCGCATTCCGCAGTCAGGGAGTTCTCCTCCCGCTTGGGAGAGATGTTGTCACTCGACGTGCTCAGAGAACGGGAAGACAGCCGCGTAGTACTTCTCGGCAGGAAAGGGGCGAGGCTGCGCGTGAGCCCGTGAGGATCACTTCAGCCTTATCGTCTCGAGGTTCATCGGAGCCCTCGTCTCGATGCCGAACTTCTTGTACAATGTGCTCGCGAGGTCCGAGCACTTGAAATCCTCCCCGTGGCAGATTATGATCCTCTCAGGCCTGGGCTCGAGTGTGCTGACGTAGTTCACGAGCTGGCGCCTGTCCGAGTGTCCGGAGAAGCCGTCGACGGTCTCGACATCCATCTTCATGTGGAGGGTCAGGGGCTTGCCCCTCTCGTTCAGGGTTATGTCGCTCCAGCCCTTCTGGAGCTTCCTGCCCATGGTCCCCTCGGCCTGGTATCCGACGAACGCTATCGTGTTGCGCTCGTTGTCGCACCAGGCCTTGAAGTACTCCATGACCGGCCCGCCGTTCATCATGCCGCTCGTGGCGAGCACGATGCACGGTTCGGGGTCGTGGCATATGGTCTCCCTCATGTCCGAGCTGTCGACCCTCTTGAAGATCTCGGACAGGAATGGGTTCTCGCCCATCTGGAATATCTGCGTCCTGAGCTGGCTGTTGAGGTACTCGGGGTAGGCCGTGTGTATGGCGGTCGCCTCCCATATCATGCCGTCGAGGTATATCGGCACCTTGGGGACCTGGTGGTTCCTCATCTGGTCCTCGAGGACCAGCATGACCTCCTGCGACCTCCCGACCGCGAACACAGGTATCAGGAGCTTGCCCCCTCTGGAAATCGTGGCGCGGACTATCTCCTTGATCTGGTTCCCCGCCTCCTGCCTGCTCGGCTGCATGTCGTGGTATCCGCCGTATGTGGACTCGATCACGAGCGTCTCCAATCTCGGGAACTTGTTCACCGAGGCGTTGAACAGCCAGGATTTCTCGAACTTGATGTCTCCCGTGAAGGCGATGTTGTAGAGCCCGTCGCCGACATGGAAGTGCGCTATCGAGGAGCCCAGGATGTGACCCGCGTTCTGGAACGTCAGGCGCACATCCGGGGATATGTCGGTGGTCTCACCGTACTTCAGTGGTATGCAGTGCATCACCGCGTCCCTGATGTGGGACGACTCGTAAGGGGCCTTCTTAGCCTCCCCGACTGCGACCTTGATGAAGTCGAGCTGCAGGAGCGACATCAGGTCCCTGGTGGGCGTGGTGCAGTAGATCGGCCCCTCATACCCGTACTTGAACAGCGCTGGTACCAGCCCTGAGTGGTCTAGATGCGCATGCGTCACCACCACCGCGTCGATCGACTCCATGGGCATGAGCTCGGGAGCGCTCAGGTAGGGGGTCGAGCCATTGTCGCCCGACACCGCGACGCCGACGTCGATCATTATCTTGCTCTCCCGAGTCATGAGCAGGGAACAGCTCCTGCCGACCTCCCTATAGCCTCCCAAAGAGGTCAACCTGAGCCAGGTCTCGTCGTTCACGCGCGGGCGCATCAGCCTCTTGCCCACCTTCCTGAGGAATTCCTTCCTCTCGTCCTGGTTCTTCCTTAGGTACTGCCTGATCTCGCTGACAGTCTTCGACGGGATGGGAGGCGCCCTGACCACCTTGGGGGCCCAGCCGATGTCCTTCTTGATCTCGTTGAGCACCGCACCGTGCTTGCCTATGACCAGCCCGGGGGAGATCGCCTCGATGGTGACCTCGCCGGTGTCGTCGTCGAAATAGATGTTGGTGATCTTCGCCTCTTCCGGGATGATCTTCCTGATCCGCTCCTCCGCGCTCTCGGTCGATGCCAGCATCTCGGGGTCCGGCCTTATCGCCACCCTCCTTCGGAGGTTCTGGGCGAGCTGGCGGACCAGGTCGTTGTTGTGGGCGAACTCCTCGAGGTTCTTGGTGTAGATGACTATGACTGGACCCTCGAAATCAATATCCGTAACCTCTATTCTGGAGGGGATTATCTTCTTGACTGCTTCTCTCGCGTCGTCAAGAACCTTCTCTATGCCCATCTCTTCCACTCGTCTCGTTTGAATGCTCCGCTTTCAGAAACACGGATAAGTTGTTGCGTGTAAATCAGGCCAGCTTTAGCTTTGATAGCCGCCTCTGGACCTCCTTGTCGTCCATGGCGCTGAAGCCTTCCTTCGTTATGGACGCGACAGAGTATCCATCGCCAGAGGCGGAGTCCCTCTTCATGGCGGCATGAAGGGACCGGATTGCCAGGTCTATCCCGTCGCTCATGCTCATGCCCTTCTGGAAATGGTCCTCGAGGACGCCGTAAACGTAAGGGGAGCCTGAGCCAGTGGTCACATAGTCATCGGGTATGGCCCCGCCGACCATGTCGAGCGCATAAACGTGAGCCCCGTCTCTGTCGACGCCTCCGAGGATCAGGCCCACCCAGTACGGATAGAACCTGCTGCCCGCAAGTATGTTGGAGGTGAGGGTCGCCGCCGACTTCACGCTCATGGGCTGCCCTCTCTTGAGCTTGTACAGCTCCACCTCGGCCGTTATGTATCTTGCAAGCGTCTGAGCATCTCCGACGACGCCCGCGACGGTGAGGGCTATGTTGTCGTCAATCTTGAAGAGCTTCTGAGTGGTCTTGTGCGCTATGAGCGTGCCCATCGTGGCTCTCTGCTCTGTCGCCATCACGACCCCGTCCTGGCAGACCAGTCCTATGGTCGTCGTACCCTTCTTGACTTCCTCAATGTTCGTCATGAATGAACACCATCGCCGAAAATATGCCAGCTAAAAGGCGTTGTTGAAAGAATCCCTATGCCAGTATATTAATGTTTGTCCCAAAAGCTCAACGGAGGCCCAAACGGGCATACTGACTGCAGGGGTAACATTTATCAACCACGCGGTCCAATGATTAACCGAGATGGGTAGCATATAAGTCCCTTCCAAGTATGCACGCAACCTTGATTGGACAACGTGCTCCGAAAGGAAAATCCGGAAGGGCCTTGCGTCAGGAACATAATTGCCTGCCCATCTCCCTTTTCCCATCGCAACGATAAATATCCCTCAAGGGCATCTGCACACTCAGAGCTGGTGGGTTCAGTGAAGATCCTCGTCGTAGACGACTCCGAAGCGTTCAGGAAGATCATGATCGAGCTCCTCGTCAAGGTCGGCTTCCACGATGTCGTGGAGGCCAGGGATTATGACGAGGCCGTGAAGGTGTTCAGTGCGGAGCGGCCGGAGATATGCTTCGTCGACATGATTCTCCCGGGCAAGTCGGGCGTCGAGCTCACCAGAGCTCTGATGGGGGTCGACCCGAAGGCAACCGTCATCGCCATGAGCTCGATAATCAACAAGAAGATGATCAGGGAGAGCATGGACTGCGGGGCGAAGGATTTCCTGCTGAAGCCGACGAACGAGATCGCCCTGAGCTCCGTCCTGACGATGTGGAGTGATTAGATGGGGCTGTTCTCCAGGAAGGCCAAGTCGCGCGGACCTGCTGGAGAGGCGGGACTCGGGATCACGAGGAAGTACGCGCTGAAGCCCGGGAGGTCGTATGTGGTCCAGGAGGCCCCTCCGGACATCAGCTTCGACGCGTTCGTCAACATAGTGTCAACTGCTGGCGCTGATGGCAGGCGGGCCGTCGGACTTGCGATAAGCAGACAGCACCCGGGGCTCATCCGAGACAAGTACGGCTTGGAGAAGACCCCGATATACTGGCTGGCGACTCGAGCGGGCGAGGGCGTCATGGCCCCCACCAACCTGGGGATCATGACGAACACGATAGTGCAGTTCATCCGGGAGAACGACAACGGCATCGTCCTGCTGGACGGGATCGAGTACCTCGTGGTCAACAACGACTTCGCCAAGGTCCTCAGGTCAATCGACCAGATCAACGACCACATAGTCCAAAGCCACGCGGTCATGGTCATCCCGGTGGACCCGCGCGCATTCGACCCGAAGGAGCTGGCACTTCTGGAGAGGAACATGGAGAAGATTGCGGGCCGCACAGGCGTGAAGTGAGCCCGCCCTTCAACCGGAGACTGCATACGCCGTAGCTGCGTAGACGATCTCGGAGCACAACACGCACTGGCCTACGGACGCCATGAGCTGCCTGCAGTCCGTCCCGCCTTCTATGGCCCAGGCGAAGTACATGACGGCAGCGTTCGTCTCCGCAAGGAATATCCCGAGGACCAGCAGGAAGGAGCCGGCAGAGCTGGCGTCCGCTGCAACCCCGGCCATCGACGCCAGGGAGATGTATATCGCGAACGTGACCCCCAGCACCACGGGCGCGAGCGCATACGCAGTCATCTTCATCATGGACACGATCGGCCTCAGGCGCATCCTCAGGGCCGTGTCGAGG
>JAFGHM010000097.1 GCA_016930135.1 Thermoplasmatota archaeon | reverse complement strand
CCGTCGTGTCCGACCACCATGTGCCGGAACCCACAGCATCAAGCGCAATGCGCAAAGGCCAGGCTCTGCTCACGGACTTCAGCTCTGTAGTTCACATCAACCCGCACATGCACGGGATCTCCGGCGCCAACGAGCTCAGCGGAGCAGGGGCCACCTTCCTGGTGGCCGTGGCCATGGATCCAGGGAATGTTAATCTGGCACACCTGGCCGTCCTGGGGGCGGTGGGGGACCTCCAAGACCAGAAGACCAGGAGACTGGAAGGGCTGAATCGAGCTGTATTGGAGGTCGCGAAGGCGGAGGGCCTGGTGGAGGCCCTCAACGACATCCGATACTTCGGAAGGGAGACGAGGCCAGTGCACAAGATGCTCGAGTTCTCGAGCGACCCGTTCCTGCCAAGGATCACGGGAAACGAGGAGGGCGCCCTGGGGTTCCTGCTCGAGCTCGGAATCGAGCTCAAGGACGGAGATTCGTGGAGGACTTGGTCAGACCTCACCGACTCGGAGAAGGGGAACATCATCACGGCCTTGCAGGACTACCTCATCAGCATCAGAAGGAGGCCTGAGACCATCGACCGCCTCTCGGGAGAAGTCTATGTCTTCCTCAAGGAAGGCAGGAAGACCCCCGTGAGGGACGCCAAGGAGTTCGCAACGCTCCTCAACGCGTGTGGGAGGCACGGAAGAGCAGAGCTCGGCCTCAAGATATGCTGCGGGGACAGAGGCGACGCCCTCGAGGAGAGCATGGCTCTCCTGCGAGACCACAGGTCCGCCCTGAGCAGGGCGCTCAATTGGGCCAAGGGGAGCGGTATCATCAGGATGAGGAACATACAGTTCTTCGATGCGGGAGACGAGATCGAGGACACGATAGTTGGCACTGTGGCCGGCATGCTGCTCGGGACCGAGGGCGCTGACAGGAGCGCTCCCATGGTCGCGTTCGCGGAGTCGACAGAGTACGCCGACACGCCGAAGATGAAGGCGTCGGCAAGGGGCACTCAGGAGCTGGTGGCACGCGGGATGGACCTCTCGGCAGCCATGAGGACTTCCGCAGAGAAGGTCGGAGGCGTGGGGGGAGGACACAACATAGCGGCCGGAGCCACTATACCCTCCGAGAAAAGGGACGAGTTCCTAGCGCTGCTCGACGATGTCGTGGGCTCGCAGCTCATTTCCCGAGCACGGCGACCAAGATAGCCTTCTGCGCGTGCGTCCTGTTCTCCGCCTGATCGAAGACGACGCTGTGCGGGCCGTCCATGACCTCCGCGGAGACCTCGAGCCCTCTGTGCGCTGGGAGGCAGTGCATGAATATGTAGTCCTGGCTGGCCTTCTCTGCTAGCTTGTCGTTGACCTGGTAAGGGAGGAACAGCTTCTCGCGCTCCTCCCTCTCCTTCTCCTGGCCCATCGAGACCCATGTGTCGGTGTATATCACATCCGCGCCCTCGACGGCCTGGAACGGGTTGGAGAGCACCTCGACGGCACAGTCCTTGCTCTTCGCGAGCTCCTGCGCCTTCGAGACTATCTCCTCGTTCGGCCGGTGGTCCTTAGGGGTGGCCACGCGCATGTTCATGCCCGTCAGGGCGCACCCGAGCAGGAGCGAGTTGCACACATTGTTGCCGTCGCCGACGTACGCCATATTGAGGCCAGCGAGCTTGCCCTTCTTCTCCAGCACCGTCAGAAGGTCGGCAGCGCACTGGCATGGGTGTTCCATGTCGTCCAGGCCGTTGATGACGGGCACGGACGCCGCAGTGGCGAGTTCGCGCATAACCTTGTTGCTGAAGGCCCGATACATGATGGCGTTCACGTACCTGCTCAGAACCTGAGCGACGTCCGAAACGGACTCGCGCTTACCGATGCTCACCTCATCCGGGCCTATGTAAAGCGCCTTTCCGCCGAGCTGGTGAATGCCGAGTTCGAACGAAATCCGAGTCCTCAGGCTGGGCTTCTCGAAGACCATGCCGAGGACCTTGCCCCTGAGAGGCTCCTGCTTGTGCCCCTTCTTGGCAGGCTCCTTCTTCATCTTGGCAGCATCGGCCAGGATCGCCTCGAAATCATCCTTCATGTCGAGGACTGATATGATGTCACGCTTCAAGCCGTCACCTTCGCGAGTTCAACTGCCTGGATGCTATTAAGGCTTTTGAAGGCCGAATCATCGGAGCGCGCGACGTGCGCCTATCCTGGACACCTGGAGAATCCGCAGTGCGGGCATGTCTCGCACCCGCTCATATGCACGATCGAGCACCCGCAGTCAGGGCATATCATCTGATCCGATCTGCCTTCGTCCGCGTTCTCATCAGGCTTCAAAACGCCTCCCCGAACGAAAGAGGACTTTTGGGCGATAACTCGAACTGCAGGGGGGCGGCGAAACTGCTCCGCAGAACCCTCACAGCAGTGGCGTCTGGTGAGAGAGAGCGCGGCTCACAAACTTTAACTAACCAAAGCATATGGAGGAAAGCTCATCCGCGGCCGGGGTGGGGTAGTGGCATCCTTGGGGACTGTGGATCCCTTGACCCGGGTTCAATTCCCGGTCCCGGCCCCTTCTCATCCCTCTGTGAACCGCACACCGCAGTGCGGGCACTTCGAATCGTTCTCACCAACAGGTTTGCCGCAGTTGGGGCATTCGTACTCCGCGGATTCCTCCTTGACCTCGGTTCCGCCCGCGGTCTGATCAGGCACGGATCCGGCGTTCGCGCCGTCCAGGTCTATCGAGCTGCTCTCCACGACCTCCTCGGCGAATGCTTCGAATTCCGTGCCACATGAGTCGCACTTGCTCCTGGAAGGCGATGTGAGCTCTCCGCAGAACGGGCACTCGAACTTGACATCCTCGAAGGACGCTCCGCACCTGGGACAGCGCTTCTCGGTCCCTGCCACGGTCTTTCCACACGCTGTACAACCGAAGACGAAGACTGGCAGGGGGTCCTGTGCCATGGTACTTAGATGCGGTAACGGTTATTTAAATCATTTCCGGAGGGCCTCAGAAGACGCCACGGACGGATAGGAAGAAGATATCTACTGGGTCTTCTTGCGCCGGCCCTTCTTGGCTGGCTTCTTCTGCGAAGGGGCTTTCTTCGCAGGTTTCTTCTTCGCTGGGGCCCGTTTCTTGCCCTTGGACGACTCGGCGACAGCCTCGATTATCCGCTCCTGCTCCTTCGAGACCCCCTCGCCTGCGACCTCGGCGACCTCCTCGAAGACCGCCCCGCATGTCGGGCACGATGTCGAGGATATCGGCACTTTCTCGCCGCAGAGCGGACAGTCCACCTGTGCCTTCTCCAAGGGTAGGTCGCACCTGGGGCACCTGTCCTCGTCCCCACGAATCATGAGCCCACACCCCGGACAGGCGACCCGTCTCACGGTCGCCTTCATCGACTTCAGCTCAGATGTGATGATGCTGTCCACGAACTCGTCCATGTCGAAGCCAGCACTTGACTTCTCAACGCTCTCCGAGAACTTCGTGAGGTCTATGCCGCAGGTCGAGCACGTCGTGGCGTTTCTCCAGATCAGGCCACAACAGAACGGGCATTCGAAGAGGGTCCCGGGGCCGAACTTAAGGCCGCACCGCGGACACTCAGCATCGGTGGACTTCACTATCCGTCCGCACTTGAAGCAGCTGAGGTAGATGTGCCT
>JAFGHM010000096.1 GCA_016930135.1 Thermoplasmatota archaeon | reverse complement strand
TCATCGGAAGGCCTACTTTCTCAACGTCCGCGGTCGACAGATAGAGCAGCTCGTGTCTTCTCACGGAGATCCCGCAGGACAATGCACGCATGGCATGAATAGCCTTGTCCTCCTCTCTGATCGTATCTCTCCCCTGACTGATCAGCTGCACTCTGGCGCTGTTTCGACTGGGTGTCAACGACAGGGTTTTAATGGTGCGCACGCTCTCACCTGGACTGATTGCATCCCATGACCGCAGAGAATCCGACCAGCAGGAGAGACAGCACTTCAATCAGAGGTTTCCTGGTCCTATCCCGACTCCCGTTCCTCCTCCCAGGGCTTGCCTCCTTCATCACCGGCCTCCTGATAGCTGTCGGCTTCGGGCATGACCCCGACGCCGGGCTGTCATGGATGTGCGTCATTGGGCTCGCGCTCATAATGCTCACAACCTACTACTTCAACGAGTACTTCGACTACGAGGGAGACAGGATCAACAAGACCTTCACCAAGTTCTCCGGAGGGAGCAGGGCCCTGACGGATCTCGATATCCCGAGGCCCGTCGCAAGGCTGGCTGGTTGGTCTTCGATCGGGCTGCTCATGGTGATAGCACTAGTCTATCTCTTCCTCCATTTCGAAGACTATCCTCTCTTGTTGCCCCTGGCGCTGTTCGGTGCGTTCTGCGGCATATTCTACTCGCACCCGCCGTTCCAATGGGCCTACCAGGGCATCGGAGAGATCATGATAGGCGGATGCTACGGCATCTTGGCCATGGTGAGCGGGTTCTATGTCGCCTCGAGGGAACTGAATCTCGACATTGTCCTGGTTTCGATTCCGGCCTCCCTGACGATCTTCGGCGTGATAGTTGCGAACGAGTTCCCAGACTACGAGGCGGACAAGGCCGTCAACAAGAGGAACCTGATGGTACGGCTAGGCCTCAAGAAGGGGTCGCTCGTCTTCGTCGCAGCGATGGCCCTCACATATCCGTTCATGGCGGCCAGCATAGCCGTCGGCATCAGCCCTTGGATCCTGGTGTTCGGCCTGCCGGTGCTGCTGTTCTGCGCGGTATCGATTGTCGAGACCCTCAAGGGAGGGTACGAGAAGCCCGCGTCTCAGACCAGGATTGCCGCCGCGACCCTTCTGGCGAATCTTCTGTCTTCACTGATGTTCGTGCCCGTGGTGCTCATATGGTGATCCGATTTGAACGATAGGACCGTCAAGCCCTTCTACAGTCCACCTTCGCTCCTGACCAAACAGCTCAGGAGCGCGCTGCTGGTCAGACGGCTTACAGGCTGGACCAAGCTCCCCTGGTGGACGACCCAGGCTGGGAAGATATTCCGGATAGCTGCCGGCTGCCAGGCCGTCGGGTGCTTCGGCTATCCCGTCCATCCCGTCTGGGAGGTCACGGCCAAGTGCAACCTCGAGTGCGAACACTGCCACGCCCGCGCGGGTGAGATTGACTCCTCGGACGAGCTCACAACGGAGGAGGGCAAGAACAGGGTGATAGACCCGATGGCTGATGTCGCCGATTTCAAGACCCTGGTCTTCTCCGGAGGTGAGCCACTCGTCCGCGAGGACCTGGTGGAGCTAGTCGCCCACGCCAAGAAGCGGGGTTTCTACCCGATAATAGCCACGAACGCCACCCTGATCACACCCGACATGGCAAAGGCCCTGAAGAGGGCGGGGACCCTGGGGATCGCCGCGAGCATCGACTCGATGAAGGACGAGGTGCATGACGCCTTCAGACGCAAGTCTGGGGCCCTCAGGCTCGCGCGGGAGGGCATCGCGAATGCGGCCGCCGAGGGCATGTACATCCAGATCAACATCACGGCATCCAAGATCAACCACAGGGAGCTCCCGGAGATCATGGCATTCGCGGATGACCTGAGGGCCCACGTCATCCTGCTCTACCAGTTCATTCCCTCGGGCAGAGGCGAGGAGAGCTCCCAGCTCGAGCTGACCAGGGAGGAGTTCAGACAGGAGATATTGATGGCCGGCGCCCTCCAGAAGGACCTGCACCCCGTGATCGCGCCCGTCGGCCTTCCTGAGTACTGGGCACTGCACAATGTGATGAGGAACGGGGGCAGGCGGTCTGATGTGCTGAGGGGCTGCATATGCGGGAACGGCATGTTCTACATCAAGCCGAACGGCGACGTCTGGCCCTGCGCGTTCGTGCCGATAAGCGGCGGCAACCTGAGGGAGAAGACACCGGCCGAGATCTGGCACCACTCGGAAGTGTTTCGGAAGTTGAGGGATAGGAGCAACCTCAAGGGCATATGCCACGACTGCTCCCAGAGAGAGGTTTGCGGAGGATGCAGAGCCAGAGCGTATGCATGGTCCGGGGACCTTTTCGCGGAGGATCCGAAGTGCGCCCTGACGGAGGAGGAGAGACGCGCAGGTGCCTAGCACGCTTTTCGGAGCAGACTTAAAGCCTAGTGTGCGCGCTCTCGACCCACGGTGGCGAGATGAAGTTCGATTTCGAGACATGGCTCAGGCAGAACTACGGGATTCGATCCCAGGATTTGAACAAGAGGGAATTGGCCCTCGCAAAGAGGGAGTACGCCGAGGAGTACCCCGAGCCGGGTGAGAGCGAGATCAGGCTGAAGACCTATCCGTTCAAGAAGTACCTGGACTCGAAGGGATAGCCTCGGGCCAGTCCGGTCTGTCTGAAGGCCGGACAGGACCTTGGGGAAGGGGCGAAAACCGTGGAAAGATTTAAGATTTAGGTCAGCCTAACTCTGCCTCTGATGGTTTCTCCGAACACGGAGCAGTACCTGAAGGTAATCTACGTACTAACTGAGGACGGAGGCGTCGCCAAGACCTCGGAGATCGCCTCGGCCATGAATGTCACGCCTGCGAGCGTCACTGAGATGCTACACAAGCTCTCGGACCAAGGGTACATCGCCCACGAACCATACAGGGGCGCGACTCTGCGGCCGAGGGGCAGGAGGATCGCCTGCAGGATGGCAAGGAGGCACAGGCTGCTCGAGAGGTTCCTGAACGATTATGTCGGGATAAAGGGAAGAGAGAGGCACGAGCAGGCGTGCAAGATGGAGCACGTGCTCACCGACGAGGTGGAGCAGAACCTCTGCAGGATCATGAACCACCCGACCGAGTGCCCCCACGGCAGGCAGATACCGAGGTGCGGGAGGCCGATCAGCTGCGAGAAGTGCACGGGCAACGACATGCCCCTGACCAACGTCAAGGAGGGGCAGAAGGTGGTGGTCTCCCATCTCGTCTCGAGGAGCCACGACGAGCTGTGCTCGATGCTGGCCATGGGATTCGTGCCTGGGGCCGAGGTGAAGGTGGAGAAGAGAGTGCCCATGGGTGGGCCGATAATCGTTAGTTTGAAGGGCGTCAAGATAGCGATTGCCAGGGACAGGACCGATATATTGCACGTCATGAAGCCTACCTAGGAGTGAGATGTCTTGCAGATAGCCCTCGCCGGCAACCCCAATGTGGGCAAGAGCATCATCTTCAGCCAGCTGACCGGGGTTGGAGTCGTGAGCGCGAACTACCCCGGGACCACCATCGAGTTCACCGAGGGCAAGGCCAAGCTCATGGGCATGACGGTCACGGTGATCGACCTGCCCGGGACATACTCTCTGGCCGGCAGCACTGAGGACGAGAGGGTCGCCACGAGCCTACTCTTCGAGAGGAGGCCCGATACGGTCATAGCAGTCCTGGATGCGACCAGGCTCGAACGGAACCTAGTGCTCCTCTTCGAGCTGATCGAGTCAGGATACAACGTGGTCGCCGCGCTCAACATGTACGACATCGTGAGGAAGAGCAAGCTGAGGATCGACGTAGAACGCCTCGAACGGATACTCATGATGCCTATGGTGCCGACGGTCGCGCCCAAGGGCGAGGGGGTCGACTCCCTTCTCTACACCTCCCTTCAGCTCAGGCGCAGGAGCGAGTTCAAGGTCAGGTACGACTCACACATCGAGGAGATCGTCGAGAAGCTCCAGAGCCTCTTGAGAGAAGAGGACTGGGAGTACCCGCTGAGGTCTGTGGCGATCCGGCTGCTCGCCGGAGACTCGAATGTCCTGGAGAGGGCGAAGCCGGAGGTGCGGGAGCTCGTCGGGAAGCTGAAGGACGAGTTCGAGAAGACCCACGGGGAAGACGTCGTGGTGCACATACAGAGGGACAGGTTCGGTGAGGCCGGGAGGATAGCCAACGAGGTGCTCGTGCCCTCGGCCTCGTCCAAGACCCAGAAGGAGCTGGCGACTGACATCACCCTCCGTCCGTCCACAGGGATACCCATACTCCTTGGTGTGCTCGCACTCGTGTTCGTGATATTGGTCTTCGTAGGAGGGATGATAGAGGGCGTGCTGGTAGGAGCCTACTCGGAGTCCGGCAGGCTGTTCTTCGAGGACCTAGGGGCCGGCTCGGAGAGCGCCGTAGTCGCGGGCATACTCCAGGGGATATCGCTGAGCATAGAGGCCATGCTGGCCCTCGTGATACCCTACATCCTGGTCTTCTACATCATGCTCTCTGTGCTCGAGGACACGGGCTACCTGGTAAGAGTCGTCTCGCTCCTCGACGGCGTGATGCACAGGCTGGGCCTCCACGGAAGGGCGGTCATACCGATGGTGGTTGGGTTCGGCTGCAACGTACCGGCCATCCTTGCCACGAGGGCGATGGGCTCCAAGAGGGAGCGGCTCATTCTCGCGGTCCTGATAACCATGGCAGTCCCCTGCTCCGCCCAGACCGCGATAATAGTCGGCTCGGTGGGCAAATACGCGGGGGCTCAATGGGCCCTCCTGATATACGTCATACTGTTCGCGATGATAGCAGTCCTCGGCCTCGCGTTGAACAGGTTCATCAAGTTCGAGCCGACCGGCATGTGCGTGGAGATACCGGACATGAGGTGGCCGAACGCGAGGCAGACCCTGATCAAGACCTACATCCGGATCAAGGAGTTCCTCACGATCGCCTTCCCACTACTACTCGCGGGGAGCGTGGTGCTGGAGACGCTGCTCGCCCTGGAGCTCCTCCAGGAGCTCGTGGACCCCATGGAGCCCTTCATGATGGGCGCGCTGGGCCTCCCGGCGATCACCGCGGTGGCGATCGTGTTCGGCATCCTGAGGAAGGAGATGGCCCTGCAGATGCTCATGGTCCTCGCAGGGGAGACGAACCTGGCGCTGTTCCTCACCAACGAGCAGATGTTCGTGTTCGCCCTTGTCATGGCCGTGTTCATGCCCTGTCTGGCGGCATTCGCAGTGCTCATGAAGGAGTTCGGGCTGAAGAGCGCGGTGCTGGTCACGGCCTCATCGATCGCGCTCGCGCTGCTGATGGGCACAGTAGCGAACGCTATCCTGCAGCTCTAGCGGATCCTCATCTCACGAACATGGCGAGGTCTTCATCGTCGTGGATGCTTGGAGGCACGTTCACACTGCCTCGATAGTCCTCTGTGGTGCGCGCGATGACGGGGTCAGCGCCATCGCGCAGGAGGACATACTGAGAGCGCGCACCTGTGATGATGATGAGTATCTTGACCCTGCCTGCCATCGCGGGCTCGACGGAGCAGCCCCAGATCAGGCGGGCGTCCGGGCGTATGCGTTCTGTGATCAGCTCGGCCGCCTCGGCGGCCTCCTCGATGTTCATGTCTGGACCGCCGACGACCCTGACCAGTGCTCCCTTGGCGTCGTGAAGGTCGATCTTTCCGAGGAGAGGGGAATCGAGCGCCTCTTCCACAGCGTCCTCTATGCGCGCCTTCGGCTTTCCATCGGACTCCCCAACCCCGATCAGAGAGACTCCACCCTCGTTGAGTATCGTCCTTAGATCGGCATAGTCAACATTGACCAGGCCTGAACGAGTGAGCATGTCGGTCAGCCCTCCGATGGTCTGTTGGAGCAGCTCGTCCGCAACCTTGAATGCTGCTTGAACGGGCAGGTTCGGGACCAACTCGATGAGAGTGTCGTTCGGAATGACGATGGTGGTGTCGCATACCTTGGAAAGCTTGCTCAGGCCCGCCATGGCGTTCTCCATCCGGAGCTCGCCCTCGGACTTGAAAGGCAATGTAACGACTCCGACGGTGAGCGCCCTGGATTCCTTGGCCAGCCTGGCCACGACGAAGGAGCCGCTCGTGCCGGTGCCGCCGCCCATGCCCGCGGTGACGAAGACTATCTGCGAATCCTTGAGCCAGTCCTTGATCTCCGGCTCGTTCTCCATCGCCGCCCGCTCGCCGATATCCGGCCTCGCGCCAGCTCCGAGGCCCCGCGTTATGGTCTTGCCTATGAGTATCTTCTTGGGCGACCTGATGGTCAGGAGATGCTTTGCATCCGTGTTGACTGCCAACATCTGGATGTTGGAGAGCCCTGCCTCGATGCATCTGTTGACGGTGTTGCAGCCTGCGCCTCCACAGCCTACGAGCTTGATGCAGACGTCGAGCTGGCCTGCTATCCGCTCGATCTCAGCATCCTCGGCCGTCATCTGAGATGCGGTCGTGGGCTGATCATTCTCCTGCTTGGTCCCACCTAAAGCGCTCTCCATCAGGCTTCTCGGCATGAGTGCATCCCATGAACTACGTGCGGGCCGCTCCTATATAATACAAGCATATTGGCCCTGAAGGCCACGCCTGCGCGCGCCCTTCCGCGCGCAGAGGCGCCCGCACGCCAGGGCGTGCTCAGTAGATGACGGATGTCAGAATCGGGCCGATTGCGATGAGGACGCCGAGCCTCACAAGGTCGGACACGATGCCCACCTTGAACATGGTCCATATCTTGACGAAGCCGGAGCTGTAGACGATCGCCATCGGAGGGGTCGTAGAGGGGATGGCGCTCGATATGGAGCACGCAAGAGCCGCGCCGATTATCGGTGGCACGGGAGACAAGCCGGCGCCCAGGGCCAAGCTGGCAGCGATCGGGCATGATATGATTGCGGCCGCGGTGTTCGAGGCCGCGTAAGTGAGCACGAAGCCGAGCATGCACGAGACTGCGAATATCACCCAAGCGCTCGGGTCGCTGCCCAACGAGCCGCTGACGAGCCATGCGAGCCAGTCGGCGAAACCGCTCGCCTCCAACCCTATCCCGAGGGCTATGCCCCCTCCGAACAGGAACACGACGTTCCAGTCTATGCCCCTGGCGACCTCCTCCCACCTCAGTAGAGGCTCGCCTTTGACCCTGAGCAGGCCTGCGAGCAGAATGACGAGCACCGCGGGCATCGCCTCCGGCATGACCGCCGAAAGATCTGCACTCAAGCCTTCCAGGCCGGGTTCGAAGCCCGCGATGACCCTCACCGCCGACGGGAGTATCCACAGAGAGATTGCCGTTACAAGCAGGCCCGCGACCATCTTCTCCCCGGCGGACATCCGGCCCAGCTGCTTCGAGACCGCCGCCATCTTGGAGCGGTCAACTGTGATCTTCTTCTCCTCTGGCCTGATGACCTTGAAGACCACTATCCACGTGACGAAGAGACCGATTATGGCGTGCGGGGTGCCGATGAGCAGCCAGTCGAGGAATGTGAGTTCCTGTCGCACGTCCCAATATACCGAGAACTCCTCGACGTTGCTCTTCGCAATGAGGTTGGGCGGAGTGCTTATCAGGAGCAGCATCGCACCGGCAGTGGCGGCCTGGGCGAGGGCGAGCATGCACGCCTCGCTGTACTTGCTGCCCGGTTTGATGCCCGTCATGGACAGATAGGCGACTATGAAGGGAAAGACCACGGAGGTCGACGCTGTGATCGAACCCGTCAAAGTCAATATGAAGACCGGGAGCGAGGCGATGAAGAAGGCCGCGATGACCGGATTGCTGCCCTTGTACATCGACCCCAGCCTCACGGCTATCCTGCGATCCAGATCCCACTTCCTGAACGCGGCTGCAAGGACGAACCCTGCCATGAATATCCATATTATCGGGTTCATGAAGGAAGTGAGGGCGGTGTCCCACCTCAGAATGCTGGTCATGGAGAACACAAGGGGTGGCAGGAGCGCCGCGATGCCGAGAGGAACGCATTCGGTGATCCACCAGACAAGAACCCAGAGGAGCGTGCCGAGGGCGATCTGAGGGGACTTCTCCGGCACATCGGTCCCCAGCCCCGAAACGACATCGAGCATCGATTGAGGCTCCGGCCATAGGACGATCACGAGGAATAGAAGGGGGCCGAGTATGAGACCGAGCCTCCTCTTGTTCAGCCACTTTCCCGCAATCTTGAGGATCGAGCGGGGGCTTCTCAGATCGGTCTCCTGTCTAGACCAAGATAGCATCGGCACCTCCGTACTCGTGCTAGACATCGATATCGGTCCGCCATACTTCAATGTTCACGGCCATCGCTCTCCCCTATGACCCCAATCAGATTGCACTCCGGCCGATTTGAGGCTTGTCGAACCGCGTATTCCGTGTTGCGCAGGCCCTCCAATGCGTTGCCCAGACTGCCTGTCGTGGCCGGATATTTTTAAATACGCACATACCGGTATCATCGGCCGACAGCGAACACCCCCCTGGTGATTGCGTTGCCCAGGGAAATAGGAGGATTAGATGATGAACAGTTGTAGAAGCAAGAGCTTGAGCCTTATGGTGATGATTTTGATGGCCGCGACCTCGTTCGTGGCCTTGGCCATCCCGAACTCGGCTGCTCTGTCGGATCTGACTGATGAGAGTGCCCTGGGAGGAGATGGCTCAAAGGCCTACGGGGCAAAACCGATGATGAGTGTGAGTCCTGAGAAGAAGCTCGATTCCAGGCTTGCCGATGCTGTGATGAAGTCGGATGGACCGTTCAAGGTACAGGTTTTCATTTCCGACAGGGACGCCGCGAACGAATACTTAGCCGCCCACGACCTGCCGCTTGTGAAAGGCGCGGAACTGCCGGGGCTGCCTACTTCTAGGATTCTGGAGCTCAGCGCAGTGGACATCATGGGACTCGCTTCGAACCCCGGCGTCCTGAAGGTGCTGCAGTACGAGAGGCCGCAGATCGATGAGAGGTCCGCGGTCATGGATGCCGTGGGCGAGGACTGGGAAGTCGCGCCTCCGGAGGTCGAGGATCTTGACGTCGACTACCTACACGGCGCTTGGGACGCGTGGATGGAGGGATACACTGGAGCTGGAGTCAACATCGCGGTGATCGATACTGGCTTTGATATGGCGCACCCGGACCTGCAGGGACAGCAGGCGAGATACACGTTCGGACCCTATGCCGGCTGGCCGATAGCCTATGATGACCAGGCAGCCTGGATGTGGGCGAACTGGGAGATAGGCGGCTGGGTCGCCGACACGCGTGCGGTCTCTCCCGACCTGGGCGGGTTTGTGGAATTCGACGGCTACTGGTGGGACATTTGGAACCTTCAGGATGTCTGGGGCAATCCTGTGACGAGCCAGAGCGGCTTCTATCATGTGGGATGGCACACTGACCAGAACCTCCAGGCAATCTGGGGCACACCGATCGGAGTGCTGGTAGTCGATGCCAATATCCCCGGTTTCTATGACACCGTCTATGTGGACATCTACCCCGACTTCTCGTTCAGCGACGAGAAGGCGTGCACGATGGGCGACGAGATATCCTACAGCGACTTCAACGACCCCGCTACTGGCTGGAACTACGGCTGGAACAGCGGCGATGGATACGCTGACCTGTCCGGAGGGATGGTGTACTGGATAAGCGACGGGATGAACGTCTATCCGTTCTCCGACTACTGGTACGGTGCTGGCTATGTTCCAGGAAGTGGCGATGCCGTCGCGTTCGTCGGCGAGTTCAGCTACGGACAGAGCCACGGCACGATGACCTCATCTGCGGCGCTGGCGTATCCGAACTCCATGGGTGGTATGCTGGCGGGGATGGCTCCTGAGGCGAAGCTGATCTGCATACCCTTCACGGGGGACATA
>JAFGHM010000095.1 GCA_016930135.1 Thermoplasmatota archaeon | reverse complement strand
TAGTGTAGCGGTCAATCATGCGAGACTCTGGATTGCTCTCGCAAGGAGAGATCTTGCGACGGAGGTTCGAATCCTCCCGGGGCTACTTCGCCTATTTCTTGGGATGCCCTCTCTTCTCGAGCTCCGCGTTGACGAGCGCGTCCACGAGCGCCACCCTCTCGTCATCCCTTCTCGAGTGGGCTATCTCGAACGCATCGAAGAGCCTTCTGTTGATCGCAACCTTGTCTGCGTACTGCTTCATGCGAGGGTCTCTAGCCCTGTACTCGCCAGAGGCCTGTCTGGCGACCAGTTCGCTATCCGTGATGACCCTGACCACATCGCAGCTCCGTTCCCTGACCTTCTCCAAGCCCCAGAGGACCGCCTCGTACTCGGCCTCATTGTTCGTGCGTTCGCCTATGAACTTCGCGCCCTTTCCGAGCACCTTGCCCGTAGAGTCGAATATCGCGTATGCTATCGCGGCCGGGCCGGGGTTGCCCCTCGCGCCCCCGTCCGTGTAGAGGATCAGCATCGAGGTCGAAGTACCTGCTGCCGTGTTAGTTCCCTCAGGAATGCATGAGAGCTTGCTGGGATATGAAGCTGGCGCCATCATGTGCCGCGCCCAGCGGTTAGGCGCGGACCATGTCGTTCCCCGCCCTGTGAGATAACTACTAATATCATACCTCGTCTCTTTCCGTCGGGGGAGCGAGGCAGTGGGAAGAGCGGCCACGCCGATGATGGAGCAGTACTTACGCATCAAGGAGAGCTACAAGGACTGCCTCCTGCTCTACCGAATGGGCGACTTCTACGAGATGTTCGGAGAAGACGCGGTCATAGGCTCCAAGGAGCTTGAGATAACGCTGACGTCGAGGGAGAAGGGCAAGAAGGAGAGGATCCCCCTCTGCGGCGTCCCGTGGCACGCGCTCGACTCCTATCTGCCGAAGCTCGTGGGCAAGGGTTACAAGGTCGCCATATGCGAGCAGACGGAGGACCCGAGATACGCGAAGGGCCTCGTCGACCGTGAGGTCGTCAGGATAGTCACCCCCGGAACGGTCCTCGAGAGCACGGTCCTGGACAGCAAGGCCAACAGCTACCTGATGGCCATCAACAAGACCGGGGATGCATACGGCCTATCCTTCGTGGACATCTCAACCGGTGAGTTCGTGGCGACCGAGATAGAGGGCAGAGACGCAAGGTCAAGGGTGCTCACGGAGTTCGTCCAGAAGGCTCCCAAGGAGGTCCTACATCCACCCGGGTTCGACGATCCGTTCCTTTCCAGGGAATTCGCTCTATCCGGCGCATGCCTGACTCCGCTGGACGAGATGGCATTCATCAAGGACTCCGCCGAGTCCGCGATCAAGCGCCACATGAAGGTCACGACCGTCGAAGGGCTGGGGTTCGCGGACAGGCCGCTCGCGATCTCGTCTGCAGGCGCAATACTGAGATATCTGGAGAACACCCAGAAGCGCAGCCTTGGATTCCTGGCCAGGCCGAGGTTCTTCTCGACATCGGACAAGCTCGTGCTGGACCAGACGACCTTGAGGAACCTGGAGGTCCTCAGGAACGTGAGGGATGGCGGACAGGGGTCTTCCCTCGTCTCAGTCCTCGACAGGACGCTCACGCCCATGGGCGCGCGCATGCTGAAGAACTGGCTCACGGAACCGCTGATGGACGTGAAGCAGATCGAGAGGCGTCTGGACGCGGTCGAGGAGCTGGTGGGCAAGACCGTGCAGCGCACTCTCATATCATCTGCTCTGTCACAGGTGAGGGACCTAGAGAGGCTCATCGGCAAGGTGTCCTACGGGAGCGCAAGCGCGAGGGACATCGTCGCCATCAAGTCGTGCCTCGAGAGGGTGCCAGATCTCAAGAAGGTCGCCAAGGACCTCAAGTCAGATCTTCTCATGCAGCTTGTGGGGTCCATGGAAGATGTCCATGATGTAGTCGACCTCATAGGCGGGTCACTGGTCGACGACCCGCCCGTCTCGGCCAAGGAAGGCGGACTGATCAGGGACGGGTTCGATCCCGCGCTCGACGAGCTCAAGCGCGCATGGAGGGACGGCCAGCAGTGGATCGCAGGGCTCGAGGAGTCCGAGAGGAAGAGGACCGGCATCAAGAACCTGAAGGTGGGGTTCAACAATGTCTTCGGGTACTACATCGAGGTGTCCAAGTCCTATCTCAAGCAGGCCCCTCCGGACTACGAGAGGAAGCAGACCGTCGCCGGCGGGGAGAGGTTCGTCACGCCCGAGCTCAAGGAGAAGGAGAGGGCCATCCTCACCGCGCAGGAGCGGTCGTGCGATTTGGAGTACGAGATCTTCCTGAAGATGAGGGACCAACTGGCCTCCAGGGGGGACGCGATAAGGGAGATATCGAGGGCCATGGCTGCCATAGACGTCCTCCATTCCTTCGCGGAGGCGGCAGTGTCTTCGAGGTACTGCAGGCCGGATGTGGACGACACCGACACCATCGAGATCAGGGCTGGCAGGCATCCGGTCGTCGAGAAGGCGCTCATGGGCTCCTTCGTGCCGAACGATGCGCATCTCGATACCAACCTGAACAGGTTCGTCATCCTGACAGGACCGAACATGGCCGGAAAGTCCACCTACCTCAGGCAGATCGCGGACATAGTCATCATGGCCCAGGCAGGGTCTTTTGTGCCAGCATCCGAGGCCAGGATAGGCCTGGTCGACAGGATCTTCACTCGCGTGGGAGCCTTCGACGACCTCTCGAGGGGACAGTCGACCTTCATGGTGGAGATGACCGAGCTGGCCAACATCCTGAACAGCGCGACCAAGCGAAGCCTCATCCTGCTGGACGAGGTTGGCAGAGGCACGAGCACGTTCGACGGCCTCGCCATTGCATGGGCCGTGTCGGAACATCTCCATGATAGCGCCAAGGTGGGCGCGAGATCGCTGTTCGCCACGCACTACCACCAGCTCACGGAACTGGCCGATTCGCTCGAAGGAGTGAAGAACTCGGCCATGGCCGTGAAGGAGCAGGGCTCGGAGGTCATATTCCTCAGGAAGGTCGTCCCAGGGAAGGCCAACAAGAGCTATGGCATCCAAGTAGCGAGGCTCGCAGGCATACCCGGCGAGGTCATAGGAAGGGCGGAGCAGGTCCTCGAACGGATCGAGGAGGAGAACGTCCTTGAGGTCAAGGCAGGGAAGAGACATCACAGGCAGGCTCTCCTGCTGACTCCGGAAAACCGGTCGACGATAGAGGATGAGTTGCGCAAGCTCGACATGTCCAAGATGGCCCCGATGGAGGCGTACCTCAAGCTCATCGAGCTGAAGAGGAGGCTGGGTGGTGGCGGTGGCAGGTAGGATCAGGGTGCTCGATGGGGCGACCGTCGACAAGATCGCTGCCGGCGAGGTCGTGGAGAGGCCCTCCTCGGTCGTCAAGGAACTGGTCGAGAACTCGTTCGATGCCGGCGCATCAAGCATATCCGTCATGGTGGAAGACGGAGGGAGGGCGGCTGTCACGGTCAGAGACGACGGATGCGGCATGTCACGGGAGGACGCTCAGGCCGCATTCCTGAGGCACGCGACCAGCAAGATAGCCTCCCTGGAGGACCTCAGCCGTCTGGTCACATACGGCTTCAGGGGCGAGGCCCTCTCGTCGATAGCGTCCGTGTCAAGAGTCACCCTGAGGACGCGCGAGCACGGCGCCGCCGAGGGGACGGAAGTCGTCGTCGAGGGGGGCAGCCCGGTCAGCGTGTCGACCGTCGGCGTGCCGAATGGAACAGAGATATCAGTCCGTGACCTCTTCTACAATGTGCCCGCGCGCAGGAAATCGATGAAGGGCAAGAAGGTCGAGGCCGCACATTGCCGCGAGGTCATGGTCGCCTACGCGATAGCCCGAGCAGGTCTGTCGTTCACGTTCGCCTCCGACGGAGAGACACAGATGGTCCACGTGCCTGCAGAGGGCATGAGAGGCTCTCTCGTCGCTGCCTTCGGAGCCAAGGCCGCGGAGAACATGCTCTGGGGCGAGTCGTCCGGGGACGGCATCAGGGTCGAGGCATACCTTGGCAGGCTCGAACACACGAAGTCGTCGCCATCTGATCTGAGGCTCTTTGTCAATGGCCGTCCCGTCAGAGGCCCGAGGCTGTTGTCTGCCGTCGTCGAGGCATACGGTTCGCGTCTGATGAAGGACAGGTATCCGATCGGAGTCCTGAGGATACTCGTCGAGCCTGATGAGATAGATGTGAACGTACATCCGTCCAAACGCGAGGTGAGGTTCGGCGATGAGAGCCGGGTCCTAGATGCCGTCCGGGCATGCGTTGGCAAGGCGCTGGAGGAGCCGGACTTGACGTTCCAGTACGACCTCACGAAGTTCTCGGAATCCTTCGAGGCCTCGCCCGCCTCACTGTCCCCAGAGGTTCATTCGCAGGTACAGAGAGCGCTCGCGATCGAGGAGCCGCCCTCCCAAGGCACTGCGCACCCGGTTATCATTCCGTTGGCACAGATAATGAGCACCTACATATTGGCTGAATCCGCAGGCAACCTGTTGCTCATAGACCAGCACGCCGCGTCCGAGCGTATAGTGTACGAGAGGGTCCTCAAGTCGATTCAGTGCGGCAAGGAGGTGTCCCAAACACTCCTCACGCCTTTGGTGTTGCATCTGACCGCGTCCGAGCAGCGAGCGGTTGAAGAGAACATTGACACGCTGAAGCAGTCGGGCTTCGAGATAGAGATGTTCGGCAAGGACGCGTTCGCTCTGAGGTCGATCCCGACCGTGCTCGGTGCCGCCCAAGGGGAGTCCGCCTTCAGGAACATCTTGGGAGACCTGTCAAGGTCAGCACCGGAGAAGAGGGTGGGTCTGGCCGGCATCTGGCTCGTCGCCTGTCACTCGGCCGTCAGAGCGGGCGAGTCGCTGTCGGAAGGGCAGATGCGCACTCTCATCTCGGAGCTATTGGCTACGGACAACCCGTACACATGCGAGCACGGAAGGCCCACGATGATATCGCTGTCCTCCGCGGACCTCGAGAAGCTCTTCAAGAGGCGGGTCTAGGCGCGATCATGCACGGCCGAAGATCTGCCGTCCTCCGGGCAGCAGGATGCCGTGCCTCTCTGCGACCGCGCCGACCTTGTCTGCCATATCTTGAGACAGCGGAGGCGGACGATGCGTTGCGAGGATCTCCTTTGTCTTCTTCTTGGCGTGCTCGATCAGGTCGTCTCTCGTGTAGTCGGGTTCTCCTGAAGCGTGGTAGCCGGTTACCTGCGGTATCATCATGTCTTTCCGCATGTTCTTGAGCGTGTGCGGGTCCGAGAGGAAGATGCCAGACGGGCCCTGGCGCTTGATCGCCTCAAAGCCGATCGCATCCGGACTCATGTCGACCCCTTTCCCCAGCCGCTCGAGCCACCGCCACATCTCGCAGTCCATCACCAACTTCTCCTTGGACATCATGCCGGCCCGGTCGAGCCCGCCCAGGCCGACCATGAGGTCAGCGCCCGCAAGCATGGAGCCCATCGCGGTCATCATAGTCTGGTACCCCGCCTCCGCCGAGAGCGTCCTCGCCGCGTTCGAAGGTCCCCCCGCGCAGGATGGCAGGCCGTAGTGCCTCGCCATCTCCACCGCGCACGCGTCCATGAGCACTCCCTCAGGCGTGCCACATAGGAACACCCCGGACCTGAGGTCCGTGACGCCCGAGAACGAGGAGTAGATCACCGGGGCGCCCCGGTTGGCAGCCTGCGTGATGGTCAGTCCGCACAGGTTCTCGGCGTTGACTATGGCCAGGGTCCCAGCGATGGTCACGGGGGTGACGGAGCCAGCGATGCCCATGCTGAGATGCACTAGCGGTATGCCGGCCCTCGACAGGACCACGATGGCTTCGGCCTCACCCTGATCGTATCTGAGAGGGCTTATCGGGGTGAAGACGTCGGAGAACAAAGGCCTCCTCCTCAGCTCTTCGGGGGAACCCGCTATTGCAGACGCCACCTCGATCTGGAACTGAGCCTCCTCCGGAGAGGCCGCGCCATGCTGTACATGCTTGGCGCAGTGGGTCATTGTTGCGAGGAACTCGAACCAAGAGCTCTTCTTGGAGGGCATGTCCGTCGCGACCACAGGAGGCCACACATAGTCGACCTCAGGAAGGGCATCGCACAGGACCGCGAAGTCAACGACATCATCCAGCCTCGAAGGCCTCTTGCTGCCTGTGGACACGTCGAAGACCGCCGGGGGCTGGCCGTCGGGCGATATCAAGTGCACACCCGGCTCAGGAACCGAGAAATCCGTGCCGCCGCGGGAACATATCCTGACCTTCCTGGGAGAATCACCAAGCGCCTGGGAGACCATGCTCTCATCGAGGAACGCAATGCCCCTCTCAATGTCCACCCGCACGCCCTCCCTCCCCAGCATCTCGAGCACGGACGGGCTGTCGATCTTGACGCCTACCTCTGAGAGTATCCTCAGGGAGACTGCATGGACCTCCTCGATATCGTCCTTTGACAGAACACTCATCCTTGTCGTGGACATCTTAATCACTCCCAGGGCGTTTCCTTCCTCAAGGCCGGGATGGCGAGGAGCTAGATTATGGTATTGCTGTGGCGGCATTGGCCGACGCTTGCTGCGCACTTCAGGGAAAGTATTAAGGCTGGAATCAGGACTCACGCTTGGAAACATCAGGTGATCAGATGGGACTCAACATGGCGATTACCGAGCTGGAATCGGACAAGGCGCTCTGCAAGGGCAAGAAGCTCTCTGTGACCAAGGTATTCTTGGACGACCCCGGAAGATGGGAGAAGTACCTGGAGGTCGACAGCATAGTCGACCTCAAGAAGGCCGCAGAGAAGCTCGGCAAGGAGAAGATGGATGCCTTCTTCAAGAAATCGAAACTGAAGGTCGAGGGTGACGAGCTCTACCTCGAGAAGGTCAAGGACGAAGCCAACAGGAAGATGTTCGAGCCCTTCGTCAAGCAGGTGAAGACGAAGTGGGTCCTGACCGAGAAGGTGCCATCGGCGGAGAGGAAGGACATCATCTCCGCTGCGAAGAAGGAGAACACCGTCACCGAGTGGGACCTGCTTGAGTTCGACGAGATGTACGCCACCTGCGCGAGGTGCGGCCTCTCCTGGGACAACAAGAAGGGCTGCGTGGGCAACTTCGGACCATCGGGGTCCCCGGTGCCAGAGCTGGCCAAGAAGCACGGCCTCAGCATCCTTGCGAATGTCAACGAGCTCGCAGAGAAGAAGACAGTGCTCTCGCCCAAGGATGCGGACCAGCTCCTCAAGGAGGTCAAGACGCTCCGCGAGAAGGCTCCGGCCGAGGGCAAGATGATAGTGCGCAGAATAGAGGGCACGCTGAACAGGTTGGAAGCGATAGCGAAGTGCGCGAAGGACTACAACGTGGGGTTGTACTTCTTCTGAGATGGGGTGTTGGACCCCTTGGCCCAGAGCTCCTCGGAACCCGGACAGAAGGACGATGTCATCGTGATCTCATGTGAGCAGGGCACGCTCTCCGTGGAGATCATGTCCCTCCGAGACGGAGTGGCAAGGGCGTTCCTGAGGGCGTCCCCAAGGACTCTCGTGCTGCCAGACCAGGCCGCGCAGAAGCTCCACAGGCTCCTCATGGTGAGGCCGTACTCGAGGATACTCGTCCAAGACAACAGACGAGGATTGATCAAGAACACGCTATCGAGGCAGGGCTGGTCCATCTCGAGGGCCATCAGGCCGAAGCTCCCCCTGCAGTGCTCCATGATGACGCCATACGACCTTCCCATGGACGACTCGCTCTTCGAGCCCACGGGCGCGGCCGTGGACCTCAGGAACACCGACCAGATGCACGGGATCGAGATAGACCTCGGGCCGAGGAAGGTGTGGGCGTTCTACACCGACGACGGTGACACCGCGAGGATAATCTACGAGGGCGAGAGGAGGCTCGGGATGATGGTCGCATCGAACCCCGAGGACTTCGAGATAGCTGGCGGCTGCCTCCTGCACTTCCTCTCTATGGCCGGGAAGTCGTGGGCGGTCTTCTCCGCTGACATGGGCAGGTTCATCAGGAAGTACGACCCCATCACGATGTGGCGGATGGCGCTCGAGAGGCCCAGGGCCTTCCAGCACTCGGCCAAGCCGCTCTCAAAGCAGAACAAGGCTGAGGCGGTCAGACTGTTCTCGGAGTACTATGATGAGACGAAGCTGCAGGCCATGCTCAGGGTCAGGCGCCTGCGGTCAGATCCCAGGTACTCCATGTTCTTGGTCGACGGGGGCTTCGTCATAAACCGCACAGACGGGGAGACGGGGCTGATATACGACATATACGTCACACCCGGGAAGCAGGGAGAGGGGCTCGGGTCTGAGCTCATGAAGGCAGCGCTCTCGAACCTCGCGGGGAAGGTCAACTCCTCATACCTGCACACAAGCTACCCCAGGGCCAAGAGGCTCTACGAGAAGTTCGGGTTCAAGGTGGTCCACTCGCAGCTCGGGATAAGGTTGGACGAGATCGTACTTGAGCCCCCGAGCGCATCGAGCGCAGAGTAATATACACATAACCCGATGACTCGCGCTGACCCGTTGCTCGGCTGTGAGGGGGCGGCTAGTTGATCAGCAGGGACAGGATTTTCGAGGTAGTCGACAGGTACGATCTGAAGAAGGTCAAGATCGGGATGGTGGCCTCGCATTCCGCTCTGGACGTGTGCGACGGCGCGGTGGAGGAGGGCTTTCGGACCCTTGGCATATGCCAGGAGGGAAGGGACAAGACATATGCCCGCTACCTGAAAGCGCAGAGGGCTGCCGACGGCAGGCTGCTGAGGGGTGTCGTCGACGAGTGCTGGACACTCGAGAAGTTCAAGGAGATGATGGAGCCTGAGTTCCAGGAACGCCTGGTCAAGGAGAACGTCCTATTCGTCCCCAACAGGTCGTTCACATCATACATAGACCTCAAGGAGATAGAAGACAGCTTCGCGGTGCCCCTGGTCGGCTCCAGGGCGCTCCTAAGGAGCGAGGAGAGGGGGGAGGAGAAGGACTACTATTGGCTCCTTCAGAAGGCCGGGCTCCCGTTCCCGAAGAAGATCGAGGACCCCCAGGACATCTCCGGTCTGGTCATTATCAAGCTGCACCACAAGGTCAAGAAGCTGGAGCGCGGCTTCTTCACGGCCGGGTCCTACAAGGAGTTCAGGGAGAAATCCAGAAACCTGATCTTCCACAATGTCATAACCGAGGAGGACCTTGCGAGCGCGAGGATAGAGGAGTACATCATCGGGCCCGTGTTCAACCTCGACTTCTTCTACTCGCCTCTGGAGCAGAGGATGGAGCGGATAGAGCTGCTAGGGGTTGACTGGCGCTTCGAGACCTCTCTGGACGGACATGTGCGCCTTCCGGCGCCTCAGCAGATCACACTCGAGGGCGCTCAGGCAACGCCCGAGTACACGGTCTGCGGGCACAACTCGGCGACTATGAGGGAGTCGTTACTGGAGGGCGCATTCGCCCTCGCTGAGAAGTACATCAAGGCCGTGGAAGAGCACTATCCTCCCGGCATCATCGGCCCCTTCTGCCTCCAGACATGCGTCGACAAGGACCTGAAGTTCTACATATACGATGTCGCCCCGAGGGTTGGCGGGGGCACGAACGTGCATATGTGGGTTGGACACCCCTACGGCAACACCCTCTGGCGTACGAATGTGAGCACCGGGAGGCGCTTGGCGATGGAGATCAGACGGGCCGTCGAGACGGACGAGATCAAGAAGATAGTCACGTGAGCGATGTCCTGATGCCCGCGAGATGCCGCAATCTGGCCATCTGGCCACCCGTTCCGAATCATACCTAAAGCTTATAAAGGGGCAATCTATTCGCCGGACTACCTTTTTCCGAGGGGGGTCTTGGTTTCGATTCCCGGAAGAACGAG
>JAFGHM010000014.1 GCA_016930135.1 Thermoplasmatota archaeon | reverse complement strand
GAGCCGTGTGCCGGCTCGAAGACGGAGTGTTTCGGGCCGATGCTCGCTGAGGGCGCGAAACCGAGGCCTCCCGCGACCCCGGCTGCGATGTCTGACAGGATGTCCCCATATAGGTTGAGGGTGACGATGACATCGAACCCCTCGGGGTCTGTGACGATCTTCATCGCTGCCGAGTCCACGAGCTGCTCGTCGAACTGGAGTCCTCCGCCCTTCTTCTTCGATTCTTCTCTGAACACCTCGAGGAAAAGCCCATCGGAGGACCTAAGGACGTTCGATTTGTGGACGCAGCAGAGGCTCTTTCGCCGGTGGGACAGCGCATAGTCTATTGCGAAATCAACTATCCTTTCAGAGGCCTTTCTTGTCACGCGTCGGAGCGTGGTCACACCGGTGTCGTCGAACACCTCGTTCTGACTGTACATCCCCTCGGAGCTCTCCCGGACTATGACCGTGTCTATGGAGCCCCTGCTGCTCTGCCTGACCAGTGTGCGGACGGGTCTCACGATGGCGTAGAGCTCCAGAGCCCTCCTGAACTTCAGGACAGGCGATTCGTAGTCGTGCGAGTCGCTGCTTGTCACGGCCCCGAACAGGCAGCTGTCGCAGGACCGCATCATCTCGAGTGTCTCATCGGGGAGGTGGGTCCCAACAGCGCGGTATGCCCTCTCCCCGATCTCTGCGTACTCGAACTCGAGCTCCCCTCCGGCCGACCTGAGCACGTCGACCGCACACTCTACAACCTCCGGCCCGATGCCGTCTCCCGGTAGAACGCATATCCGCTTCATTGTATACTACTCTTGAACCATCTTGGCGAAGTCGACGAAATGCTTCTCCATGCGCGCGATTCTCTTCCTACTGTCGTGGATGTCCTTCTCCATCTTAGCAGCCATCTTGCGCATCTCATCGACCAGCTTCTCCGCTTCCTTCTCGAGCTCGCTTATCTTCGTCTCGTGCGAGACCGACTTGGACACGTGATCCTCTATCCTGCGTTCGAGGTCCGCCTGGCGCTCTTTCTCAGCACTCTTCGAGAAGTAGTTCTCGACCTTCGAGTTGAGCATGGTGAGTATGTTCGAGACCTTCTCAAGCTGCTTCTCAAGCCTCTCGATCCTGTCCGCTGCGTCCGCGACCTGCGAGTCCTTCTCAGGCGAACTTGCCAACTTCTCGATATCGAATATGCGGTTCTCCATCATCTCGAGCTTCCCCTCGAGGTCGGAGACATTCCGGATGCCATCGGAGATGTCCTGAAGGAGCTCCTTGTCGGGGAACTCGATGGTCACGCTTTCCGCGCCTGGATTGTACGACTTGAGGAACTGAAGGGTCGCAATGGCGTCGACTGTGGGGAATCCTCCTTTCACCCTGCCCTCGATGCCCCTCAGCGTCGAGATCATCTCCGTTCCGGACTTGCCCAGCCAGGGGTTGGCTTTGACCATTCTGGCGATGTCGTCCACCATGCCCTCCAGGTCAGCGCCGCACCTGCCCAGATCCGATTTGTCGAGAAGCCTCATGTCCCTGTGGGCGTCCCTCTTGCCCCTCTTGTTCCAGTCTCCCAGGGACCTGCCTTCGAAGGGGAAGAAACCAGCGAAGTGGTCCACGCCCTTCACGATGGTCTCCTGGACCTGGTCCCAGTCCCTCGCGCTCCCTTCCACCTTCAGTTCCTGGGATGAGCTGAACACCATGCATATGCAGCCGTTGGGGAGGAGGTAGCTCTTGATGTCGTATGGCGCCTCCTGTGCGAACCTGGGATAGGTCTGGGGTTTCTTCTCCTCGATGGCGTCCATGTATGCCTTGAAGTACTCCTTCGCAAAAGCCATCAGGTCCTGATGCGAGGGGATCTCCGGGCCTGTATCTCTGGGCATCATCGCATTGTCTCCCTGTGGCTAGGGTATAGAGTATTTTCCTACGCGCTATTAATGCCTTCCTGGCCGCCCCACGGGCAAGACCGATGCCACCAGCATGGGGAGGGTGATTGTCGCGTCGCCCTCCACTGTCGTGTATTGTGCGTTCTCCTTCACCTTGCCCCAGCTGACAGCCTCCCGTAGCCTCGCGCCAGAGAGCGAGCCGTCCCACTCCTCAGCGGTTGTCAGATAGACGGCGTACTCGAGCCCGCCTTTGAACTGGTTCCACCAGATCACATGATGTTTCGATATCCCTCCGCCAATCATGATCGCCCCTGTCCTCTTGGCCGAGAAGACGATGTCAGCCAGCTCCTGCTCGTCCTTCATCACATCCAAGTTGAAATCGCTGTGCTGCTGTTTGAACAGCCAGAGCTGTGACCCGAAGGCTCCATCCGTTATCCCAGGGACGTATACCGGTATCTTGTTCTTGGCTGCCCAATACAGTATGGACTTCCTGTCCCGTACCCTGAGCCCGAACTCATTGGCGAGCTCCCTGCTCGACATGTTCTTCCCGCCGCTTCTGTAGAGCTCGTCCAGGATGGGCTGCATCTTCTGCTCGAGCACCACGCCGTAGCTCTCGTTCGGGATCAGTATGTTCCCGAGCCTGTTGATGCCCTTCCTGTGTAGGTCCGCGTCGTCCATCAGAAAGTCCCCATGGTAGTACTTCTTCCAGACTCTGGCCAGGTCGTGGTCCAGCGTCCCGCAGGTCGTGACTATCGCATCGACCAGCTTCTCTTCGACGAGCTTCCTGATGACCCCCCTCGTGCCCGTGGAGATTATGCAGGCGGGGAAGGATAGGAATATGGTGCACTCCCGGTCATGCAGCATCCTCCTCACTATGTCACATGCGAGCCCGAGCTTCTTTGCAGTGAACCCGCCAGAGGCGAGCATCTGTGAGGTCAGTTCGCGGACCTTGGTGTTCTCGTCAATCTCTATATCTGAAATCGGCCGGAGCTTCATGTGCATGGTTCACACTTGGATGCGCATTATCAGCCGTGGCACTGCCTGTGAAAACATTTATAACTTTCCCACCAATCATCAAGGTGATAAAGATGTTGAGAGTCAAGGACATAATGAGCAAGCCCGTGATCACCGTGAAACCGGACACGCCGGTGAAGGACGCATCCGCGATGCTTGCCCAGAACAACATATCAGGTCTGCCTGTCTTGGAGGGGGGCCAGATAGTGGGCATTTTCAGCGAGGCGGATGTCCTCAGGTCGATCAAGACCCAGAAAAAGGACCTGAGGCTCATCTATCCGTCGATATCGTCCCTCGGGATAGCGTTCCAGGAGGAGGTCACTCAGAGGGAGATAATCGAGGCATACGAAGAGATAGGCCACATGTCCGTCCAGGAGGTCATGTCCAGACACGTTGAGGTCGTCGGGCCGGATATCACCGTGAGCGAGGCCGTGATGAGGATGGTGCAGCGCGGGATAAACAGGCTGCCCGTCGTGGACGAGAACGAGGTCGTCGGCATAGTGACTCGTGCGGACATCATTCGTGGGCTTGCCAAGGAAGCGGTGGAACAGAAGCAGCTCCAGGAGACGACGCCGGCTACCACCTGAACCAACGCTTCTTCTTCTCCGGAGGCGCCGTCTTCTCTTCCGGAACGGGCTTCGGAGGCGGCTCCGCCGACCTCACCTGCTGGTCGGCCTTCACGACCGCTTTCGGTTCGGCCTTGACTTGAGGTACGCTGAACGAGTGGCCACACGACATGCATTTCCGCACCGAGCCGGGGAAGGCATACAGAGTCTTCTTCTTGCACTTGCCGCACCTCGCATTCGGCACTCGGACGGCGACACCAGCCTCTATTCTCTTGCGGTCGAGGTCCCTCTCCATCCCGTCCATTATCTCCTTGACTCTTCGAGCGAACTTCGAGGCATTCACAACGTCCTCTCGGTCAAGGGCAGTTCTCATGTTTCCTGCGTGGAAGGTCGGCTCGCGGACGTCCAGCCCGTAGGATGCGGCCTCATTGATGACCGGCCCGTAGTTGGTCTCAACAGATCTGGCAAGCTCCACCTTCGCCTTCTCGAGCTCCTTATCTGCCTTCAGTCTCTTGTTGTGGGCTGCATCTGCTGCGCGTTCTATGTCGGCCATCAGCTCCACCGCGCGCGCAAACGAGCCGGCTTTCATCGCCTCCTTCGCATCTGCAAGACCTTTCTCCGCATCAGGGAGCGAGGCGCCGCTCTCCCTGGCCTCGTCGGTCGCTGCGCGGACGATGTGGTAAGCGCCTTCGAGCTCAGTAGCTCGGCTCGACTTGGCCTTCTCTGCGGCCTCACGTGCCTGTGCCAGCATGCGCGCATACTCCTCGAGGTTGTGGGAGCGTTTGGCGCTGGCTGCTATCTCGAGGTATCTCCTGGCCTCTTCTGTCCTGGTGCCGAATGACTCGTAGTCGCGAAGGAGGTCGACGATCTCGTTCTCCGCGCGGTTGGACTCTCCCCAGTATACTTCATATGCGCGGGTGGCCAGAGCCTCCAGGCTCTCCACGGTCTCCTCCCTCTGTCTAGGTGTCCCGTGGACGAACGCCATCTTCGCCGCTGCGAGCGACGTCTTGAGGCCAGACCTGACATCGACTCTGTCGGTGGGGAGCTTGGCGAGGAGTTCCTCAGCGGCCCGGATCGACACCGCGGATGAATAGACCTGGAAGCCGGAGAACAGGTCCAGACACCTGATCCTGGCGTCCCTGTTGGCCTTGATTGCCTCGTGGTAGTCCCCGAGGAGCATCTTGTTGAAAGCGTCCTCGTTCGCAGAGTCGACTTGGAAGAACGACGGCTTCATTGTGAGCGCTTCGTCCAAGTGTCGGTCAAGTGTCTTCTCTTCCTCTGCGGGTATGTCCTTTGGCTCAGCGGGCCGCTCGGCTATGTTCTGGATGTCTCTGCCAATCTCCTTCATCTCCTCTGAGGCGTCCTCTGCCTTGGCCGATTCCTTCTGGGACTTGCTGAGCGCCTGTCTGACCTGCTCTTCGGTCAGTTTCTTGGCTCCTATCTTCTCGACATAGTCCCGCTTGTACCTGCAGCTCGAGACGTCGATCCCGTACTCCTTCGCAACCAGTTTCAGTTTCCAGATCGGGAGCTCGTTGAGAAAATGGCTCGGGTCCTTGCTCATGTGCATTCCTGCCGTTTCTGCCGAGTTATCCGACTTATCCGCCATAATCCTTTCGAATTGCAGGAGTGACAGGTGCCAGCTGCAACAAAACCTAAGTACTGGCTATATCATCGAAGCCGTCGATGGAGGCCCCCGAAGAGAAGATTGCGGTCGCGCAGCTTTCCGTCTTCTCGAACACGGTGCTCGTAGCTCTCAAACTGGTCTTGGGGATTCTCATGGGCTCCGTCGCGGTGATCTCTGAGGCAGTCCATTCGGGCATGGACCTTCTGGCCGCTCTGATGGCCAGGTTCTCTGTTGCCATGTCCGCGGAGCCCGCGGATGAAGAACATCATTTCGGCCATGGCAAATATGAGAACCTGTCGGGGATGGTCGAAGGGATCTTGATCTTCCTGGCGGCAGGCTGGATCATATACGAGGCGGCCAGGAGACTGTTCGGGAGGGAGGGCGAGGTCGGGCTTATCGGTGCTGGGATTGCTGTGATGGCGGTTTCCATGATCCTGAACCTCTACGTCGGGACCAAGCTCAGGAAGGTGGCGAAGAAGACGGACTCCCTGGCACTTGAGGCAGATGCGTACCATCTGTTGACAGACGTCTGGACCTCGGTCGGTGTGATTGTGGCCCTGGTTCTCATGCACTTCACAGGCTATCAGTGGCTTGACCCGATAGTTGCGATCTTCGTTGCCTTGCTGATCATCCGGACTGCCTTTGGCATCACCAAGCGCTCCACGGAGGGCCTGCTCGACAAGAGCCTTCCGGACTCGGAGCTGAGGCTGATAGAGTCAGTCATAAGAAGTCACGAATCGGACGTGCTGAACTTCCACAAGCTCAGGGCCCGCAAGATGGGTTCGGATAGGCAGATCGACCTTCATCTGGTTGTTCCACGGTACCAGAGCGTCAAGCAGAGCCACGATCTCGTGGACGAGCTGGAGGAGGAGATCAAGGTTGCCTTGATGCATGCGTCGGTGGTCGTGCACATAGAGCCCTGCGACGCGCGCTGCGAGAAGTGCAAGATGGCCCCATATGCCCCCTCAGGCCAGATCCAGAAGGTCCCGGACGAGACATCAGACTGCAGGCTGAAGAAATGACCGTTCTCTGAGGACCCGCTCGACCTCTCGGAAGGGAGCCTCTCCGTCCTCGCTGTTGTCGATTGTGACCCAGCCCTCTCGGATGAGCTCCTTCGCGACGGCCCTCACCTTCGCGAGTCTGTATGTGGTCTCGAACATCTCAGGCTTGTGGCCGCGCAAGGCTATGCGCCTCGCGGCCACCTCAGGATCGATGTCTATGAAGAGGGCCAGATCAGGGAATGGAAGGAGGCGGCTGAAGAACCTGTAGGCGATGGGCGCGAGGCGCCTGGGCAGATACGCGCTTCCGAGGAGGTATCTCACGAAGATCACGGTCCCTTCCCCATTCGTTCTGAGCCATCGAACTGACGTCAGCACATCGGCCGTGTAGAAGAAGGTGGCGAGGAGCTGTGACACCGGCCCGCTGTCCTCCAGGAATCTCTTCGAGAGCCTGCCCGGCCGAGAGCGGGATGGATGCGAGATGACAGTCACTCTCTGTCCCTCCGCCTCAAAGAGGGTCCGCATCCTCTGAGCGTGCGTGTCCTTGCCGCAGCCGTCCAGTCCATCCACGGCGACAAACCTCAAGATCAAACCCCCACGATGTGTAGGAAGCCCGCACACGCAAGAGGTATGACGAGGTTGTCCACGGAGCCGGGCGTGATCGCCTCCAGAGACGCGACGAATCCTCCCACCACGAGAGCGAACGGGACAACAAGTGCGGGCACCGTGCTTCCCGAGTATCCGATCACGTCGAAATAGAACCAGGTCAGGGCTAGTATGCTGACTGAAGTCGCGATGAAGACCGCAACGGAGCCCTCGACGGTTCTGTTGGGTAGGTACGTCAATCTGCCAACCTTCCTGCCGACCAGCTCGCCCATCCCGTCTCCGAACGACATGGCGGCTATGGCTATCGATGCCGCATACAGGTCATCGAAGAGGAAATAGGCGATCATGGTCCACGAAATCGCATAGAAGACCAGGCCGTAAGGATGTCCTTCAGATGACCTCGCGCCGAGGGGGCTGTTCTTCAGGAAATCCACAGGCGAACGAGGGCAGGCGAGCAGCAGGAGCGGGACGAACGGGAACGCAGCTAGTCCAGCCATGATGAGCCTCGAGTCGAAGCTCCACCAGAAGAACACGATGCCGCCCACGAGTATGTGGACGATCTTGCGGGGGTTTCGAACGCGATTCCTGAACGCCCAGGATACGATGACCACGGATACAACGTATCCGTACACGCCTGCCAGCCCCAGGAGGTCGCCTGTCGTAGGAGCGTCCACAGTTCCGGATTGCTCTCAGCGAGTTATATCTTTGCGAGAGTCCGAAACCGAATGCTACTGCGCCGTGCCCCGCTTGCGTTCGAGTTCTCGGATGACTTCTTGGGCGCGGTCCATGCGTATCTTCCTTTCGGATACTATGATCTTGACGACTTCGTCAGCCAGCTCAGGGGGGCATCCGACAGAGGCAACGATGTTCTTCGCGTGCAGGAGCATGTGTCCCTTCTGTATGCCAACGGTCGCCAACGCTCTCAGGGCAGCGAAGTTCTGCGCGAGGCCCACAGAGGCCACTATCTCCGCGAGCTCGTTAGCCTTCTTCACACCGAGGAGTTTGATGCATGCTCTGGCAGTCGGGTGCACTTTCGTCGCCCCTCCCACCAGACCGACTGCCATCGGCAGCTCTATCGAGCCCGCGAGATCTCCGCCCTTCGTCTTCTCGAAACTGGTGAGGGGTTTGTAGCTGCCGGTCCTCGCAGCATATGCATGCGCTCCCGCCTCAATGGCCCGCCAGTCATTTCCCGTTGCGATCACCACCGAATCGATGCCGTTCATCACTCCTTTGTTGTGCGTCGCGCATCTGTAAGGGTCAGCTTCAGCAAACAGGAACGCCTCCACGATGCCGTCCACGACATCCTCTCCGCCTATCGCATCCTTCTTCCACAGCGCGCTCGCGCGCGTGACCCGGAGAGATGCCAGGTTCGACAGTATTCTGAGGTACACCTTCCCTCCTGTTACGTCCTCCACCATGGGCGCAATCGATTCCGCCATTGTGTTGACCGCGTTCGCGCCCATG
>JAFGHM010000094.1 GCA_016930135.1 Thermoplasmatota archaeon | reverse complement strand
CTTCTTTAACCCCCCTCCAAATACCCCAAAGGTCGTACTCGATGAAGGGTTACCTCGTCCTCGAGGATGGGACAGTTTTTGAGGGCGAAGCTTTCGCTGCAGAACACGAAGTCCTGGGAGAGGTCGTCTTCGCCACGGGGATGACGGGCTACCAGGAGTCGCTGACGGACCCCTCGTACTGCGGCAAGATCCTCGTCTCGTCCTACCCCCTCATAGGCAACTACGGCGTGAACGGCCAAGACTCCCAGTCTGGAAGGGTTCAGGTGTGGGGGTATGCTGTCAAGGAACGGTGCGACCACCCCAGCCACAGGAGCTCGGAGAGCACCATCGAGCAGCTGTTGAAGCGCCAGGACGTCCCAGGTATATCGGGGATTGACACGAGGTCATTGATCCGAAGGCTCAGGATCCATGGCACGATGAGAGGTGGCATCTCAACTGAGAAGCCGGGTGAGGTCCTGGAGAGAATCCGCGCACTCAAGCACCCGGAGGAATCCAACCTGGTCGCGACTGTCGGCACGAAGGAAGTCGTCAGATACGAAGAGGGCCATGCCAGGACAGTCGCCCTGTTCGACTGCGGCACCAAGTCCGAGATAGTCCTCGAGCTGAGGAAGAGGTTCAACGTCATCCAGATGCCCTTCGACACACCCGAGCGTGCTGTGAGGGGGTTCGGGCCCGACGGCGTATTCGTCTCGAGCGGCCCTGGCAATCCAGCTCATCCAGATATCCTGTCGACCACAGTCGCGACTCTCGGGAAGCTCAAGGAAGACTACCCGATGATGGGCATCTGCCTGGGACACCAACTGCTCTCACTGGTCTTCGGCGCGAAGACATACAAGCTCAAGTTCGGCCACAGGGGCGCGAATCAGCCTGTGAAGATGGAAGGGAGGGTGTACATAACATCCCAGAACCACGGCTTCGCGGTCGATGCGGAATCCGCCAAGATGGCAGGGCTCGAGATAACGGTCTTGAACCTCAACGACCAGACCGTCGAGGGGATGAGGCACAAGGAGCTCCCGATATTCTCCGTCCAGTTCCATCCGGAAGCGCATCCAGGCCCTCAGGACACGGGGTTCCTGTTCGACAGGTTCTCGGCAATGCTGGAGGGGCGCTGATGCCAGGGAGGACCGACCTCGAGAAGCTGATGGTGATAGGCTCAGGTCCCATAGTGATAGGACAGGCCGCTGAATTCGACTTCTCCGGCACGCAGGCATGCAGATCGCTCAGGGAAGAGGGCTACAAGACCGTCCTCGTCAACTCGAACCCCGCTACCATCCAGACGGACCCTGAGACAGCGGATGTAGTGTACATAGAGCCCCTCAACGCGGAAACGATAACGAAGATCATCCAGAAGGAAAAGGTCCAGGGTATACTCTCCGGCATGGGCGGCCAGACCGCGCTCAACATCTGCTCTGAGCTCTCAGAGAACGGCACCCTTGAACGGCTCGGGGTCGAGCTCCTCGGAAGCCAGCCCAAGGCCATTTCTCTGTCCGAGGACCGCGAGCTGTTCAGGAAGACTATGCTGGAGCTCGGAGAGCCGATCCCGAAGAGTAAGACCACGAACTCCATCGAAGGCGCAAGGAAGGCGGTCGAGGAGATCGGCGGATATCCCGTCCTGATAAGACCCGCCTTCACGCTCGGAGGAACTGGGGGCGGCATCGTCCACGACGACGCTGAACTCGTTGAAGTCGTCGGCAGAGGGCTCGCATACTCACGCATACGGCAGGTCCTCGTCGAGGAGAGCGTGATCGGCTGGAAGGAGTTCGAGTACGAGGTCATGAGGGACTCGAACGACAACTGCATCATCGTCTGCAACATGGAGAACATCGACCCGATGGGCATACACACAGGCGAGAGCATGGTCGTCGCTCCCGCGCAGACGCTCAGCGACCGAGACCATCAGCTCCTGAGGTGCGCGACCATTAAGATCATCCGCGCCCTCGGGATCGAAGGAGGAGCGAACATCCAGTTCGCCATGCACCCGACCACCGGCGAGTACAGGGTCATAGAGGTGAACCCGAGGGTTTCCAGGAGCTCTGCGCTCGCCTCGAAGGCCACGGGGTATCCGATAGCGAGGGTGGCAGCCAAGATCGCAATCGGAAAGACCCTAGACGAGATACCGAACGCGATCACAGGCAAGACATGCGCGGCCTTCGAGCCATCGATAGACTATGTGGTCATGAAGGTCCCGAGATGGCCCTTCGACAAGTTCAGGACGGTCGACAGACGCCTCGGAACACAGATGAAGAGCACGGGCGAGGTCATGGCGATAGGAAGGAACGTGGCGGAGGCGCTCATGAAGGCAGTGCGGTCGCTTGAGATCGACAGGATAGGGCTCGAGCCTGAGAAGTGGGACGATGAGGCTCTCCGCCAGGGACTCGCGGAGCCGACGGACTCCCGGCTGTTCATGATCGCTGAGGTCCTCAGAAGGGGATGGCCAGTGAAGGATGTCTGCGACCTGACGAGATGGGACCCCTTTTTCGTGGCCAAAGTGAGAGAGATAGTCGAGATGGAGAGAGAGCTCGAGAATGGACATCTTGACAAGATCCTGGTGAAGGCGAAGAGACTCGGATTCGGAGACGAGTACATCGCATATCTTACGGGCAAGGAGGAGCGGACTATCAGGAACCTCAGGCAGTCTCTGAACCTGAGCGCCACGTTCAAGATGGTTGACACATGCGCGGCCGAGTTCGAAGCGGAGACGCCATACTACTACTCCACCTTCGAATCCGAATGCGAAGCGAGGACCTCTCAGGGGAAGAAGGTCATCGTGGTCGGTGCTGGCCCAATCAGGATAGGGCAGGGCATAGAGTTCGACTACTGCTGCGTCCATGGGGCGATGGCGCTTAAGGAGGAAGGCATTGACTCCATCATAATCAACAACAACCCGGAGACGGTCTCCACTGATTTCGACGTCTCTACGAGACTCTACTTCGAGCCCATCACGGCTGAGGATGTCCTCAATGTCATCGACAAGGAGGATGCGGACGGCATCATACTGCAGTTCGGAGGGCAGACGGCAATCAACCTCGCACTACCTCTCCAGAGGGAATTGAAGAACAGTAAGACGAAGATACTCGGCACATCCCCGGAGTCGATAGACCTTGCGGAAGACAGGAAGAAGTTCTCGAAGCTGATGGACGATCTCGGCATAAGCCAGCCGAAGTCAGGCACTGGGTTCTCGTTCGGAGAGGTCAAGAACCTCGCCAGCGAGATAGGCTATCCTGTGCTCATCCGCCCTAGCTATGTCCTTGGCGGCCGCGCGATGGAGATTGTCTACAAGGAGTCGGAGCTGGAGACTTACATGCGCAGCGCGGTCAAGGTGTCCAAGAAGCATCCGATACTTGTCGACAAGTACCTCGACCACGCAATAGAGATCGATGTGGACGCGGTCTCCGATGGCAAGGACGTCTACATAGGCGGCATCATGGAGCACATCGAGGAGGCGGGCGTGCACTCGGGCGACGCCACTATGGTGCTTCCGCCCCAGACGCTGGGGCCGGATGTGGTGAAGCAGATCAAGGGGATCACGAGAAAGGTCGCGCTGGCCCTGGAAACCGTGGGGCTGATGAACCTGCAGCTCGCGTACAGAGATGGAGAGATATTCATGCTCGAAGCGAACCCGAGGGCGAGCAGGACCGTGCCCGTCATTTCCAAGGCCACAGGCGTTCCGCTCGCCAAGATTGCCGCGAAGGTGATGCTCGGGAAGAGCCTCAAGGAGCTGGGCCTCAAGGGGGAGGCGAGGATAGGGCACGTGGCCGTCAAGGCCTCAGTGTTCCCATTCCTGAAGCTTCCTGGCGTTGACAGCATACTCGGGCCCGAGATGAAGTCCACGGGTGAGGTCATGGGGATAGACGACGAGTATCCAGCCGCGGTCTGGAAAGCACTCATCGCCTCTGGCCAGAAGCTTCCGAAGGAAGGCAGTGCGTACATCAGCGTAAGAGACGAGGACAAGCAGGCTGCAGTGAGGCTCGCGAAGCGGCTGAAGGCGATGAAGTTCCGCCTCTTCGCGACAAAAGGCACCGCGGACGCCCTCAGGGCAGGCAACATCGAGTCGACCATGATCTTCCGCATCTCGGAACAGGGCTCCCCCGATGCGCTTAGCCTGATGAGATCCGGCGACGTACAGCTCGTGATCAACACGCCCACGGAGGCCTCGGGGGCGAGAAGGGACGGCTATATGATGCGACGGCTGGCGGTGGAACTGGAGATACCCTTCTTCACAACGATGCAGGGCGCCAAGGCCGCCATAATGGCCATGGAACACGCGCTGAAGAGTGAGATGACCGTCAACGACCTCTCATCCTTCCACGGAAACACTTAGACTTTCCTGGCTCCTGGGCTCTTGCGGGAGCAGTGGACCAAAACCCGATCGCGGTCCTAAGAGTACCTCGTAACTGGGCTTGGATGATATCTGTGGAAGAAGCTGAGTGATTTCGGCACATGACGAGGAAAGGCTGAAGGAGGAGTAGTCCCATTGCCCGGGAGTGGCTACGGCCACGACCGACGTGGGTGAAGGGGGTTGAAAGAACGCGGCAGGACAAAGGCTTATGCTTATGGAAGAATGGCAGCCTGCCCAGAAATCCCTCACTGGCGAACGATGTGAAGGCTGATGTCGCTGTGATAGGTGCTGGATATACCGGACTATCCGCTGCATATCACATCAAGAGGCTCCTTGCCGAGAGAGAGGTCATCGTGCTGGAGGCCGAAGGCGCTGGATACGGGGCGTCCGGCAGGAATGGCGGGATGGCCCTGAACCAGCCGAGCATGGACTACATGTCGATGGTCCGCCCCGAGACACACAGGCTCACGTATGACGCCACAGCGCAGTGCATCAGAGAGATCTCGGAGCTGATGAAGACGAACGGATGCGGGTCCTTCATCAGGCCCAGCGGATCGCTACTTGTCAACAAGGCTGAGAAGGGCGCCGAGAAATCCAAGGAATATGCAGGCAAGACATCATCGATGGGGGTGCCCATCGAGTACTGGGACCGAGAACGGGTGGCGGACGAGATCGGGACCAAGGTGTATGCTGGTGGCCTGCACGACCCAAACGCGGCCGAATTGGAGCCCATGAAGATGGTACAGGCTCTGAAGAGGGCAGCGGAAAACGCAGGAGTCGTCATCTACGAGAACAGCCCTGTGCTGCGAGTCGATGAAGGCAAGCCTATACGGTTGCTCGTGAGGGGCGCTGACGGAGGACTGCGCACCGTGACTGCTGGAGCTGTTGTCCTAGGAACTGATGCATATTCGTCGAAGCTGGGCTTCTTCAAGAGCAGACTCCCAGTGTTGCATACCGAGATCGCGGCGACAAAGGTGCTCGATAAGGATGCTCTGTCAGACATCGGCTGGGCCAGCAGGATCCCGTTCCACGACGATCACATGTATCTCTATCACCTAGGCACAACGGATGACAATAGGATCATCATCGGCGCCGGGAACGCAGAGTACTTCTTCAATGATTCCCTGACCTACAAAAAGGACCTGAACAAGAGAAGAAAGGCCCTGCACAGGGAGCTAGTCAGGATATATCCGGAATTGAAGGGTGTCGAGCTGGAGCACATCTGGACCGGCGCGTTGACGTATTCCTTCAACATGGCCCAATCTGTCGGGGTGACGGGCAAGAACAAGAACATCTACTACGGGATTGGATACTCAGGTCACGGTGTCACGCTCTCGTTTCTGTTCGGCAAGGTGATTGCTGACATACATGCGGGTGAAGACGACAAGTGGAAACGCATGCCGTTCTACCAGAACGACCTCCCTCCGTACACGCCCCCGGAGCCCCTGAGGTACATAGCTGTCAAGAGCTACATGGGCTACATGAGGATACTGGACATGATGAAGGGCGACTAGACTCATGCATACAGGGTAGCTGCTCCGAGTTGATTGCCGAAAGGATTCTACGGGAGCTGAGGTCTCAGTCTTGCGCGCACAGATGGGAAGCCGGACTTCACTAAGCAGAGGGAAGTGCCAATGTCCGCGCTCACACCGCCTCCAGATGGACATATCTCGATCCGTCTCAGAATCCTACTTCGAACGCTTTCTGAGGAAGTCATAGGCGGCCTTCGCTCCCTTCCTTCCTGAAAGCAGCATCGAGCCGAAGGTCGGGCCCATCCTCGGGAGGCCGAAGGTCGTGGACACTGCCATTCCCGTGACTATCAGTCCGGGGTGACAGAACCCGCTGTGCCTCACGACTTCGTCCTCACTCTTCTCTATCCACATCGCCCCGAAACCCGGCACCTTGTAGAGCCCCCGCTCCTCCAGCTTCCTGACCACACATGCGTCATGCCCAGTCGCATCAATCACGACCTTCGATTCGAGCGCAACCGGGTCAACCATGCTGATCGCCTTGGGCAGGGTTGATGCGGAGGTCCAGTTGACAACGACCCCCGCAACCCTGTTCTTCTCCCTCAGAACAACGTCGTCGAAGGAGACCATGTTGAGCATGCCTGCGCCGGCCTCGCAAGCCGCCGCAATGAGCTTGGAACACATGAGAGGACCAGGGGCACCGTAGAGGCCTTTCTGGAACCGTTTGTACTTCACCCCGAGCTCATCCATTATCTTCTCAGCGGGCGACCTGATCGTGACGGTGTTCATGAAGAACCCGCCAAGCCAGAATCCGCCCCCGAGGTGGGGGTTCCTCTCGACCACGAGCACCTTGACATTCTTCTTGGCGAGGTCGAGGGCGGCCATGAGCCCGCTCGGACCTCCGCCGACGACTATGACATCGACCTGTGAGAACGAAGCCATGTCCTCCGCGAACTGAGAGATTATGGCGTTGGTGACTGAGCTCTCCATCGATTTCCGGGTACTTGCCATCGACACACACCAAGATGCGGGGTTCGCAAACCTGCTCCGCGAATATAAGGGTTGTTGTTTCGCGGTCTCCAGATGGTCCTTCCGCCATATCCTGAGCAATACGGCACAACGAATATCCCACCGGACAGGGTATGGTTAACCGCGGAGCGGAGCGGGAATCTTGTCAGCGCCCCGCGAATGAGAGACCCTGGCTCCGCTCCCACATTGTCAGGAGTGGATGGTCATGGCAATAGACCCAATATGCAAGATGGAAGTAGATTCCAAGACGGCCAAGTGGAAGTCCACATACGACGGCAAGGAGTACTTCTTCTGCGCGCCAGGCTGCAAGAAGGTTTTCGACAAGAACCCAGAGAGATATGCCTGAACGCGACCGAGCCGCACACTAGTGTGAGTGCGCCACGGCATGCGACTCTTGAACGATCGGGCCTATGTTCCCGGCCGACTTCTTGAGTTTTTCGTACTTCTCCCTGTACAGCTTCTCGCAGACGCTGCAGCAGAGATAGTGGTACTTGCCGTCCAGCTTGATCTTGACGCCCTCGTCTTTCATCATGTGCCCGCAGTAGTAGCATCGGATCATCAGGCCAGCTTCATCCGTGAGCGCCGCCCTCGGGCTCTCCTTGGGCACCTTCATGACCATCGAGTTGTCCATCCGCAGTATCTCTGGTACTTGGGCGAGGGATTCGAGGAACTTCTGGTACTTCGACTGGTTGTAGAAAGAGAGCATGCACAGGATCCTGGAGTCCGACAGCACATAGACCTGCCTCACTAGCTCCTCATCCTTTATCTTGTCCACGACCTTGTCCAAGTCCGCGGGCTTGGATTCGAGAAGCAAGGCCACGGAGACCTGCCCCAGGACGCCCGCGTCCAATACGGTCGAGTAGCCCTTTATGAGGCCGACGTCTACCATGGCCTGCACCCGAGAGCTTACCGTCGGCGTGCTCACGCCTATCCTGGATGAGATGTCCCTGAAGGAGGCACGGCCGTCCCTCTGGAGCTCGCGGAGTATCTTCCTGTCGACTTCGTCGAGATTCAGGCTCATGATTGCACACTAGGATGAAGCGTGGGATATCCTTTTCACTTGAAAGGTACGGGTGTCAAGGCCAGCACAGGCGTCAAGAAAGGTCAATTTTGGCACTTTAGGTGCGGATGGCCAACCCCGTCGACCTCTTCTCTCTTGTCGCTCGCCTTTCCCTCTATGGTCTATTCCGAGAGCCTGAGCATCGAATCACAGGTTCTGGGTTCTTACATCGAGTGATAACCGAATGGAAAGAATCTAGGTCCTTCCATCCATCGGTCTCTCCCAGGAGAGAGCATGAAGGTATCGTATGTGGGGTTGCCGTTCCGGGAATTGGACAAACGCCGCCAGAATCGTGAGAGGAACCAAGGGGTTCGAATCAAACTGATCGGCTGGGTCAAGCACTGAAACACCACCGGCGGAGCACGTCCAGGGCTGGCAGCAAACACACCAGTCACACACTCTACGAACACCCACGGGGTCATGTGGACTCTCGCCCGGTGCTCCATCATCGAGCTCAGGCCATCTGAATCTGGTCGCTCAGCCTCTGTCATATCCTTTTGCCAGGACAATGTACAGCCCGATGACCACCAGAGTCCCTCCGATGACAATCGCCACACCTGGTATCTCGTCTGGCAATAGAAAGTACGCGAGTATCGAGGCGCCGACCGGCTCGCCAAGAACGCTCGTGGATATGATATGCGCGGGCAGCTTCTTGAGCGCGTAGTTGAACATCGTGTGGCCTAAGATGGTCGGGAAGATGGCCATCAGCAGGAATAGCAGCAGCTCCCTGGGAGCGGTGACGACCAGAGGGTCACCGGCGAAGCCGCCTGCGACGAACAACAGCACTGCCGATATCCCGTAGACGGAGAAGGCATAGGGCGCGATGTCGATCGTCTGCCTCGCGACCCTCCCAGACAGGAAATATATCCCGGCGCATATGCCGCCGACGAATGCGAACAGATCTCCCAGCAGTGTGCCTGCGCCAACAGAGTAGTCGCTTATGGCTATCACGACAACACCTGAGAACGCAATGGCGATCCCAGCGGCCGCGATTCGCTTGACCTTGTCGTGGAGCAGGAAGTGCGACACGGCCGCAACGAAGATGGGGTGCGAGGTGACGAGTATCACGGAGGTCGCGACCAGCGTGAGCGTCAGGGACACGACCCAGAAGCCGAAGTGGAACGCCAGCGCAATGCCGCTCAACAGGACGAGCAAGGACTCCTTCCTGTCGAACGACCTGATGTTGGAGAACCCCCCTGTCCAGAGCATGTACGGCAGCAGTATGGTGCACGTGAAAGCAAGCCTGTACGCGGCGAGAACGAACGGATCCGTCTCGCTCCACTTGATGAGGACGGACGCAACAGAGACGGAGACCATGGCGGTCAAAACAGCGACGTAAGCCCTGCGGGTCTCACTCATCGCAGCCATGGTCGTCAAGTCCTGCGACGAACCTGCTTGTCCGTCCCTGCCGCCTAGTAAATCGTGACTCCCTTAACTCCTTTCGCCTGCCTTATGACGGGTATGAGTTCCGCGGGGACCTGGCTCTCAGTGACAATGAAGAGCTTCGGCTCCTCCGAGGTCATCGGGTCGTCCACGATGGCCTGGCGGATGCTGATGTTCCCCTTGGACAGGATCTCGGCCACCGCGGAGATGATCCCCGGCTCGTGTGCGTTCATGGCGACTATCTCGATCGCACTCCATCCCATGGCCGAGGCCGCGTTCTTCAGGTGGTTGGTCGGGAGAAGCTGTGAGAAGAAGCGCATGAGGGCCGGGTCTGACTTGATGGTCTCGACGGTGGACTTGACAACCCTCCTGTCCACTCCCGCTGCCCTCGCGATTGCGGAATCCGCTATCTGGACATCACCACACATGACCTGATCCCTGTCAATGCGCAGGCCGTACTTCAGAAGGTATCTGGCAACCTTAGCCTGCGATGGGTACTTCTCGAAATAGTTCGCTATCTTGTCCCACATACTATCGGATGATTACATATGTACAGTAATAGATTAATATTGCGTCCATTGTACGCCTTCGCACTGCCATCCAGTAGCAAGGGACTTATATGCCCTGCTCCATGGCAATGACATTGACACATAGTAGCACGGTATGCGTTCGGTGAGCACATGGTTGGCAAGACTATCAGGCTGCGGCGGATCTTCGACCGGTCATCTGGGAAGACCGTCATAGTCCCCATGGACCACGGGATATCCCTCGGGCCGTTGAAGGGCATAGCGGACATAAGGGCCACTATCGACAAGGTCGCGGAGGGAGGCGCGTCGGCGGTCGTCATTCACAAGGGACTGGTGCCGTTCGCTGGGGAGGCAATCGGGAGCAAGCTGGCCCTGATCGTTCACATCTCGGCGAGCACATCCATGTCGGCTGATACGAACTACAAGAGACTGGTCGCGAGCGTCCCAGACGTGGCAGCTCTGGGAGCCGATGCGGTATCCATACACTGCAACATCGGAGGGGGCCGGGAGGACGACATGGTCTCCGACTTCGGCATGGTTTCCGACGAGTGCAGGGCCATGGGCCTGCCTCTGCTGGCAATGTGCTACCCCAGAGGGCCCAATGTCAAGAACCAGTTCGATGTCGAGGCGGTGAAGCACGCCGCCAGGCTCGCAGCCGAGCTGGGTGCCGATGTCGTCAAGACGAACTACACGGGTTCGATCGACTCCTTCAGGGAGGTCGTCAAGGGGACGCCCATCCCTGTGGTCATAGCAGGTGGGCCGAAGGCGAAGTCCGAGCAGGAGTTCCTGGCCATGGTGCACGATGCCATGCAGGCCGGGGCGAAGGGCGTGTCCATCGGAAGGAACGTCTTCGAGCACGAAGATGTCGTGGCGATGACGAGAGCTCTCTCCAGCATAGTTTTCGAGGGCATGCGACCCGAGGAAGCATATAGGCGGTGATCACCTGATAGACCGCCAGATATGGGTTGGCGCCCTATTCCAGCCCAGTAGTGAAGACAGGAAGAGAATCGCGCTCTCCGCGCTTGAGAATGGCTTCGACACGGTCGTGCTCGAGAAGAAGGACTCGGGCCTCACCGGGTTGGGCAGGTTCAGGGCCATCACTCTCGAGAAGAACGAGTTCAAGGAGGACGGGGAGACCGTCGGCTATCTTGTCGAGATCAAGGGCAAGGCCGACGAGCTCAGGGCGAAGACGCTCGCCGAGAAGCACACGACCGTCGTCATATCGGCCAAGGACTGGAAGGTCATCCCTCTGGAGAACCTGATCGTGCACTTCCAGGGCTCAGGGTCGAAGCTGATGATGCTCGCGAGGAACACCGCTGAGGCGAAGCTGTTTTTCGAGACGATGGAGCGTGGCGCGGACGGGGTGCTCATGGTGCCCGAGCGTACCGACGAGCTCGCGAAGCTGAGGAAGCTGCTGGAGGAACGGTCCCCGAAGCTGGACCTCAGGGAGGGCAAGATCAACACCCTCAGACAGCTGGGGCTGGGGGACAGGGTCTGCATAGACACCTGCTCTATGATGACCATAGGCGAGGGCATGCTCATCGGGAACACCTCCTCCTGCCTGTTCCTCATACACTCGGAGACGCTGGAGTCGGAGTACGCGGCCTCCAGGCCCTTCAGGGTGAACGCTGGCCCTGTCCATGCGTACATACTCATGCCGGACGGCAGCACGAGGTATCTGTCAGAGCTCTCGGGCGGAGACGAAGCTCTGGTGGTCGGGGCGGACGGCCATACCAGGAAGGTCATAATCGGGAGGACCAAGGTCGAGAGGCGGCCTCTGCTGCTGATCGAGGCCGATGTGGAAGGAGAGAGGTTCTCGACGATCGTTCAGAATGCGGAGACCATAAGGGTCTGCTCATCTGGCAAGGTCGTATCAGTGTCAAGGCTGAAGGTCGGCGACCCAATCACGCTCAGGCTGGAACGGGGCGGAAGGCACTTCGGGATGTATGTCAAGGAGAGCATACGGGAGAAGTAGATGACTCATCTAGTCGTATCGCTGGTGGACAACAGCCTGTCTGGAATCGAGGGCTCAGCGAAGGCTGCGTTCGAATCGGGAGCGGACCTGGTCGAGGTCAGGCTGGACCATTTCAAGGGCCTCACCCTCAGAAAGGCCAGGGAGATCAGACATGTGGTGCGCGGGCCCGCCATAGCCACGTTGCGATCTGCTGGGGAAGGCGGGAGATCCGCTCTGGGCAGGCGCGCCAGAGAGGAGATGCTCACAAGGGCATCCGAGGCCGGCTTCGAGTACATAGACCTCGAGCTCGACAGAGACGCCTCCGTGCTGGATCACATCCGAGGGGAGGAGTGGCGGCCGCGCATCATAGCCTCTAAACACTTCCTGAAGCCCGTCTCCAAGAGCTCTATCCAGAACGCCCTCAGGTCAGCACTGGGGCATGGTGACATCGCGAAGGTGGCGATGACCTGCGAGAGCGCTTCTGATGCTGTCATGCTCGCTCAGACGGGGCTTGAGCTCTCTAAGCGAAGGAAGAGGTTCGCGATCATAGGCATGGGATCCCAGGGCCAGCTCACACGTGTCTGCGCCCGAGCCATCGGCTCCGAGCTCGCCTATGCTTCCCTCCCAGGTAGAGAGGCCGCCCCCGGCCAGATGGAGGCGAGGCTCCAGTCCGACCTGCTCAGAGAAGGTGTCGTGCTGCTCGGACTGATCGGCCATCCGGTGTCCCATTCGGTCTCGAAGCCGATGCACGAGGCAGCTCTGGTCAAGGCGGGCCTGCGTGGCATCTACCTGCCTCTGGATTTCCCCGGGAGCACGTTCGACAGGAACGCCCTGAAGGTCCTGCGCTCGCTCGGGTTCAAAGGCCTCAACGTGACGATACCGCATAAGTGGAAGGCATTTGAGATGTCCAACGGAAAAGGAGGGAATGCCAAGGCCACGGAGGCGGTGAACACGCTGAGTTTCCGCGGCACCATGGTTTACGGAGAAAACACGGATGTGAATGGCTTCTCACGGTTACTTGACGGAAAAATAACCATCACGAGAGGGCTCAAGTCACTCATGGTCGGGGCCGGAGGAGCGGCCCGCGCAGTAGCATATGTGCTGAGCGAAAGAGACGCCCGGCTGTCTGTGGTCGACATAGACAAGAGAAGGGCGCGCGCGCTCGCGAGGATGTTCCGCGCGAGGGCGGTCACTTGGGGCCAGCTCTGGAAGGAAAGGGCTGAGTTCGACCTGATTGTGAACTGCTCCCCTGTCGGGATGAAGGGGATACCGGGCAACCCTCTCAAGCCATGGCTGCTCGGGCCTGGGAAGAGCTATGTCGACATCATATTCAACCCGCCCGCCACGGAGGCCATGAAAGAAGCCGAAGGCAAAGGCGGCGTGGCCATCGGCGGACTGGAGATGCTGGTACAGCAGGGCGCCGAGTCCTTCAGGGTATGGACCGGGACGGAACCCGATGTGGAGGCGATGCGAGAGGCCGCCAGGAGTGCGCTTGGATGATAGGGAAGGCCGCTTGCAGGGGGGCCGCCACCATCGTGAACGCCATCGCCACCGGCAAGGGGGCGGCATTCGGTATAACGCTCGAGACGGACGCAGTCGTGGATCTGAGCAGGGGTCCTGGTGATATCGTCCTCGCCGATTCTCCTGAAGGCGGAGAGCTGGTCGCCGGCTGCATCCGCTCGGTGGCATCCAGAGCACCTGGGCGTCCCGATGTGCACGGTGAGGTGCGCATAAGGTCGGACATACCCATATCCAGGGGGCTGAAGAGCAGCAGCGCCGTGTCCAACGCAGTCGTGCTTGCGGCGAACAGAGCCCTGGGCGCCGGCCTTTCGGACATGGACCTCGTGCTGGCCGGGATAGAGGAGTCCATCAAGGCCAAGGTCACGATAACGGGGGCGTTCGACGACTCCTCCGCATGTTACTTCGGAGGCGTGGTGGCGACAGACAACAGGACTTTCACGATCCTGCACAGGGCGAGGATGGACCCTGACCTAAACGTTTTGCTGCATGTGCCCGAGAGACGGATCTCCAAGGAGAGCGTCAAGGGCCTCGACTACAGCCCCATAAGGAAGGATGTCGAGAAGGCGTTCGAGCTCGCTCTCAGTGGCGATCACCTCAAGGCGATGGAGCTCAACTCGAGGGCGTACTCCAAGGTCCTGGACGTGTCCGAGGACGTCGCCCAGGATGCGAGGAGGAAGGGCGCGCTAGCAGCTGGGATATCCGGCACAGGACCGGCCACCGCCATAATATGCGAGCCCTCTGCCGTCGGGCAGATCATGGGGGCTCTGGAGAAACACGGCGGGACTGTGCTGCGGGCACACATCAACGACACTCCGGCCACGGAGGTGGTGCCACGGCTGTTGTAGTCCGACCGTCCGTCCCGAAGGGGAACATCTCCGCCCCGCCCTCCAAATCATACACGCACAGGGCGATGGTCCTCGGAGCGCTCTCGCGTTCGCACATGGTCCTCAAGAACCCGCTGATCTCAGAGGACACCAAGGCCACCCTGGATGCGCTCTACGCCATGGGCACCGAGATAGGCAGGCGTCCGGACGGCCTCATGATACACTGCGAGGAGCTGAGAGGGGCGCCCGGCACGATTGATGCGCGCAACTCTGGGACGACGATGAGGCTGATCGCGGGCGTCGCATCTCTTCTGAGCAAGACGACGACATTGACCGGCGATGACTCCCTCGTCAAGAGGCCCATGTCACCCCTCATCGATGCGCTCGAGCAGCTGGGGGCGAAGTGCGAGTACCTGAAGATGAGAGGAACGGCGCCTTTGAGAATCACAGGTCCAATCACGAAGGGCGAAGCGCGGCTGCCGGGCGACATCAGCTCGCAGTTCGTTTCGTCCCTGCTCATAGCCTGCACTCACAAGCAAGGTGATACCTCGATCCAACTGGAGTCCTCGCTGAGGTCTCGGCCATACGTCGACATAACCCTGGAGATGATCCGCGCATTCGGGGGGACCGTGGACGAATCAGGCCATGAATTCCGCGTCAAGGGAGAGCAGGAGCTTGCCAGAGACGAGTATCTGGTTCCTGGCGACTACTCGTCGGCCGCGTTCCCCCTCGCAGCTGCAGCCATCACGGGCGGCGAGGTGACCGTGCGGGATCTTGACCAATCATCTCCCCAAGGGGATAAGGCCATCGTGGAGCTGCTATCCGCCTTCGGAGCTGTGGTCTCCAAAGGCACGAACTGGGTCAAGGTTGCTGGGAAGGAGCTGAAGGGCGTGGATCTCGACGTCAGGCACACCCCCGATCTGTTCCCGATTCTGGCGGTTCTGGGCTCTGTGGCCAGTGGGACAACCAGGATAACTGGCGGCGAGAACCTCAGGGAGAAGGAGAGCGACAGGATAGAGTCCACCACCGCGTTCCTCAGGAGCATGGGAGCGGACATCACGCCAACAGCTGACGGGTGCGTCGTCAGGGGCGTTCAGAAGCTCAAGGGAGCGACAGTCCAGACGATGGGCGACCACAGGATAATGATGGCTGCTGCCGTGGCCGGATTCGCCTGCGGCTCCGAGACCAGGATAGAGGATGAGGGTTCATTCAGCGTGTCATACCCCGGGTTCATCGCGGACATGCACCAGCTCGGGTGCAGGATGGAGGTGAGGCGTTGAACGAGTTCGGTAAGTGCTTCAGGATAGGCATCTTCGGGTCCAGCCACGGCCCCTGCGTGGGGGCCAAGGTCGAGGGCTGCCCGGCAGGTTCCCGGATCTCAGAAGCGGCCATACAGATAGAGCTCGACAGGCGCTCGCCCGGCAAAGGTCCCATTTCGACCGCTAGGAAGGAAAGGGACAGGCTCGAGATACTGTCAGGCATCAGGAACGGCAAGGCCACAGGAGGACCGATAGTCGGGCTCGTGAGGAATGTCGACAAGGATTCCTCGAGCTACGACGCCTTCCTGCGGGTGCCCAGGCCTGGGCACGCGGACTACACGGCGATGGTCAAGTACGGCGGCCACCACGACCACCGTGGCGGCGGCCAGTTCTCCGGCAGAATGACCGCCGGGCTCGTGATCGGGGGGGCGATTGCCAGGCAGGTTCTTCAGAAGAAGGGCGTCTCGTTCCTTGCGCAGACGGTGCAGATAGGCAAGGTCCTTCTCAAGAAGGAGGTTCCGTTCAGCATAGCGGAGAGGATCGTCCGCAAGAACCCCGTCGGCTGCGCGGACAGGGACACGGCCGAGATGATGAAGGAGGAGATCGTCAGAGCCCACGAGGAGAAGGACAGCGTCGGCGGCGTGGTCAGGTGCACCATCCTCGGCCTTCCGGTCGGGGTCGGAGAGCCTTTCTTCTGGTCCGTCGAGAGCGCCGTCTCGGCGATGATGTTCTCCATTCCAGCCGTGAAGGGCGTTGAGTTCGGCTCCGGGTTCAGATGCGCCTCCATGAAGGGCAGCGAGCACAACGACCCGTTCGCGGCCCGGGGAGGGCAGGTGGTGACGAAGACCAACTACTCGGGCGGAGTCCTGGGAGGGCTGACGAACGGGATGCCCGTGGACTTCAGAGTCGCATTCAAACCCACCTCATCCATCGGCAAGCCGCAGATGAGTCTGGACGTCACAACGAAGAAGCCGGTACAGCTGGAGATCACGGGCAGGCACGACCCGTGCATAGTCCCGAGAGCTGTGCCAGTGGTCGAGAACTCGGCAGCCGCGGTCATCCTGGACCTCATGCTCCAAGGAGGCATGACATGACGAGACGCGAGCTGGAAGCGCTCAGGGAGGAGATCCGTAGGATCGATCGCGACCTGGTCGAGTTGATCTTCCGCCGGCAGGAGGTGTCGGATGAGATCGGCCGCGTCAAGTCAAAGGACGGGCTCGTCATAAAAGATGATGCCCGAGAGAGATTCGTCGTCCGAGAGTGCGAGAACACGGCGAAGGCGCTCGGGATGGCCCCTGAGATCGGAAGGAGATACGCCCGGCTGATGATATCCCTCTCTGTCTCGGAGCAGAGGTCGAAGAAGCCCAGGCCGCTCAAGGACAGGCGAGCGCTTGTTGTGGGAGGAGGCGGCAGGATGGGCGAATGGACCTGTCGCATCCTCTCGACCCGGGGAGCTGAGGTCGATGTCTTCGACCCCAGGAAGAGACTGGAAGGATACCGTAACCTGAAGAAGCTCCCCGCATCTCTCCAGCAATTCGATATCATCGTCATCGCCAGCCCTCTGGGCGCGTGCCCAGACGACCTCGGGGCAGTGCTGGACCGGAGGCCGGGGGGGCTTGTGTTCGATCTGTGCAGCATGAAGTCGCACATGGCCGCGAAGCTGCACGCAGCGGCCGCCCGCGGCCTCCTCGTGACGAGCGTGCACCCCATGTTCGGCCCGAACGCCGCTTCTCCGAGGGCGCGGACCGTCGTGGTCTGCAGATGCGGCTCCCCCGAAGCTGACAGGATGGCATCCGAGCTGTTCTCGTCCGAAGGAGCTGATGTCAGCACCGTTGACCTCGAGGCTCACGACGAACTCATGGCATACGTCCTCGGCCTCTCGCACCTGTGCACCCTTCTCTTCTCGGGGACTCTCGTGAGGGCCGGAAAGGCTCCTGAAGACCTGAGAGCCGTCCAGGGGACTTCGTTCTCGAAGCTGTACCGGATGGCCCTGGAGCTTTCGAATGAAAGCAGAAGGGTTTATCACGATATTCAGGCTCTCAACCCGAACACGAGGCGCTTGGTAGCGACGATGGAGGAGGTCCTAAGAGGGCTTCGGAAAGCGGCCCTCGACTCCGACCCAGACAGATTCAGGCATATCATGGATGCGAACAAACGGTACCTAGAGGTGAGCTGAGGATGGCGAAGAGGAAGGCGGCAATACTCGGATCGAGCGGAATGATAGGACAGAGGTTCGCGCACATGCTCCACGAGCATCCCTTTTTCGAGGTCGAAGCATACTGCGCCTCGGACCGGTCGGAAGGCAAGAGGCTGTCCGATGTGTGGAGGCTCAGCGACGTCGAGCCGGACCCTCGCCTGACGAGCAACTCCATCGTTGCCACAGACATAGAGGAGCTGGTCCGGGAGGGCGTGGAGGTCGTGTTCAGCGGCCTTCCCTCCGACGTCGCAGGCCCGGTCGAGGACAAATGCGCAGAATTGGGCTTGGCGGTGTTCTCCAACGCCGCCTCACACCGGATGGAGCCGGACACCCCAATCCTGCTCCCCGAGGTCAATCCAGACCACCTCGCATCAGTGAACATGCAGAAGAAGAGGCGGAAGAAGGGCGGGTTCGTCGTCACGAACGCCAACTGCTCTGTCACGGGCCTTGCGCTCGTTCTGAAGCCGTTGGTGGACTCGTTCGGGTTCGAGGACGTGAGCGTGGCCACCTACCAGGCGCTCTCCGGAGCAGGATACCCTGGGGTCCCGTCGATGGACATCCTCGGGAACGTCCTCCCGTACATCAAGAACGAGGAGGAGAAGATGACCGTCGAGGGGAGGAAGATCCTAGGCAAGTTCGAGAAGGGCAGGTTCGTGGACTCCCCTATCACCATATCGGCCAGCTGCGCGAGGGTGGACGTGAGGGACGGCCATCTCGAGGCGGTCTTCATCAGGAGCGACAAGACGCCGACCCCGAGGGAGATCGCCAGCGCCTTGGAGGGATTCAAAGCCAAGCCGCAGGAGCTCAGCCTCCCGAGCGCACCGGAAACGCCCATAATCGTCAGGAGCGAGCCCGATAGACCTCAGCCGCTCCTGGACAGCTACGCCGGCACCCCCGAAAGAGCAAGGGGCATGGCCGCGACCGTGGGCAGGATCAGGGTCGAGAAGAAGTCTCTAAGGTTCTACCTGCTCGCTCACAACACAATCAGGGGAGGGGCGGGCGGATCCGTGCTGAACGCCGAACTTGCATTCAAGGAGGGATTGACCTGACCGATGTCGGAAAGCAGGCGAAGAGTGGTACCGCGAAGAAGACCTACGAGGAGATACGGAAGAAGATCGCCAGAGGCGAGGTGGCCGTCATGACTGCGAAGGAGTTCAAGGAGTTCGTGAAGGCAAATGGGGTCAAGAAGGCGGCCAAGGAGGTCGATGTCGTCACGACGGGCACATTCGGCGCCATGTGCTCCTCAGGCGCGTACTTCAACTTCGGCCACTCCGACCCGCCGATCAAGATGCAGAGGGTGTGGCTCGACAGCATACCCGCATACACTGGCATCGCGGCGGTCGACGCCTACCTCGGCGCCACGGAACTCGACGAGACGAACAACATGCTCCATGGCGGGGCACACGTCATCGAGGACCTCGTGAGGGGGAAGGCGGTCCGTCTGAAGGCCACTTCATACGGCACCGACTGCTACCCGCGGAAGGAGATAGACACGTACGTGAGCCTCAAGACCGTGAACCAGGCGGTACTTCTGAACGTGAGGAACTGCTATCAGAACTACGCTGCGGGCACGAACTCGTCATCTAGGACTCTCTACACATATATGGGGAAGCTGCTGCCTGAATTCGGCAATGCGACCTACAGCAGCGCCGGAGAGATATCCCCGCTATTGAACGACCCATACTACAGGACGATCGGGGTCGGCACCAGAATATTCCTCGGAGGCGCCCAGGGGTTCGTCATCTGGGAGGGCACGCAGTTCAACCCTGGAGTCCCGCGGACGGCTGAAGGCGTCCCGAAGAGGCCTGCGGGCTCCTTGGCGGTGATAGGCGACCTCAAGCAGATGTCCTCCGATTTCGTGCGCGGGCTGACCTTCACCCGATACGGCACGTCCCTCGGCTTGGGCATAGGGATCGCCATACCGATCTTGGACGAGGACATGGCCAGGAACTGCGCCGTGACCAACGACAAGATCGTAACGGCGGTCTTCGACTACTCACAGCAGTCAAGATCGAGAGACGTGCTCAAGGAGGTCACGTACGCGCAGCTCATGTCTGGTGAGATAGAGCTGAAGGGGAAGCACGTGCCGACATCATCCCTCTCGAGCATGTACAAGGCGAGGCAGATCTCGGAGATGCTCAAGAACCAGGTGCTGAGAGGAGATTTCATGATAGAGCGTCCAGTCCAGAACTTCTCGATGGACCGCGTGTTCAAAGGGCTCGAGATAAGGTCGGAAAAGGAGGCGATGTAGTTGAAGACCAAAGTAGTGCTGAACTTCAGCCCGGACGCCGTGAACCAGCCGGTCACGAACAACCTGATCTCCAAGTACCACCTGCTCGTGAACATACTCCGCGCGGAGATAGACGAGATCGGCGGGAAGATGGTGCTCGAGCTCTCCGGAAAGGCCGATGACATCAGGAAGGGGATAGACTATCTGAAGGCCAACGGCGTCGGCGTCCGGCCCATCAAGGAAGGGGTCCGGAGGGATGACGATGTGTGCATACACTGCGGGTTGTGCGTCTCCATCTGCCCGACCAAGGCGTTGACTTTCGACCCCAAGACGATGAAGGTCCTCTTCAGCGAAGAGAAATGTGTGGCCTGTAGCGTGTGCATAGACGCGTGTCCACCGAGGGCCATGGAGATCCTCATATGAGCGAGTTCGTCACCGCGAAGCTGGAAATCGAGGAGACCGCCGCGACCATAGGGGCGGAGCGCGAGCACATCGACGCCGCAGTGACGGCCATCAAGGCCGCAAGGAGGGAGATAGAGCGGCAGGTGAGAAGGGACAGGTTCTTCCTGACGACTCTCGAGCCCTACAGTCCCGAGCCGGACAGTGGAAGCGTCGTGAGGCGCATGTGTGACGCTGCGAGGGCAGCGGGCGTGGGGCCGATGGCCGCAGTGGCGGGCGTCATCGCGCAGGAGGCTCTTGAGGCGATGGTCTCGCTCGGGTGTACCCATGGTTGGGTCGACAACGGTGGGGATGTCGCGATACTGGTCGGGAGGCCGGTCACGATTGAAGTGTTCCACATGCCCGACTCGGGGAGCGCATTCGCTCTCGAGCTGGAGAAGACCGGGAGGACGCTGGGGATATGCTCCTCGAGCGGAACCCTTGGCCACTCGATAAGCTTCGGCAACGCGGATGTCGTCGTCGCAATCGCAGAGGATGCCGCGACCGCAGACGCCCTGGCAACTGCCGTGGGCAACAGAGTCTCAGGACCCGCCTCTCTGGAGGACTGTTTCGGACCCTTCGAGGGCCTTCCTGGGTTCATCGGGGGCATAGCGATTGCGGGAGGCAAGGTGGCAATGCACGGAAGGATACCGAGGCTTGTGGAGGCCGAGCACAATCCTGAGAGGGTGACCTCGCACAGCATGATGCCCGCATCCAAGTTCGCCAGTTCATCGAAGAACGTTGGTGAGGTGAGATCCTGAAGATCATGAAGTACGGGGGCACATGCCTCGCCTCGGAGGACACCCTCAACAGAATGTCGAGAGTGACCAAGGACGAGAAGGACCAGAAGATAGTCGTGGTATCGGCAGCCGGAGGAGTCACGAATTCCATCAAGGATTTCCTATCGAAGCCGCGGCAGGAGCAAGAGATAGATGACTTCCTGCTGAAGACGAAGCTCAGGCATGTCGAGATGCTGCCCAAGAAGGATGGGGGCGTCAGGAAGGAGGCCCTCGAGCTCATCGAAGCGAAGATCACGAAGTTCGAGAGGCTGCTCTACGGTGTAGCCTACACCGAAGAGCTGACGCCCAGGACCAACGACCTCATACTCAGCTTCGGCGAGCGGCTCGCCTCCGTTGTCGTCGCGGCAAGGCTCTCGCACGAGAGCATGGACGCGGTGG
>JAFGHM010000093.1 GCA_016930135.1 Thermoplasmatota archaeon | reverse complement strand
TGCACAATTGCATCCGGCTTGCAACGCAGGTCAAACTATCGGCTTCAGAAACATGCGATGTTCGGCTTGTCGTATCTGTCGGCACAACTAGTGCTGGTTGGCGACTATGCATGACGGTATTAATATCCTTTCCCGTTACTGGTGGCCAAGAACGCCGTCATATTGTCGATAATCGTCCCTGAGCGGGCCGTCGATGTTCTCATATGGACGCCCTTGCGCCTGGAAAGGGCTATATATACACTCTGCGTACGGCGTTACCTGTTTGGGGAGCTCAGCACCAGCGATGCATGCGACGGGACAACCGGTGATGTAATGCCCCCGGACGGGGCACGGTGTTCATGGTGCCCTCCCTCGAACTCCGGACGGGGCTTTGAGGGACCTCATTTCGTGAGGGGGGATGCACACGGTCGATGACGGAGCGACAGGCCGGCCTTTTAATGCCAATAATGCGGGCCCTCTCGCCCCTTCATCTGGGTTCTCGGCGAAGGAGGAACCCGTCCATGGTGAGATCGCCCGTGCGCTCTCAGCGCTCAGGGTCCCCGGGCTCAGAGTAGCATCATCCGCAGGCGAGAGGAAGCTCTACTCAAGAGACCAGTCCGAGATCCCACGCTTCATGAAGGACATCCTGTTCTCCTCTCTCCCCGCAGTCGTAGTTCAGGCGAGCACGGCTGAAGCCGTCGTCTCAGCCATCAGGTTCGCATCATCCAGGGGTATGCCCGTCATACCCAGAGGTTCCGGGTCGTCCCCCTTTGGCGGGTCTGTGCCCGTCAAGGGCGGGATGGTGCTCGATGTGTCCGCCATGGATCGGGTTCTCTCAGTGGACGAGGCCTCGAAGACAGCGGTTGTCGAGGCAGGTGCCAGATGGGCAGACATCGACCGCGAGCTAGAGAAGGTCGGCTTGACACTCATATCATGCCCGTCCAGCAAGTTCTCGACGGTCGGCGGCTGGGTGGCCACGGGCGGGATGGGCCTGAACAGCCTCTCGAAGGGGCATCTGAGTGAGCACGTGGAGGAGGTCTCCTTGGTGGCCGCGGACGGCAGCACGATGCGGCTCTCCAAGGGCGACAAGATGTTCGCATCCGTCTTCGGCAGCGAGGGCCAACTGGGAGTCATAACACAGGTGAGGCTCAGGGTGCGGGACAGGCCGCTCAAAGGGCGCCCCCATCTGGTCATGTTCGGTGATGTCGCGGACGCGCTCAGCTTCGCATATGCACTGATCGCGAGCCCGGTGAACCCCGCGCACATCATCTACGAGAACTCGCAGAAGTTCGTTCTCACCAACAGGATGCTGGGCAAGGAGCACTTCGAGTCCTCAGATGGAATAGTCGTCAGCATCGAGGGCGCAGAGTCCGAGGAGCTCTTCCAGCAGTTCCTCAGATCGGTCGGCCTGAAGGAGGAGAAGGAGTACCTCGCGAGGTACATGTGGAACGAGCGCTACTTCCCGATGAAGCTGCGCAAGTTCGGCCCTGGGCTCCTGGGTTCGGAGGTGGTCGTCGACCTCAAGCTGCTCCCAGACGCGTTGTCGAAGGCGGACGAGCTCGCGAAGGAGCTCGGCCTCGAGACTCTCTTCGAGGTACACTTCCTGAGCGATGGCAGAGGACTCCTGCTGTGCTACTATCTGACCGATCAGGGGAACACAATAGGCTACACGCTCGATGCGGCCAAGTCGTTCGTACTCACATCCATGCTCATAGACTCGGGCGCGAGGCCTTACTCGATCGGCGTTTGGAACAACGCGTTCGTGGACGCCGAGGACAGGTCCAAGCTGGCGGCGCTCAGAGAGGCGAAGGCTTCGCTGGACCCGCACGGCGTCATGAACGCGGGGAAGATGTTCTCACTCTCCGGCAGGTTCGCAGGAGTCGCAGGCTTCGTCTTCAACCCGAAGGTCATGAGGCCCGCTCTCAAGATGATAAGGGCGCTCTCTCCCGTGACCGTGCGTCTGATTCGTGCAGCCGACAAGTTCGCGAAGAGGCGCCTTCGGCCAAAGGGCAGGACGGAGCTGCTCAGGATCGCTGACGAGTGCGCCATGTGCGGCGCATGCGTGAGCGTCTGTCCAGCGTACCTCATTGTGAGGGATGAGCGAGTCACTGCCAGGGGCAAGCTCCTCACCGCCAAGGCGATGGCGAGGGGAGCTTGGATAACCAAGGAGCACTCCGACAGGACCTTCCTGTGCATGAAGTGCAAGGCCTGCGAGCAGGTCTGCCAATCCAAACTCGATCTTCTGAGCGCGTATGACCTCCTCGAGGCAGAGCTCGAGAGGCTGCACGGCAGAGATGCGAGGGAGATCGAGGACTTCATCCGATATGCCGAGAACACACCCGAGTACGACAATCTGATCAAGCGGGGACTCGTGCTGGGCGCGCCCAGACACGGCATGGACGAGGGCCCGGCGGGACAGCAGGAGGCGGGATCAGATGGCCTATGAGAGATACCATATCTCCTTCGCATCCGCTCCCAACCGCGCGCCCCCGGTCCCCAAGTTCATGATCGTGCGCGCTGACAACTGCGTCAACTGCGGCAAGTGCGAGCGGGCCTGCATCTACGGTGTGCACAAGAGGAAGGAGGACGACCCGCGCAAGATGCAGGACCCCATAAACCACCTCTGCAAGAACTGCTTCATGTGCATCCAGGAATGCCCCCAGGGGTCGCTCTCGATGGTTCCGGGACCCGAGTACAACGCGCTCGGCCGAGGCATCTGGACATCGCTCAGGATATCCACGATCTGGAGCGAGTCCGAGACGGGGAGAATACCCGTCCTGGGGGCAGGATACAGAGGCATGTTCGCTGGTCCGGGCTTCGATGGCATGTGGACGGACATGTCCGAGATCGTGCGGCCCACTAGAGACGGGATCCACGGCAGGGAGTACATCTCGACCAGTGTAGACATAGGGAGCAAACCTCCCTGGCTGGAGTTCAGCAAGGAGGGCGAGCCGGTCACCAGCATGCCCCAGTTGATCGAGCTTCAGATCCCGACGGTCATGGACACGACCAGGCTTCGGGCGTCTACAGACGAGGTGCTGCTGGGGTTCGCCAGGGCCGCAAGGCGGCTTGACAGCCTGCTTCTCGCAGCCCCGGGCTCACTCCCGGAAGACGCGGAGGCAGAGCTCAACAGCCACTTCGTGCCGGTCTATCCAGAGGGCACGGACATCAGGAGCATCCTGCTGCCGAAGGGTGTGAGGATGGCCGAGCTGCCCTTCACTCCTGCGTGGAAGGAGGACGCGAAGCGATTCAAGTCGATGTATCCCAACGCGGTCCTCGCTTTCAGGATGCGCGCGACCAAAGGACTGGAGAAGACGTTGCTCGCGCTCGTCCGCGGCAACGTGGACGTGGTCCACCTCGTATACGATGAGGATGGCATGGAGTTCGGGCCCTCAGCTCGCAGGCACGAGAAGGACAGCCTCAAGGCCGCGCATATGGCTCTTGTCGGCAAGAGCGTGCGCGACCAGATCACGCTCATCGCGGGAGGAGGCATCGCTGCCGCCGAGCACGTGCCCAAGACCATCATATGTGGCGCCGATGTCGTCTCCCTCGAGAAAGCCCTGCTCATCGCTCTCGAATGCAGGGATTGCGTTACATGCTCCCTGGGTTCGTGCCCGATCCACCTGAAGGGTGCCTCTGCGGAGTGGGTTGAGGCGAGGGTGACCAACCTCGTGGGTGCATGGAGAGACCAGCTGCTCGAGGTGCTGGGAGCGATGGGCTTGCGTGAGGTGCGCAGGCTCAGGGGAGAATTGGGACGGGCGATATTCCACGAGGACGTCGAGCGGGAGTCGTTCTCGGACATCGAGGGAGGTGCTAGCCGTGGGTGACCGGAAGAGGAGATGCGCATCGGTCCTTCCCCAACAGGCCCCCACGCCTTCGGAACATCTTCGGTTCGTGAACCGGTTCACAGTGACCAGGGCCGACACGTGCATCTCATGTGGCCTCTGCGCGAGCCTGTGCCCATACGGCGTCCACAAGAGGGTCGAGGGACACGCGAAGATACTCCCCCCCGACGACCGCAAGTGCATAGGACCGTCCTGTGAGGTGAACTACTTCTTCTGCGTCGCAAACTGCCCTACCAACTCGCTCTCGATCCGCAAGAGCGAGACCTACGCGAGCCTCGGGGATCCGCGCTGGACCCCGGAGATGATACTCGCGACCTGGGCGATGGCGGAGACGGGCAAGCCTCTGCCTCTGGACCACCAGAGCAACACGGGCGCCTCAGGAGGAGGGTTCGACAAGCTGCACTTCAAGCTGCCAGAGCCGAGGAAGTTCGAGCCTGACGAGATGAGCACGGCGATCGAGCTCAACAGGCGCGGCTCTGGCCCTGAGATCTGCATACCCATCCCGATATACGGCGGCGGGATGTCCTTCGGGTCGGTGAGCGTGCACACGATGCTCGCCCGAGCGAAGGCGGCGAAAGCTTGGGACACTTTCACATGCACGGGCGAGGGCGGGTACCCAGCGGCTCTGGTGCCCTACAAGGACCATGTGATCACTCAGATCGCCACGGGCCTGTTCGGGGTCAGAGAGGAGACCATCCAGCGCTCGAGGATAGTCGAGTTCAAGTACGCCCAGGGCGCGAAGCCCGGACTGGGCGGTCACCTGTTGCACGACAAGAACACTCCCGAAGTCGCCCGGATGCGCGAAGCCGTCCCATACACCAGCCTGTTCTCTCCGTTCCCGTTCCACAGCGTCTACTCCGTCGAGGACCACAAGAAACACCTCGACTGGGTCCATTCGATCAACCCATCTTCGTTGCTCGCCGTCAAGGTCTCGACGCCGAATGACGTCGAGATGGTGTCGGTGGGAAGCTACTATGCCGGTGCGCACATAGTGCATCTCGACGGCGGCTACGGTGGCACGGGCGCCGCCCCCGAGATCGCCAAGAAGAACATCGCGATGCCAATCGAATACGCCATACCGAAGGTCCACAGGTTCCTCGTCAAAGAGGGCATAAGGGAGCAGGTCACGCTACTTGCCAGCGGAGGCCTCAGGACTGCCATGGACGTCGCCAAGTCGATAGCCCTCGGAGCGGACGGGGCGGTCATCGGGACATCGGACCTCGTCGCGCTGTCATGCGTGAGGTGCGGCAACTGCGAGAGCGGACGCGGCTGTCCCAGGGGGATAGCGACGACCGACTCCACCCTCGACAAGATCATGGACTCGGAATGGGGCGCGCGCAGGATATCGAACCTCTACGGTGCGTGGAGGCTGCAATGGTGCGATCTCTTGAGCAGGCTCGGGATGACGGAGATATCCGAGCTCAGAGGAAGGACGGACCTCCTGAGGCACGGCGACAACCCGGCCAGGGAGGTGGGGAGATGACGGGCATGACCAGGAGGCTCATCGAATCCAGACGGTGGATGACCGAGGGCTCGAGATCCCGTCGGGCTCAGGCCCAGGAAGCGGAGGGGGGCTGCGGAGTAGTTGGACTCGCGAGCACGGTCCCCGTCGCTGGAAAGCACATACTCGCTCCTCTGCGGCAGATGCACAACAGGGGCAATGGGAAGGGAGGCGGGATCGCAGCCGTCGGCCTCGACCACAAGCAGATGGGCGTACCCAAGGACACACTCGATCAAGACTACCTCGTGCAGGTGGCGTACCTGAGGCCCGACGTGAGGCAATCCCTCGAGTCTGAGTTCGTCGAGCCCAACTACAAGGTCGACTCGAAGTACAAGGTGGACACTGTAACGGACAGAAGCTACATCGGTGGTCTGGAGGTCGCCCCGCCGGAGGTGTGGAGGTACTTCTGCAGGGCCAAGAAGGAGGTCCTGGACGAGTTCGTCAAGAAGAACAGGCTCGCGAAGCTCGATCGGAGAAGGGCCGAGGACGAGTTCGTGTACCAGACGAGCCACAGGATGAACAGGAAGTACTACGCGGGCAAGGAGATGACCGCGTTCGTGATGTCCCACGGGAGGAACATGATCGTCATGAAGATCGTGGGCTACGGGGAGGACGTCATCAGGTACTACAAGCTCGAGGACGTGACCGCGCATATCTGGATCGGGCACCAGAGATATCCCACGAAGGGACGCGTGTGGCATCCTGGGGGCGCCCATCCGTTCGTAGGGCTCGACGAGGCGCTAGTGCACAACGGCGACTTCGCGAACTACTACTCCGTCTCTGAGTACCTCGCCCAGAGGAACATAGCCCCGCTGTTCCTGACGGACACCGAGGTCTCCGTGCTGTTGTTCGACCTGCTGAACAGGACCTATGGCTACCCCCTCGAATACATCATCGAGGCGTTCGCGCCGACCACGGAGAGGGACTTCGCCAAGCTCCCCGAGGCCAAGCGCGAGACATACAGGTCCATCCAGGCCACGCACATCCACGGCTCCCCCGACGGCCCGTGGTTCTTCATAATCGGAAGGAACAGCTTCTACGAGAACAGGCTCCAGCTGATGGGTATCACGGACACCTCGATGCTGCGGCCTCAGGTCTTTGCGCTCGTCGACGGTGAGGTGCAACTGGGGCTCATCGCATCAGAGAAGCAGGCGATCGATGCCGCTCTGCGGAGCTTGTCCACCGACTTCCCCTCCGTGCCAGGCTGTGCGGACGTGTACTGGAACGCGAGAGGAGGCAGCCACACGGACGGCGGAGCCTTCGTGTTCAGCCTCTTCCCCGAGCAGTCCGCGGAGGGTGGCATGAGGCTCATATGCACGAACAAGTTCGGCACTCCCGTCACCGCTCCGTCCTACGATTGGGACAAGAAGGACGACCTGGGGCTATCGGCGAAGCTGCCATCGAAGGCGAGATCGTCCAAGCTGGGCAGGGAGATAATTGCCAGGAAGAACCCGAGGTCCGCCTTCGAGCTGTTCGTGAGCAATCTGGCCAGCCTCAAGGGGACCGAGGTGAACGGCACGCTCTCCTATGTCGTCCAGCAGGCGGCCAAGACGGACACAGAGACGGACGAGGCCCTCGGGCTGCTGACGCTGCTCCTAGATGCCAAGTATGACTCGGGAAGGTATCGGCGGAGCAGAATGGTCGATAAGGCGAACGAGGCCGTGCTCAAGCTGTTGCGGTCGTCCAGGAGAGTCGAGAGCGAAGGCAGATCGCTCTTCTCGCTTGTGGACCTCAAGAACCAGGACAAGCTCCGGCCGCCCTCGTCGCCATATGACAGGCTGGTCATCGACTGTGAAGGGTTCCCCATGGAAGGCGACGGCGGCGTCTCGTTCCTGATCGGAAAGGCAAGGGAGCTCGGATGGAACAGTGCCATACTCATAGGCACACATGGCCAGAGGTTCATAGGCGGGGGGCTCGGGCCTCGAACCAAGGGCCTCAGGATCGACGTGTATGGCAGCCCAGGGGACTATCTCGGTTCTGGCCTGGACGGGGCTGAGATCGTCGTGCACTCGAACGGGCAGGACCAGCTGGGACAGATATTCACGAACGGGAAGATGGTGGTTCACGGCGATGTGGGCCAGACATTCCTCTACGGTGCCAAGGGTGGCGAGGCGTACGTCCTCGGCAACGCTGCCGGGAGGCCGCTGATCAACGCGGTCGGGAAGCCGAAGGTAGTGATAAACGGCACATGCCTCGACTACCTCGCAGAGTCGTTCATGGCCGGCAACCCTCTCTACGGCGGAGGGTTCGTGGTCCTGAACGGCCTGGGATTCGACTCGAAGGGGAGACCAGTGGAATTGCAGGAACCATACCCAGGAGGGAACTTGTTCTCCCTGGCCGCTGGCGGAGCGATATATGTCCGCGACCCGAAGCGCACGGTGGGTGAGGACCAGCTGAACGGCGGCAGGATATCCAAGCTGAACCCCGTCGACTGGAGCCTGATCCTGCCGCACCTCACGGAGAACGAGAGGCTTTTCGGGATATCCGTGGAGAAGGTCCTGCTCAAGGTGGATGGAGTCAGGAAACCTCCTGAGGAAGTGTACAGGAAGATCGAGGCCATGCCTCGGGTGACCCTGGAAGGTGCTGTCCTCCTGCAGGACACGGGCGCGTGACGAGGCCGTTTCTCAACATGCGGCGTCGATTTCGGAAAACAGTCAAAAAGGCCTCGCAAGAATCGCTCTCCATCGGAAGAAAGCCTCCCTAGATAATCGTACACCCAGCAAGCTTATATATGAACGTGGAAATGCAGCGCCAATTAGGCGTCATGGCCTCAGCCCAGTCCCGATGGGCCGGTGTTCTGGTCACGGGCAGGATGCGTGCTAGGATGTACGAGGTAGTGAAATCCGATAAGCTCACGCCGGATGTCATCAAGCTGGAGATAAGCGCCCCCCATATCGCCAAGAAGGCGAAGGCGGGACAGTTCATCATGGTGACTCCGACCGAGCACGGCGAAAGGATCCCGCTGACGATGGCGGACTTCTCTCCCGAGAAGGGAACGATAACGATCGCGGCACTCGAGGTCGGCAAGACCACGAGAGAGCTGGGCAAGATGAAGGCCGGGGACAAGCTCTTCAGCCTCGTCGGGCCTCTCGGAATCCCGACGCACCTGCATCAGTACGGCACGGTCGTCTCGATAGGTGGCGGCATCGGGCTCGCGCTCATGTACCCCGTTGTACGCGCGTTCCGCCAGGGCGGGAACAAGACCGTCAATATCATCGGCGCCAGGAACGAGAAGCTCTTGATCTACGAGGACGAGATCAAGTCGGTGAGCGACGAATTCTACGTCTGCACCGACGACGGCTCCAAGGGGCACAAGGGTTTCGTCAGCGACATACTGAAGGACCTCATCGCGAAGGGCAGGAAGATAGACCTCGTCTACGCGGTCGGTCCGATCATAATGATGAAGGTCATCGCGAACATCACCAGGCCCCACAACATCAAGACCATCGTGAGCCTCAACCCGATAATGGTCGACGGCACGGGCATGTGCGGCTCCTGCAGGGTCATCATAAACGGAAAGACCAAGTTCGGTTGCGTCGACGGCCCAGAGTTCGACGGGCACGAGGTGGATTTCGACAACCTCACTGCGAGGAACAGAAGGTACCTGCCGGAGGAGCAGGTCGCGCTCAGGCGCTGGCAGGAGGCGAAGTAGATGCCTGAGGAACCGAAGAAGCCGAGGAAGATCGTGCCCAAGAAGTACCCGATGCCCGAGCAGGACCCGAAGGCGAGGACCAAGAACTTCGACGAGGTCCCCCTCGGGCAGGACGGGCAGACCGCCATCCTGGAGGCCCAGAGATGTCTCCAGTGCAAGCCGGGCTTGAACAGGAAGCTCTGCATGGACGGGTGCCCGGTCGAGATCGACATCCCTGGCTTCATCAGGAAGGTCCAGGAGGGCAATTTCGAGGAGGCCATCAGGATCATAAGGATGAAGCAGAACCTGCCCGCTGTGTGCGGCAGGGTCTGCCCGTACGAGAACCAGTGCGAGGGCAACTGCGTGCTCGGCAGGAAGAACGAGCCCGTCGGCATAGGGAGGCTCGAGAGGTTCCTGGCCGACTGGGAGCGCAGGGAGATGAAGAAGGGCAAGGTCCAGGTTCCTCCGTCCACGGGCAAGAAGGTCGCCGTCGTCGGCGCCGGCCCGGCAGGCCTCACCGTTGCGGGCGACCTGGCCAAGCTCGGCCACAAGGTGACAATGTTCGAGGCGCTGCAGTACTGTGGTGGGGTGCTCGTGTACGGCATCCCCGAGTTCAGGCTCCCGAAAGAGATAGTGCACGCGGAGGTCGACTACATCAGGAGGATGGGCGTCGACATCAAGAACGACCATGTCGTCGGCAAGCTCGACACCGTCGACGAGCTCCTGCAGGATTACGACGCCGTGTTCGTCGGGACTGGTGCTGGTCTGCCGGGCTGGACCGGGCTCCCGGGGGAGAACCTGAACGGGATCATGTCAGCCAACGAGTTCCTGACGAGGGTCAACCTGATGAAGGCGTTCAAGTTCCCCGAGTACGACACGCCCATCAGGGTGGGGGAGAGGGTCGTCACCATCGGCGGCGGGAACGTCGCGATGGACTGCGCCAGGACTTCGCTCAGGCTCGGGTGCAAGGAGAGCGTCATACTCTACCGGAGGTCGGATGCTGAGCTGCCTGCGAGGCGCGAGGAGATCCATCACGCGAAGGAGGAGGGCATCAGGTTCGAGCTCCTGGCGGCACCGGTCGAGTTCATAGGCGACGAGTGCGGCAACGTGAAGCAGGTGAAGGCCCTGAGGATGAAGCTAGGAGAGCCGGACGCCTCGGGGAGGAGGCGTCCGATCAAGATCCCGGGCTCCGAGTTCATCATCGACGCGCAGACAGTGCTCATAGCCATAGGCCAGAGCCCTAACCCGCTCGTTCCGATGACCACGCCGGACCTCAGGACCACGAAGGAGGGCACCATCGCTGTCGACCCCGAGGGGAGGACCTCGAAGAAGGGAGTGTGGGCCGGAGGCGACATCGCATCGGGCGCGGCAACGGTCATCCTAGCGATGGGAGACGGGAAGAAGGCGGCGAAGTCCATGCACAACTACTTGATAGGGGAGAGGTCTTGGCCGGCCCCCGAGGTCTTCGAGAAGCTCTCCTGCGAGATGTGAGCAGCGCCGCGGAAACCCCCCCGGGCTTCTCTTTAATCATTAAAGTGCTTTCAAAACACTAGTGAATATCTTCTTGTATCGTTTAGATGAGGGCCTTCTGCTTCATGGGCAGCGAGAAGTGGAATGTGCTGCCGGCGCCCTTTCTGCTCTCGAACCATATCTCGCCGCCATGCCTCCTGACTATCTCCCTGCTCGTGTAGAGGCCTATCCCCACGCGGCCGTCTGCGCGCGTGAGGCCCGCATCTGCCAAGAAGAACCTGTCGAATAGCCTGTCGTGGTCCTCCTCGGCGATGCCCACGCCGTTGTCCCTCACCCACATGTGGACCTTCCCGCCGAGGATGTCAGCGCCTATGGTGATCCGGCCACCATTGTCGGTGTACTTGACCGCGTTGCTGACCAGGTTCTCGATGACATCGTGTATCCTCACCCTGTCCGCCTGCACGATTGGCAGCTCCCTGCCGAACAGAACGGAGACCGAATGGTTCTTCGCGTTGATCTCGGCGGTGAGGTCGTCGACCACCTCGTGCGTGACCATGGCCAGGTTGACGTTGCTGAAGTCGAGATGGAAGTCCTTGCTCTGTATCCTCGACATCTCCAGCATTGTGGAGACCAGGGTGTTGATCCTCCTGGTTTGGTCGATGACGGCGCAGAACTTCTCCCGCATCTTTGGCGTGACCTCTCCGTACATCCCGGACGATGTCATCTCAATGTACCCCAGTATGGTCGTGAGCGGGGTTCTCAGCTCGTGCGTGATCGTGTCCACGAGGCTGTCCTTCATAAGATCCAGGTCCTTCATGTCTTCGTAGGCCTTCTTGACGGCGTCCAGGTTCTCCTTCAGCTCCTCTCTGAGCCTCGCGTTCTCGAGCGCTATGGCCGCATGGGCGGCAAAGGGCTCTGCGATGGCGACCTCTACCTGGTTGAACTGTCTGCTCTTGTCCCGGTATAGCTCCAGTACGCCCTCGACGCCGTGCCTCCCCTTGAGCGGTATCGCCATCATCGTCTGCCTGACCTCGAGCTGCTCCAGCCCGGGGATGTCCTCAACGCGCGGGTCCTCTGTCGAGTCCTCGGCTATCTCGACCTTGCCGCTCCTGGCAACCATCCCAGCGAGGCCGCTCAAAGGGCCGATATCGGCCATCACCTCGTCCGTGAAGGGCCCGGTCGCGTAGAGCGGTATGAGTAGGTCGCTGTCCCAGTCGACGATGTACACGCTCACCTCGTCGAACGGCACCAGCTCGTTCAGCCTCTCAGCGATCATCTTGAGCGCGTCCTTCAGCTCGACCGGCTGCTGCATGGCGACGGTGATGTCGAGCATGTTCCTGAAGAGCTTCACGGTCCTGTTCAGCGCGCTGACCAGCCTCGCGTTGGTCATCGCCACCGAGGCGAGGCTGGCGAAGACTTCCAGGCTCCCGACAAGCGATTTGCTGGGCAGCTTCCCGTCCCTGGGTCCATCGGGCTCGAGGAACCCGACGATTTTTCCCTCGGCGTCTTGGAATGTGACATACAGGACGTCCAGCTCGTGCCATGACCCTGGATCTCTGCGTGGCTGAGAGGCGCGCTCAGGGTGGAGGAGGCTGTAGTACTGGGTCCCGTTCGTGTCGGGCTCAGCCCTGAGGAGGTACGTGAACTTACCGATTTTCTCAGTCTTGGTCAGGTCATCGTCTACCGCGCTTCTCGACTTCGCCATGCCGTACACTTTGTCGGCCACGTCGACCGGGAAGCCCTTGGTTGCCCTGAGGACGTACTCGTTGCTCTCTTCGTCGAGCAGGAACGCGTCGCAGGCCTCGAAGCCGAAGTCGTCCGTGATCATTCCAACGACGGTGTCGAGAATGCGGCCGACATCCTGATCGCGCATCAGCGATGTCGCGAGCTCGAGGGCCTTGTTGAGCTGCTCCTCGTTCACGGATTATTCCAGCATGCGAGCGATATTTCAGCCTTGTGTCTCCTGCTATCACTCTTGATATTCTTCATGGAGGCAAGTATTAGTACGAAAAAGGAGGCGTCGCATGGTTGTGCCAGATTTTTGCACAACCACTGTATGCCAGTATCACGGACTCGCAGGCAGGTGACGATCGCGGTCGCGTTTGGCCAAAAACGGTACGATCTTAGCACTGACTGTCGGGCGCCGGCAGCTTCCAACACGGCGCGGTACATGAATTCCTAGACCTGTTTCTTCCAGAAGAACCCGCAGTAGCACCGGCCCTTTCGCTCCACGTCTCCGCCCCTGGTGGGCTTGCACGGGCACTGGTACTCCGGCGTGTGTTCCATCCTGCACGGGCAGTAGAACTCACCGAACAGCCTGTGCTTCCCCACGAGCCCTTCTATGAGTTCTTCCTTCATCTCGTTGAACGAATATCCCCTTAGCCTGGCGAAGCTCTCCGCCCTTTCCCTGATCTCTTTCTCGGTCCCTCTGTCCACCCTTTCGCCTTGCCATCCCTCGGGAGACCAAACAAGCCGCAGCTTCTGGCCGCATATGGGACAGATGACGACGGCCCCCTCCGACCAGCCCTCTTCCTTCTTGAACCTGGCCAGGCACACTGGGCAGTAGATCCTCTCCTGCTTCCCATCGCTCATAGTCTCAGCGCCTTCCTGAGCCTCTGCTCGTCATATCCTACTATTATCTCATCGTCTATGATGACCACAGGGAACGACCTCCGCCCCGTGAGCTTCTCGATTTCCTCGAGGGCCTCGTCCTGCTTGGCGTCGTCCAGCAGGTCGACATCCGTGCAGTCGTAGTCGATCTTGTGTTCGTCCAGGAAGCGCTTGGTGCGCTTGCAGTACGGGCAAGTGCTGAGGGCGTAGACCTTCGGTTTCCCTGCCATCACTCTCACAGTCCTTGTATGCTCGGGCGACTTCGGCCCGGTCATGCATGCTCCGCGCAAAGAACCTCGCAGAATAATATGTTTTACCAGAACACACAGCGCGATCGAGAATGCAGGCAAGCGAGCCGACGATGTCAAGCGCCGCCTGCGGAGACGACCTTGCGGCAGACCTCCAGCTGTCTGGCGACCTCGGGGTATGCGAGTTCGTCCAGGAATCTGACCTTCACCTTCTCCCGCTGGTAGTCAGAACTCGACTTGCCTCCCCACTCCCCGAGCATTAGAACGCCGGCGTTCTCGAGAGACAAAGCTCCGAACGTGACTGCCAGGTCGTAGAACAGGTCCGAGGTCCCCCACGGGTCAATCCTGGCGTGTTCCGGGACGACGAAGGGCAGTTCGAGCTGGAGGGTCATGAGCTCGCTCGTCCTCGCGTGGTTCACCATGTCCTCGTCCGCGGTCAGCAGGAAGACATCGTAGTCCCCTCCCCTCGCCCAGTGCTTGTACGACTGTGCGATCTCTATGTCGTTCCTCTCCTTGCCCCTGACGGCCGTGCCCTTGATCCTCAGCGCTTTCAGCTCCGTCAGCAGGTGGTTCATCTCGTTGAACGCGAGCTTAGCGCATCTCTCTCGCCTCCCGCTGGCGTTCGCGAACTCCCGGAGCAGCTCCGCGTGCGCGAGCACTCCCGCGAGGCCCTGGATCTCCTCCCTGGAGTACTTGTGTGTGATCTTCGAGTCGACCTCCATCTGGACGATCTCGCTGAGCACATATCTGAAGTCGGCTGCTTCCACGGACGAGTTCCTGCTCTCGTCCCTCATCGGGAAGTGGCGGGACAGGAACCTGTTATACAGTATGTTCGTGTCCACTGCGACGAACACCGGCTTGGGCCTCTTGTTGGGATCCTTCGCTTCGTCTCTGAGGTCTACAAGCTTCTTCGCGACCTCAGCCTCGTTCTTGTAGTCGAGGAAACCCGAGGACAGCAGGCAGTTCCTGAGGTCGGAAAAGCTGGGCAGCTCGTCCGCGCTGACCGACCTGTCGAGGGGCTTCCTCGATGTCCTTGCCCAGTCGAATGCGTTCGGCCGGACTATCTGTGTGAGCTCGGGCCTGTTGATGTCGAGCGTGAACAGCTCCAGTTCGTAGAACGGGTACGAGACGTGGACATACCTTTTGTCTCCTCGGTAGAGCGAGTTGGTGAAAATCTGGAGCTCCTGGCGGGTCATCACGAGCTCCTTCACTTCCACACCTCCTCCTTCAGGTCGACGAAGTGCTGCAGATGGAACGGGATCATCGGGTACGGGTTGGCGGAGTTGCGCATGTCCTCGAGGTACAGATAGTAGACATGGTCGACCTGCTTCTGCCAGGCGGATATGAGCGCGGATGAGATGATCGCCTTTCTGCCTGGCGTGATGTCGATCGCCACCTCGTTCCCGGCTGCGCGTTCCTCCTCCATGACCGCCGTGATCTTCCTGCCAGAGGACGCGAAGTCGCCCTCCTCTATCTCCTTGATGACAGCTTCGAGGCGCTTCCCATAGTACTCGGTCAACACGCCTATCCAGTGCGCCAGTGACTGGGCGTCGTTCTCCCTGCCCTTCGTGACGAAGAGGTAGATCCTGTCAGGGACATACTCCCTGCAGCAGATTGCAGCCCACAAGGCGTTCAGGACCGGCCATCTGCTAACGCCAGTCATCGTGATGTAGACTCTGTCAGGCATGTCTGCTTCGGGTAACGGCTACCGCGGTGATATACTCTCGCGGGACGAGTCAGTGTGCCGAGGCGTGCAAGTCAGTGCCGGAACTGGCGGAAAATCGCCCTCATGCAATAGTAGAAATATCCGCGTGCTGTTTCGTGACACGGGGTGAAAGGCTGAGGAGACTTTGGATCGTAGCAGCGGGAGTGCTAGCCCTTTCGATTACAGCAGCTCTGGCTGTGATTGGAGTGGCTCCAGATGGTGGGCATGCATGGCACTCTATTCAAGTGGCGATGAGCGCTGCAGCTGACGGGATTAACATCACTGGCGGTCATGCCTGGCACTGACCGTAGCGAACTAGTGATGGGGTGCTGGCATCTAGCGCCTCGCTTCGAAGAGCTCTGCCGATGCCAAACCCAAAACAGCTAAGCAGCCTGCAAATGCGCCCTTACAGTTCTAGCACGCTGGGTGTTTCCCAAGTCATTGTATATTGTACAAGACCTCACAAGGAGTTTCTTGGACAGCCGCGGGTTCACGCCTGCTCTGATAAGCGCCATCCCATACTCATAGCAGCACGCCGCCAATGTGTCCTGGACTCCTGAGATCTTGGCCGTCCTCACGCTCTTTTCGAACCAATCGAACGCTCTGTCGTACCTTGAGCTGCGCATCTCGATGCTGGCGTAATTCCTGTACGCGAGGGCCAGCATGTTCTGGTCATTCGACTCTCTGAAAACCGAAATGGCTTCTTCTGTGTATTCAATTGCTCTCCCAATCTGGCCCGTTCTCGCACAACAATAGCCAGCGTTGACAAGCGCAATGCCGAGCACACCTCGGCTCGCCGCTTCTCTGCAGGTGTAGATTGTCTTCTCGAAATACTCCGCAGCGGTTTCGAACATTTCCCTCGACATGTGTAGCACGCCGAGATTGTTGGAGGTCCTAGCAGCGCTCGTCAAGTCTCCGAGTTCCAGGAACAACTCGAGGCTCGTCTTGTTGGCGTTCTCAGAGTCCTCAAACCTGCCCTCGAGGTCATAAATGATTGCCAGATTCCCCTCTGCCTTTGCCTCGAGCGACTTGTCGCTAACCGCTCTAGCCATTTCCAGACTGATCTCGAAGCATCTCAGTGCAGATGCATGGTCGCCTCTGTTTCCGTACACAACTCCGAGCGCCCTGTTTGCCTCGCACACTCCCCTTCTGTCGCCTGCCTCCATGTACATCTCGACCGCGGCAAGGTTGGATTCGAGGGCCTCGTCCCATTTGTTCTGGGCCATCTCGACCCGCCCCTCGTGGAACCGCGCAAAGGCTATGGCCTCCACATCTTTGGTCTTCTGGGCGATGCTGCGTAGTTCGAAGCAGTTCATCAGCGCACTGTCCCAGTTGCCGTGCTCGCACTGGGACATTATCAACTTCCTCAGGGAGTCTTTCCTTGCGCAGCCGATTCCGCCATCTAGCGCCCTCAGGTCATCGATGTACTTCCTTGTCTCCTGAGGGAGCGAATCCAAAGGCGGCTGCGAATAAGCGATCCTCCTGCCCTCCTTCGTGAGCGAGTAGCTGCTCTCGAAGTCCGCGAACCCTCCATGGCCTATCCAACCGAGATCCTGCAGGCCTCGAAGGGCGGCAGCCCTGTTCTGAACAGGAACGCCCTCTAGCCCTCGGGATATCAGCAGCTGCCTGTTGCTCTCACCGAGCACGTAGAATAAAAGCCTCTCGATCTCGTTTCTGGCGGCCATCTGCTCCCCGCGCGAGGGCGATGATGTCAATAGTCGCTATGACTAGATATAACTGTCCATGAGAAACCAAGGTCATTCGGCCCTCGCGTCCACATGGCCAGTATACCACAGCTTCCTCTGGACGGCTGCCGTGGATGTCCGGAGCCCCTTTACGGGGCGAACGGCGCAAACCATATGCGGCTTCCGGGGCAATCCACCGGCTCATATGACCAAGAAGGCGCACAGGTTCGAGGCTTCTGACAATTTCGCGGAGCATCTCGAGAGCGAGCACAGGAGGGGGCTGATACCGGTGGAATCAGTCCTGCCCAGGATGCCCCTCGGGCATGACGACTCCGTATTGGACCTGGGGGCTGGGGTTGGGTACTTCACCTTCCCGATGGCGCGCCTCTGCCAAGAAGTGATCGCCGTCGATATCGAGCCCAAGATGCTCTCGCTGCTGAGGTCGCGCATCTCAGAGCGGGAGGTGCCGAACGTCTCGCCGGTCAAGGGAGAGATCACCCGGCTGCCCTTCGATGCGGCATGCGTGGACCACGTATTCGCAGCTTTCGTCTATCACGAGGTGGACAGCCAAGAACAGCTCATGCGCGAGTGCCATCGTGTCCTGAGGCCCTCAGGGTCGCTCACGGTCATCGATTTCCAGAAGAGGCTGATGACGGACGGGCCGCCCATCTGGGTCCGCAAGAAGCCCGAGCATGTGCTGTCCACTGGGGCGGGCGTCTTCCGGCTCGAGGACAGGTTCGAGACGAAGGCCTACTATCAGCTCAGACTCAGGAAGACATGAGAACAGATGGCTGGTGGCGCCCCGGTCGGGATTCGGACCCGAGTCCCGAGCTCGACAGGCTCGGATGATAGGCCGCTACACTACCGGGGCCTCCTGGCCAGCGCTCTGGAGTTGCGGTCGCAGAGCGCCTTCTTGAGGCAAAAGGTGACTGCGTATATAAGGGTTGGCGGGTTGTCCTGTTGCTGGCTCCGGGCGCGCGAACAGCCCCTCAGCCGCCCCCACTCTACTGCTTCGAAGGTGCCTGAGCAGGGGCCGCGGGCGGCGGCTTCGGCTCGTCCTTGAACTCCTCCAAAGGCCTCGTCGTGTAGACGCCGCACTTCATGCAGTAGAAGGTCACGAAGTCCTCGTCCTTGTCGTCGCCTATGAGTTCCTTGCCGCACATCCTGCACTTGGTCTTCATCTCGTGGAGCTTCATCTCGACTCGCCTGTGGGTGTCCTCGGAATGACGGCTAGGTGATAAAGCTTTTGTCAGGCAGCGAGGAGCTACTTCCAGCTCACCAGAACGCCTGACCTATCCCTTCGAGGCCATGAGCTTCAGGATGGCCTCAGCGGGTGCGCCGTCCGTCTCCTCGAGGGCCTTCCTGGCCTCCTTGGCCGAGCACCCGGCCTGCTCCATGACCAGCTTGATGTCGTCCTCCGGGATTCCGCCCTCGGCCTTTGCCTCATCCCTCTTTCGCTCTCTCTCCTGGGGCGTCCCTGCGATCTGGTACGACTTCTGCCCTTGGACCGTCACGGCCGTCACCGCCGCGTCCTTGAAGACGATCTCCTTCGTCCTCGTCCTTATGACGACCTCCTCGACGTCGGCGAGCTCCTCCTGGTTGATCCCCATCCGCTTCATCATCGCCTTCATCTGCTTCGGGTTCATCCTGCCGCCTGGCATCATGCTGGGCACCTCGAGGTCGTACTACGTCTCCGAACAATGGGGACTCATAAAATAGTTTTGGAGCCCGCCCCGTACTCTCAATCTCATTTATATGCAGCCTGCGCGTTCTTATCCCTGTCGGAGGCATGAGATGGAACAGCAGCAGGTCCAGCCACCCGAGAAGACGAGCCCTGAGCCCCTGATGCTCTGGTACGTCGTGATCGCGGTCTCTGTCGCGGCCATCCTGGTGTTCTCCGCCTTGGCGGCCTTCTACTACACACAGGCGGCGGACCACAGGGACTCGAAGTACAGAACGCAGTTCCAGATCGTCAGCGACATGAAGACGTTCATACCGGTCGGGAACGCCACCATCGGCACGATGCTGGACGCCGCCGAGGACAACGGCATGAGGAGGGCCTCCGCGCTATCCGCAACCAGGATAGCCGAGATGCTCTCGGGTGACGCGTTCTCATTGGCCGTGATGTACGACGAGGACGACGAGAGGCGTACGACCTTCTTCGCGCTCGGCACCGCCTTCTCGGGCGTGGCGATAGTGCTCTTCGACGGATACGAGGCCCTCTCAAGTCCCTCGCATGTCTTCTCGGACGATTATGTCCTGATGATCGAGACCGCGACTGGCATCATGACGGCTATCCTCGGCTATCTGCAGCAGGGCCTTCTCTCAGGGGTCAACGGGATCTCGGATCCTTACGACGTCGTCGGGGGCATGCCCTTGGATTCGATCGCATCCGCAGCATCGGCTCTGGATGAGACCGTGTCACTGAGGTATCCAGGCCCATGAACATCGTCTCCGATTCCTTCATGGAAATGTTTTATACGACCTTCGAACATTGATGTCACAACACGGTCGCTGAATGACTGGAGAGAGAGCATGGCCAACATCGACAGAGACCTCATGGAAGCTCAGGAAGCCCTGGCGAGCGGAGACTTCGACAGTGCCGTATCGAGGTACACGAAGGCAATCAAGGCCGACCCGAAGTGCGCGGAGGCGTACTTCGGCAAGGCGGAGGCCTCTATGGGCGTCCCGAAGATGACCCCGGAGGAGGTCATGGCACTCTACAAGAAGGCCGTTGAACTCGACCCAAAGAACCCGATCTATCAGTCATCGTACGCCTCGTATCTTCTCGAGATCGGCAGGTTCAACGAGGCCGAGGCAGCCTACAACAAGGCATCTGAGCTGGACCCGGACAACGCGCGGTACTACTGGTCGGAGTTCGGCGTCGAGTACATCCAGAGGGCGCCTGTCGTGATGGAGAAATTCCTGGACGACAAGACCAGGGACATGATCCTCAAGAAGGGTCTCGGGTATCTGCTCAGGGCGGCCGGCATATCAGAGCAAGAGGCCAAGAGGATCCTCTGAGCCCTCAGGTCGTGATCCTCACCCTTCCGCCCTTGCCAGCACATAGCCTGCAGACATGGGTCACGGGGTCGGAGTCCTGAGGGCACACGAGCCTGCCGCAGAGGGGGCAGGTCGACGCCGCCGGCCTGCCGCATATGGAGCAGATGCCAATCATCGCCATGGCGTCATCTGAAGCGATTCCAGCGGAGATAAAACCTTCTCGGCATCAGCCTCTCAGGAGCCCGAGCCAAGCGAGCCCCTCGACGACTCCTTCGCCGTCGCTCCTGCCAGCGACGAACGACGCTGCCTTCTTCGTGCCCTCGAAGGCGTTCGCGACGGCGATCCCCCAGCCGCACTCGCGGATCATCATCTCATCGTTGTCCGAGTCGCCGATCGCAGCGACATCTTCAGCAGATATCCCGAGCAGGTCACAGGCCTTCTTCACGCCAACGAACTTGTTCATGCCCTTCTGCATGATGTGTATTGCCCACCCGGTGGTCTGGACCTCGACGTCCCACCCGCGGAGCCTCTCCCGGACCTCCTCGAGGTCGACCTCCCGCCGAAGGCCGATCTCAGTCTCCCTCCAACGGTCAGTGAAAAGCCTCTCCGGGTCCATCTGCGTCCGGAGGCGCTCGTAGGCCGCCCTGGGCTTCTCAGGATCGGCCAAGATCCAGATCTTCTGCCTGTGCGAGACGATGCCCCCGTTCTCAGCGATGATTGGGCCTGTGAGGCCGAGGTAGTTCGAGAGCGCGTACGCGATCGGCAGCACGTTCCCGCTCGCGAGCATCACGGGCACCCCCGAGTCCTGCACATCCCTCAGCGCAGCGACGGCCCCCAGGTGCACGCGCCTCGACTCGCCAGCCAAAGTGCCGTCGATGTCCACCGCCAAGGCCTTGACCTCTCCTGCGCCAGGCCTCCCTTTCCTGCTCGGGCTCATCACTATCTCCTGAGCTCTCCCAGGGTAGTGACTCTCTCCGCAAAAGCATTGTGCTTGTGGATCGACTCCTCGCTCTCGCTCCTGACCTCCACATGCACCGAGTCTTCGAGGTCGGAGTACTTCTCGAGCAGCTTCCCCAGGATGTCCCGCACGACGTCCTCGACGAACTTCGGGTTCCTGTGTGCCGCGAGCACGACCTCGGCCTCGTCGCCCCGCTTCAGTATGCCGTAGCTGGGGCTGCTGAGCGAGCCCTCGACGATCTCGATCAGGTCGTCCGCCTCGATCTTGACCTCCTCGGGCACCTCGACCATGAGCGTCGTCCTGTTCCTCTGGTTGTGCGACGCCACGGTGAGCTTCCCATCGAGCCTCTCCAGCTCGGGCGTCTCGGAGTACATCAGCTCCCTCACCGTCTCCTGGGCGCAGGGGCAGGCGGTCATGCCCGTGACCTCCACGCCTATCTGCTTCATGAGGCCGTTCCCGCGCATCGCGGTCGCCTTCGCCATCAGCTTGAACTGCTCGAGCGAGGTCTTCCCGCCGTCGGGCCTCCGCTCCAGGAAGTAGTCTGCGGACATGCGCACCTCCGCGAACGAAGCGTAGTCGTGCCTGTCCAGCAGCTCCCTGCATATCCTCGCCGCGAGGTCCTCCAGGCTCGAGACCTTCGTCCGGATGCTGTCCTCGATCATCTCGGTGACGACCTCGATGTTCCTCGACATGTGCGATCCGCGCTGAGTCGAAGGAAGATCGACGAAGATGTCCATCCTCGCGGTGAGATGGTTGTCCTTGCCGTCTCTGTGGACCAGCACGGGCTTCACGACGCCCGTCACGCCGACCCGGGTCAGCTCGAAACTGTCCTCAAGCCTCTTGGCCTGACAGCCCATGGACTTCTGCTTCAACAGGCCGGCGTAAAACTGGACACGATATAAAGCGTGGCGAGTTTACTAACCAGACAGTAGCTAGGCTGGCCTTTTTATGTCAGTCATACACCCCGCACTTCTGGCAGAAGTAGCGGTTGTACTCGGGGATGTAGGTCATCTGCGCCCCGCACCTCGCGCAGGGCCTCCCAGGCACAGGAGGCGGAGCGGGAGGCGCTGCCGCCTTCATGGCCAGAGGAGAGTCGGAACCCAGACGCCTCGCCTTCTCCCTCAGCTCCGCCTCCTCCTTCAGTGCGAACATCTGGAAGGCGCCCCCGAGAATCATCGACCCCAGCATCGCCACGACGACCACGAGCATCTCGAACCCGAGCCACATGACCCCGATCCCGACCAGGAGACCGCCGACCGCGGCAGTCACGACCCCTATCGCCCCCTCGATGAAGACGATGGTCACAACGAAAGCTATCAGCCCGGCAACGAGCCCGATTATCGTGCTGCCCGTGAGCGCCCCAGCGACGATGAACGCGAGCGTAGCCGCGGTGAGCGCGATCGCCAGGTTCGCGAGGAAGATGAACAGCGCGCTCCCGACTATGGCCGCGAGCGCGCTCACGATGAACCCGATCAGCAAACCGCCTATGGCCGTCCCCACAGCGAACCCGAGCAGGCCGCCGATGACGGCGCCTATGAAAGACATCACATGCCGCCAAGCCCTCCTCCCGACGAACGCGAGGAAGAGCCCGACCACCACCAACAGCAGAGCGATGAGGGCCAAGAGATCGCTGCTCTCGCCCAGGTCGTACCCGAACAACTCCTGAGGGCCCAGACCGTTCATCCGACGCAATATCCTCTAGCGACGACTTTAACCCTTCGCAAGCCCGAAACGGATATCTAAGCACAGAACCATCGGCGAGCCCGGATGATCTGCGGCGTCGACGAGGCGGGCAGAGGGCCGGTCATGGGCCCGCTCGTGATCTGCGGCATATGCGTTCAGTCGGACAAGAAGCTCAAGGAGCTCAAGGTCAGGGACTCGAAACAGCTCACACCAGACAGGCGCGAGGAGCTGGAAAAGGCCATACGCGCCATCGCGGACATCGAGATCATCGAACTCTCAGCGTCGGAGATAGACTCGATGCGCTCACGCCTCACAATGAACCAGATAGAGGCCAAGGTCTTCTCGATGATAGTCAACCGCCTCTCACCGGACGAGGCATACCTGGACGCCGCCGACGCGTCCGAGGAGGGGTTCGAACGCATGGTCTGCTCGGAACTCAAGTGCAGGCCAAGGGTCGTCTCGAAGCACAAAGCCGACCAGCTGTTCCCCGTCGTCTCGGCGGCCTCCATCGTAGCCAAGGTCCGAAGGGACCTCAGGATGAGCGAGATAGCGGAACAGATGGGACAGGACATCGGCTCCGGCTACTCGCACGACAAGGTCACCTTGGCCTTCATCGAGGACTACCTCGACAGGAACGGGGAACTGCCACCGCACACGCGGAAGTCATGGGACACCTCGAAAAACATTATCATGAGGAAACGCCTCCGCCCCCTAGACTCGTTCGGGTGATGCAGTGGTCGAACAGTTCCTCAAGGACTCAATAGACAGGTTCAACAAGAAGGCAGCAGAGGACCCAAAACTCGCCAAGGAACTCGCAGGCATCAAGAGGACCGTGATGATAGAGGTGACCGACGGCGACTCGTACAACTTCGTGCTCGACAACGCGAGAGCCGACGGACTAGCGAAGGGCAAGATCGACAGCCCGGACATCAAGGTCAGCGCCAGCACGGAGACATTCAAACAGCTGCAGTCAGGTGAACTGCGCGTCATGAAGGCCTACGCGATGAGGAAGATACAGGTCAAGGCGCCGCTCGAGGACGTCCTGCGCCTGCGCAAGTTCTTCTGAGATGGTTGGCCGTGTCGAAAGGATAATTTTAACTATATCATCAGCCTTTGTGCGAAGCAGCGGGGTGGGGTAGCTTGGAAATCCCATCAGGCTCATAACCTGAAGATCGCTAGTTCAAATCTAGCCCCCGCTAATT
>JAFGHM010000092.1 GCA_016930135.1 Thermoplasmatota archaeon | reverse complement strand
TTGAACCGATGACCTCATGCTCCCAAAGCACGTATCATACCAAGCTAGACCACTACCCCATGGCCGGCTCTGAGACCGGATTATCGCTGTCCCCGATAAAAGCATTCTGCCCTGTCACGGCAGCAGTCTGGGAAGCTCCTCCAGGAACCGCGCTATGGCCCTCCCCCGGTGAGACATCCTGTTCTTCTCGACGATGTCGAACTGAGCATAGGTCTTGGAATGGCCTTCTGGCACGAATATCGGGTCGTACCCGAACCCGCCCGTCCCGACCTTGCTCGTGGAGATGGAACCCTCGGCCACGCCCTTGGAGATGTGCGGCTCGCCCCCGGGGACCATGAAGCCTATGCAGCACTCGAACCTGGCTGACCGATCCCTCACCCCTTCCATGAGCTTCAGGATGCCGTCGCATCCGATGGTCTTGAAGACAAACGATGAGTACACACCTGGGAATCCACCTAGCGAATCGATGAACAGCCCCGAGTCGTCGATCATCAGAGGCACTTTGTGCCTCTGCATCAGCCATTCAAGGCCCGGCCTGATGGTGTCCTCAAGCTTCTCCGCCTGAATCTCGGGATATATCGTCTTGATGTGCTCGAGCTCGTACCCGTGCTCCCTCATCTCGGCGTATATCTCTCTGAACTTGCCGTCATTGCTGGTGGCGAAGGCTATTCTTTTCGTGTGTACCGCCCCCTCTTCTCGATCTCCTTCACCTTCTTGAGGACATCCACTCCTCCGGAGTAGGTCTTGACGTATGAGTCCTTGACGACCTCGAAGAGCTCGCTCCTGCGGTAGTGCGCCGAATGGAAGGCCTCCTCGAGAAGGTGCATGTCGACCCCTTTGTCCTCCAGATCGGACGTCTTCGAGCCGAGCGAAAAGTCGATCGTGACTATTCTGTTCCCCTCGAGGAGCATGTTGCTGGTCGTGAGGTCGCCGTGGACTATGTCCGCCGCATGAAGCCGCCCCGCAATCTCGCCAATCTTCCCAGCGACCTCCTCTGCCTTTTCCTTGGGGAGCTCTTCAAGGGCGTCCTTAACGCGCATCCCCTTGACCTCCTCCATCACTATCCTGTTCTCGGCCAGGTCGACCGAATAGATGACCGGCACTGCTATCCCCGCTCTCCTGGCCTCGAGCATCAGCCGGACCTCGTTCTTGATCCTGAAGGCCTGGAGCGATTTGTCCAGAATGGGATGCCTGTATCCCTTCACTACTCGCTGCTTAAGCACGACGGCCCTCCCCATCCATGTCGAGGAGTCCAGCCGCGCCTCCGCGCCGACCCTGTGGACTGCCACAGGCGCGAGAGAGCGCTCTGCGGTAATAAGGGTGTCTGGTCCCCTCCACATGCGATTGCTGACAGGCATTCGCAACGTATATCAGCAACGATTCCGTTCTTCGGCCGTGGCGCACCTGACCACTGGCTCGAAGAGCCTGGACGACCTCCTGGAGGGAGGGCTCGAGGGCGGAGCGATCACGCTGCTGTTCGGCGAGGCCGGGTCAGGCAAGACCAACGTGTGCCTCCAGGTGGCGAGCATAGTGGCCCAGATGGGGAAGAAGGTGATCTACATCGACACCGAGGGGGTCTCCCTCGAACGACTCAAACAGATCGCTGGAGAGGGATACGACGAGGTAATGAAGAATATACTGTTTTTCGAGCCGCACTCGTTCGAGGAGCAGGAGAGGTTCGTCGACAAGGCGGTCAAGCTCGCTGAGAGCTCTCTCGAGGTAGGCGTCATAATACTTGATTCAGCGACGATACACTACAGGCTGACACGGAACGATGAGGAGAGAGGAGCGAGGAAGACCCTGAGCCCTCAGCTCGCCAAGCTGCTGGCGGTCGGGAGGACGAAGGACATGCCTATACTTGCCACATCGCAGGTGTATACGGACATCGAGAAGGGCACGTTCGAGCCGCTGGGCGGACATGTCCTGCTGCACAACGCCAAGGCAATACTCCGCCTGGAGAAAGTCAGCACAGGCACGAGGCGCGCGATCATCGTCAAGCACAGGCACCTGGAGGAGGGCCGGAGGACGGATTTCAGGATCACAAAGGCCGGTGTGTCCTAGCTCGTCCTCCTCACCATGTAGTCGGCGAACTCGGAGAGTGCCTTCTTGTTAGCCGGGTTCTTGACCACCTTCAGGGCCTTCTTCGCCTCCTTGACGAGCTCATCCGCGACCTTGGTCACGTGGTCGACGGCGCCCACGCTCTCGAGGATGTCCCTCGCCTTCATGAGCTCGCCAGGGGTGGCACCCTTCTTGCCAAGGACAGAAAGGAACTCGGCCCTTTCAGGACCCTTGAGGTCTTCGAGCGCCTGCACGACTATGAGCGTCTTCTTGCCGTTCCTGATGTCGTTCAGGACAGGCTTGCCGAAGGTCTCCTTGTCAGATCTGAGATCGAGCACGTCGTCCCATATCTGGAATCCGAGTCCAATCAACCTTCCATATTCCGCGAGGGCCTCTTCCTGCACGTCTGTGCCGCCGCCGACTATGGCGCCACCTCGGGCCGCGGCGGAGTACAGCACCGCGGTCTTGTACTCCACCATCTTCATGTAATCGCTCGGCGAGATCCTCTTGGCGCGCTCGAAGTCCATATCCAACTGCTGCCCCTCGGCCAAGAGCCTCACGGACCTGGCGAGGATATCGACGAGCCTGACGAGGTCGGTGTCGTCAACCTCGGAATCGAGCACGACCTCGAACGCCCTCGCGAAGAGCGCGTCCCCCGCCAGAATGGCCTCGGGTATGCCGAAGGTGGAGTGCACCGTCTTGATGCCTCTCCTGGTGTCGTCCTCGTCCATGACGTCGTCATGGACGAGCGTGAAGTTGTGCACGATCTCGAGGGCGACCCCGAATGGTATGGCTGCATCATACTTGCCGCCGACTGCCTCCGACGCCATCGTCGCGAGCAGAGGCCTCAGTCGCTTTCCCCCTGCTGCCGGGTAGTGCGCCATGGCCGTCTTCAGGGTCTTGTTCTCGATTATGCCCAGCGACCGCATCAAGTAGTCGTCGATCTTCTTGACCCTGTCCTTCTGATCATCCGGGAACGCCAAGGAACTCACTCCTCCAGCTGGTCCAGCCATTCCTTGGAGCGGCCCGTCACGATGGCCTTGGACGATGCGAGCTCATCGACGTCCTTCGCCCCGACCAAGAACATGGTCGCCTTGAGCTCGTCTATGAGCATCTGCAGCTCCTTCTCCAGGGAATCCCTGCCCTCAAGGGCAGCGGGAAGGAGCCGGCCCGCCATGCCCGCGGAGCTCGCACCTATGCTGATCGCTCGCGCAGCATCCAATCCGCTCCTCACGCCTCCCGTGGCGATCACGGGCAGGCCGACATTGGCGATGACGACGGCGACCGGCGTGGGTATGCCCCAGTCCCAGAAGGTCCTCCCGATGTTCGCCTTCGCGGAGTCGCCGACGCTCTTTGCGCGGTAGTACTCCACCGCGGCGAAGCTGGTCCCTCCTAGCCCACCGACGTCCAGGCCCTTCACCTTGGCCTTCTTCAGCTTGAGCGCAGCCTCGCGTGGGATGCCCGCGCCCGTCTCCTTGGCCAGGACAGGTAACGCGGAAGCGAACCTCTCGAGCGCCTTAAGGCCTCCTCTGCTCCTTGTGTCGCCTTCCGGCTGCACTATCTCCTGGAGGTAGTTCATGTGCACTGCGAGAATGTGGGCATCGACCATCTCCATGGCAGCCCTTCCGTGCTCAACATCCAGAGGCGCGACCTCCCCTTGGGGTATCAGCTGAGGCACGCCGAGGTTGCCGATCCTGAGAGGCACCTCATACTCTCTGATAACAGAGTAGGTCCTTGCCACCTCCTGGTTCTCGAGAGCCGCCCTCTGGCTGCCTACTCCCATGCCCACTCCGAACTTCTCCGCAGCGGCCGCGAGGTTCCTGTTGATCTCCTCCGCCTTTCCGTACCCGCCGGTCATGGCTGATATGACCAGAGGCGCGCCCAGCTTCCGACCGAACATCGTCGTGGAGGTGTCGATCTCCTCAAGGTCGATCTCGGGAAGCGGGTTGTGGACCAGCTTGATGTCGTCCCAATAGACATAGTCCTGCGCGAGGTCCTCGGTGGCGCAGATATCGACGTGGTCCCCTTTCCTGCGCTCGGTCAGCCTCGCCGGCCTGCCCTTGTCTTCAGACATGTGAGCACCTACTCGGGGATTACCACAGTGGAGAGCACCTGCCTCCCTGACAAGGCCCTCCCCAGTCTCCCCGGCACATTGCCGTTCACTATCATACACTTTTCGCAGTGCTCGGCGATGGCCAGCATGCGCTCCAGCTTGCCGTACATGCTGCCCGTGACATCCGCGTTCCTAGCTGCGGTCCGGCTCAGACCGCGGAGCGCCTTCCTGTCCAGCACGGGAATCAGCTTGGCGCCTCTGCTGCGCTTCGGGTCCCTGTCGAAGACTCCGTCGACGTCGGCACAGAACACCGCAAGACGAGGCCTGAAGGCCTTGGCCAGGGCCATCATCATCAAGTCTCCTGAGCATATCGAGAAGCCCATGCTCGAGTCTGGCACCACGTCTCCGAAGGTCACGGGCGTCAGGTTGATCGCGAGCATGCGGCCGAAGGCCTCCTTCGAGAACGATCTGATCGCCCCGTCCTTGAACGATGCGGATGCCGCAGGAGGGACGGACACCGCTCGTATGCCGCTGTCTATCAGCGCCTCCAGGACCTTGAGGTTCAGCTCTCTGACGTCCCTCTGAACAGAGGCAACATGCCTGAGCTGGCTATCGGACCTCAAGCCGAGGTGCAGGCCGTGTCTTCTGGCCTCGATGTGGCCGAACGAACCGGCACCGTGTACGACGGTCAGGGGGAAAGGCGATCGCCTCAGCTCGCGGGCGAGCCTCTCAGTCGCGGAGCTCCTGAAAGACCTGAGCCTTCCCTTGTCCGTGATGACGCTTCCGCCAAGCTTGACCAGTATCATCCGTTCACCGCTGAGGCCGCGGACATCAGCCTTGACCGATTGCCATATACCATCATAAAACCGGTGGGACAAAAGAGGTCTCTGATGCTGCCGCAGCCTGGACTATGATCTGAGTTCTCTTGGGCGCCTATTTGGAGAGATATATCTCGATCGAAGAGACGTTCGCGTTGGTCCCGTCGTGTCCTGGCAGGGACTCGGTTGCTATCTTCACGTCGTGATAGTTGAGCCCTTGCGCGAATCGGTTCCGAACTATCTCCGCAACGTCCACAGCCCTGCTTATCGCACGTCCTCTCGCCTTTATGCAGACACCTTCGCAGCCCGAATTGAGCTGCGACACAACGGCGAGGACGTAGTTCATCGTCGCCTTCTTTCCGATGTAGATTGTGTTCTCCTCTGCCATTGTCTCCCCCGAGGCTCGGCTGGGCTTAATCTAAGCGCTGCGGACGTTATATATTAGTATTGTCAGATGGGCGCTGGATGACTGCGGACAGGTGCTACACATGCAGGCTGGACGGCTTCGAGAGCATCCACGGGCCGACTTCGAACCTCAAGGACTTCGAAAGAGCGGATGTGATCATAGTGCTCGCGGGCATGGAGGGAGCCCTCCCAGGCGTTGTCGCCGGACTGACATCGAGACCAGTGATCGCGGTTCCAACGAGCGTCGGCTACGGCGCGAGTTTCAGCGGCATGGCAGCGCTCCTTGGGATGCTCTCGAGCTGCTCTGCAGGCATCGGCGTGGTCAACATAGACGACGGCTACGGGGCGGGGGCGCTCGCCGCAGTCATGATCAAGAACAAGCACCTGCAATGCTAGTCTATCCTAGCACCGCATCTGCGGCAGAACATGTCCGACGGCTTGGGCTTCGAACCACACGCTCTGCAGACCCTCTCACGCAATATCTTCGTCCCGCACTTGGGACAGAACTCGTCGTCAACATCGATGGGGGCCTGGCAGTTGCCGCACGCAAGCACGGGCTCATCCGGCCTCTCCTCAGGTCCCGGCTCGGCGGACGACTCGACGGGCTCTGAGGCCGACTTCAGGCGTATGGTCTCGGCAGCGGCCTCAGAACTCACGGACTTCCGGGCCTTCACCGCGAGCGAAAGCGCGCGTGTGTAGTTGCCTGTCACGAACGCGGCCTCCGCATCACTCATGAAGTCCTGGGCCTTGGATGTGTTCACTCCTGCATCAAGGGCCTTCTTGATGTCAGACCTGGCCGTGTTCATCTCGAACTTCGCGCTCAGGTAGTTCCCGTCCTGGTCCGTGGACAGCTTCGTTCCCTTGTACGAGTCCGCCGACGAAGCCCTCCTGGTCGACAGAATGTTCTCAGCGACTCTCTCCAGCTTGTCCCTCTCCGCGTCGTCCACAGGCGGAGGGAACGCCTCCTGCTTCCGCTTGGACGGATTGGTCAGCTCGGCCCTGGCCTGGTCGCAGAGGTCCATGCACCTGTCGTGATTCCCTCTCTCCATGGCCTTCTTCGCCGACGAGACGAGCGCCTCGGCGGCGCTCGTATCCCCACCCTGGCGCTGCATTACGCCTATCACTGACCTCGTCGTGAGGATTGCGTTGAACGCCTCGTCCTTCTTCTGCGACGCTCGTCTTATCTCCTTGGACCGGTTGCGCATCACCCTGAGCTCGAAGAAGATGACAAACATCATGGCAACCGCAAGGACAGCTACCAGAATCAGCTTCTCCTGTTCGGAAAGAGCCACGGGGGCCAGCTCCTCGTCGTCAAGCTATCTGGATTCTTATAAACCCTTCGTGGTGAGTACCACGCGCTCGCAGGCCAGAAGAACAAGGAAAAGTAGAGTGGCTGACGGCTTACCAAGTCCGTAGCGGTTTCAAGCAGTGCAGTTCACCCTGTACCCGAAGGTACCTGGCTAGTGCACCTAGCCGCTACGGCCAAGAAGCCCCGAAGGGCCTTACCCTTCCCGAGGGCTCGCGCACCTCAGTACCGGGAAGAACGTAGGCG